>JACRCU010000534.1 GCA_016218865.1 Deltaproteobacteria bacterium | reverse complement strand
TCCGCGCGCAACACCTGTCCGGTCGCGTCGCCCAGCCACACGCTGCCTTGCCACAAGGCCAGCGCCGTCGGCCGCACGGCCAGGTCGGCCTGCAGCAGCTCGGTCGTTTGCCCGGGCTTGGCGCCCTTGGCCGTCCACACACGGACGTCGAACGGGCCCTTGCTCGTCGCCGACACCTCGCCTTGCGCCAGCAGGTAGAGCACGTCGTCGGTCTCGGCCGCGTAGGCGACGTCCAGCAGCGAATAGCCGTCGAAGGCGTCGAGCACGGTCAACTGCGCGTTGGGGCTGACTATCGCCACCGTGCGCACGGCCGGCTGCGCGCTCACGTCGACGCCCCAGAACAGCGCGCGCCCGCCCGCCAGCGCCAGCGTGCCATCGGGGTACAGGGTCGCCAGTTCGTCGGTCGCGTCGAGCGTGGTCACCGTCGCGCCGTCGTAGAGCGCGTTGGCGATGGTGGCCTTGCCCGTCGCAAAATGGCTCACGTATCCAAACAGATACAGTGCATCACCCAAGGGCATAAGGGTCACCCAGCGCGTGTCGCCCTTGCCGTCCTCTGGCACCTTGACCCGCTGCACGGTCTGGAACGTCTGCGCTTTGTCCGTGGACCGCCACAAGTAGCGGAACACCTGGCCGGCCTCGAATTCGCTGCGGAGGTCCGCCCCCGAGCCAACTGCGTACACCGCGCCCTTCCAGCCCACCACATCTTGCACGTGCTCGCCGCCGGTGACGGTCCGGCGCTTCTGCCACGCGCCGCCCTCCAGGAAATAGACGTTGCCTTGGATGCTTTTGGGCGAGGTGTGCGCCTGGGTCCACAGCTCGTCTGCGTCGATGGAATCCAGCCCGGCCTGCCACAGCGCGCCATCGAAGACGCGGAAGTTGCCGATGACCTCTTCGCCGGTCTGGTACGGCGTCTGTTGGACTTCGCCCTGGCCCTCGCCCTTGCACAGGGCAGCGCTGGGCGACGGGTCGTCCGGACTATTGAAATAGCGAAATTCAATCGGGATCTTCTCGCCCAGGTTGTAGGTGCCGTCGCCGTAGCCCAGCCAAAGCTTGCCTTCGGCGGCCGCCAGGTCGGTGATCGACTTGTCGTACTTGCTGCCGTAGTACTTCTTGCCCACCTTCTGGTAGTCGGCGATCGGCGTCGCCCACACTTGGGGTGCGTCCAGCTTGCGTTGCGACAGCGGCACCGGCCCGGCATCCGGACTCGCGTCGGCGGTGGCGGCGGTGTCGGTGGCGGCCGCGCCGTCGGAAGCGGCGTCCGCAGTCGCGGTGGGCGCGGGCGTGGCTGCAGAAGAGCAGGCCAAGCACAGCGGAAGGCACGAAATGGCGAGGAATTGGGCAAGGGTGCGCATGCGGCGAGCGTACCGCGCGGCGCAGGGACTGCCAAGGCGGGCCCCGATCCCGGCCCGGAGGATTGCCCAGGTCATCGATTCGCGTTCGGTGGGTTGAGCCTCCGCGCGCCACCGACGGCAGGCGCAGCGCAACGCCCACGAGGATCCATGGGTGGCGGACCGGCAACCACGGCAGCGGGCGACCGCGGGACACCCTGGCGCAGTGGTGCGGCTGGAGACTCGATCAAGTGCTGAACATTCGTTCCGTGTTTTTTCCAGTCCTGCCAAGTCTCTAGCTGCTGTGTGGGTGAGGTTCCTCAATCCGGGACCGGCATGGCCAAGGACATCGCGCCAGGGATACCGTGCGTCTCGATCGGTAGCCTACGCAATAGGTTGACCATGGCCCCTGATTGGGGAACTACGCCCCGGCTATGTGGGGCGCAAGCGAGCGCCTGCGGCAACTCGCCGCGCCGATTTCCGAGCAGGAACCGCGCGGAGAACGGTCAAATTGATCGGTGGCTTAGTGGCACTCTGCAACGCGGATGGCGACGTCGACGTAGAGGTGGACAGTCAGGCCGGCGGCCAACGCTGCGCTCGCCGTCGTCACGCCGGTGTTGTGCCCCGTGCGCCGAAACACCGCGGGCGCAGGCGGCGTTGCGATGACCGCGACCTGTTCGCCCATCGCGGTCAGCGTCACCTCCCACAGCGACTGGCGCTGCGCGTCCACCAAGAAGAACCGCGCCATGCTTGGCGGAATTCGAGCGGCCTGCTGCGTCGGCGTGCCGTCCAGGCGCACCGCGCTCGCCGGGTCTTGGGAGGGATCCTGGACGATGAACAGCGGCGGGATCGCCGCGCCGCGCACCTCGATCCGCGCGCCGGCTGGCTGGCCCTGCTCCACCGTATGGCAGGGCGGCGGGGGCGGTTCGGGCGGCACCAACGTCGCGGGCGCCGCCGAGCACGCGGCCAAGACCAGCCCCAGTGCAACCACGCGAACCATGGCCATTCCCCTTCCCGCCCGCGCCCGCCGCGCGACCGGTACCAGAGGTTGAGCCGCTTTTTGGTGCATGTCCAGCCGCTCGGGGGCGGCCCGCTGCGCGACATGCACCCCCTCGGGGCAGGCGGTTGCCCGGGGCGATTGGGTGCGCGCTCACCGTTGGGGTCGCCAGCCGGGGCGAGCTTCCAAGTTGAAATCTCTGGTGGATTCCACGTTGACGTCCGCCAACCTGCAGCGTAGGCTCGCGGGCCAACGCCGGCATGGTGCGCTGGTCCTGTTCGCAGGCCAACCCCGCCTAGCGCAAGAGGTTTGGATGACCGACGACCCGTTTGCTCCGCTGCGCCGGAAGCTGCAAGACGCCGTACTCGGCCCCGCCGGCACGCTGCCGCTGGAGGTGCGCTCGGCGGCGCTGGACGACCCGGCGTCGCTGCCCGGGGCGCAAGGGGTGTGGGCGGGCCAAGTTGCGCTGGATGCCACGCGCGTGACCGACGCCGATGCGGCCGCGCTCCGTGCCCAAGGTCTTGATGATCGTGCAATTTTCGAGCTGACCGCCGCGGCGGCCGTGGGTCAGGCCGGTCGCCTGCTCGATGCGGCCCTGGCGGCCTTGCGCGCTGGGGAGGATGCCGATGCGTCTGCCTGAGGTCGAACGCGGCGAGCACCTGCGCCACCGCGCCTTCTACGCGCTCATCCGGCTGGTCAGCGGCTTCCGCGCCCCCGATGTGATCCGCACGCTCAAGTTCCACGGAGCATTCCTGGGCGATCACATGTACTTTCAGCGTGTCATGCGCGGCCCGGGCCCGTGGTCGGTCGGCGAGCGCGAGCTGTTCGCCGCCTGGGTCTCCAAGGTGAACCGCTGCGAATTCTGACTCCGCTCGCACGGCGCGGTCGCGTCGGTCGCCATGCAGGGCTCGGGGCTGGACACGCGTCTGGAAATGCTGGACAGCGCTGACGTTTCGCCGCAAGCCCGCGCGATGCTGCCGGTGCTGTCCAAAATGGCGCAGGCGGCGGACCAGCTGGAGCCCGCGGACTTTGCCCCGTTGCGCGCCCTGGGCGTGACGGACGCGGCCATCACCCATGCGCTGCACGTGGCGTTCTTGTTCCACATCATCAACCGCATGGCCGATGCGCTGCAGTTCCACGTGGGCGACGACGCTGCGTTTGCCTCCTCGGCCAAGGCGTTGCTCGGGCGCGGGTACAACCTGTAGTCCTTGGCAGCGGGCAGGCCACCGCAGGCACTGCGCCGCTGCCGAGTCCGATTTGCCGCGGGCGGCACGCGGAAGCTGCCCACAGCGGAGACGCATCGGCGCAGCGTGGACGGGCACGTGCGGGGTCGGCGCCGCTGCGGGCAGCCCTGGACAAGCCCTGGCATTCCGAGCACCCTCAGGGACATCGCGGCGCCGGCGCGCCCAGCCCGGCCATGCCCACTTCTGCCCCCAGCGACCGCCCGCGCATCCTGTTGCTGCAGCCGCAGTTCGGCGACTGGGAGCGCCTGGAAGGCTTCATGCCGCCACTGGGGCTGCTCCACGCCGCCCGCAACCTCGGCGACGAATTTGCCGTGCAGATCCTGGACCAGCGCTTGCTCGGCGCCCGCTGGCCCGATGCATTGCGTAGGGCTCTGCAGCCGCCGCCGCTGCTGGTCGGCCTGACCGCGGTCATCGGCGAGTCGATCGGCGCCAGCCTGGCGATGGCGGCCGAGGTGCGCCGCCACTGCCCGCAGGTGCCGCTGGTGTGGGGTGGCGTGGCGGTCAGCGCCTTGCCGCAGGTGGCGCTCGGCGACCCGCTGGTCGATGTGGTGGTTCACGGCGCCGGCGAGTGGACCTTGCCCGAGCTGGCCCGGGCCCTGCGCGATGGCCGGCCCCTGCAGCCGGTTGCCGGCCTGTACCTGCGGGATCCCGCCGCGCCGGGCGGTGTCGTCTACACTGGCGCCCGGCCGTGGACGGTGCGAAACGACTTGCTGCCTATCCAGTATTCTTTGGTGGATATGCAGCACTACGTCGGCCACTACCGCGGTGGCGGCTGGCTGCCGATGGTCAGCAGCTTCGGCTGCCCGGGCGAGTGCACCTTCTGCTATGCCCCGGGCTTGTTCGGTGGACGGTGGGCCGCCGACCCTGCCGAACAGGTGCTGGCCGAAGTGCGCGAGGCGCAGCAGAAGTTTCCGGTGCACACCATTCAGTTCGTCGACGACAACTTCTTTGCCGACCGCCGGCGAGCGCTGGCCGTCGCCCGCGGCCTCGAACCGCTCGGGCTGCGCTGGGTGGCCCACGGCTTGACGATTTCCACGGCCCTGCGCATGAGCGACGCCGACTTCGACCTGCTCGCGCGCAGCGGCTGCATCGAGCTCGGCTCCGGCCTGGAGTCGGGCTCGGACCGCATGTTGGCGAACCTGATCAAGGGCCACTGCCGCGCCGAGGCGGTGCTGGTCAACCGCCGGCTGGCCCGACTGCCGCTTGCAGTGAACTACGGCATGATGTCGGGCTTTCCTGGCGAGACCGCCGCCGACCTCGACCAGACCATCGATCTGGCCGAGCAGCTGCTGACGGACAACCCGCGGGCCCAGGTCCGGCACATCCTGCCGCTGTTTCCGCTGCCGGGCTCGCCGGTTTGGCAGCAGGCGCTGGACCACGGCTTCGTGCCGCCGGCGACCTGGCGCGATTGGTCGAACTACGAGGCGCGCAGTGCCAGGCTGCCCTGGCTCACCGCCCGCCAGCGCGCCCGCCTGGACGGTCTGTTCCTCTGCAGCGTGTTCGCCCGGTCGGGTGTGCTGCAGCGCCACGGCCTCCGCGGACCGCTGCCGTGGCTGGCCGACCACTTCTACACACCGGTGGCGCGCTGGCGGCTGGCGCACCGGGCCTTCGACGGCATGGTCGAGGTGCCGCTGGTGCGGGCGGCCGAGGCCGTGGTCCGCTACGTTCGGCATAATATACGGTAACTTTCGCCACTGGAACGTGCCACCAGTAGACGTTGTCCGGCAGGTTCGCGACCCGACTCGTTGTCGCGCCTCGCAGCGCGCGCCCGCCCCGGGTGGTCGCGGCTACGTTTTCGGCGTGGCGCCAGGCTCGCACAGCTCCTGCAGGTTGGCAGACTCTCGATGCACTTGCGCCCCACCCAGAGGACAGGGCCGCCCGCGAAAAACCCATGCGGTCGGATCTCTCGTTCTGGGCGGCACTGTCACACTGGCGCCCGAAACACTGGATACCGGAGAGAATCTGCGTCGCGGCGCGGCGAGTCGCTGTAGGCGCTCGCTTGCGCCCCACCCAGAGGACAGGGCGGCCCGCGAAAAACCCATGCGGTCGGATCGCTTGTTCTGGGCGGCACTGTCAGGCGCGTGCCCCGGCGATCGCGTCGAGCCGATACGCCCCATCGACCACGTTGTACTTCCCACTCCGATGGAAGGCGATCCGTTGGTTCGGCCGGTGGTTCGTCACGACTCCCTGCAGTTCCGAACGCCACATTTCCGCTGCATTTCAACCGCAAGGACGGCACCGCCAAGACTCCGCCGCGCGGCTGGCCGCGGTTCAAGACTGCAGAATCGCCGCCGCGAGCCGCCTTGGTGAACCGCCGCGAGTTGCCGCAACCTACGGACAAGCACCGCCAGGACCCACCACGCGCACCGCCTGCAGGTCCTTTCCAGTAGTGACAGCAAGGTAGACCCCGCCGTCGCCCGCAGGCACCGCCCAGAGCGCCGTCTTTCCGGCGAACAGCGCACTGTCGATAGCCAGACCAACGCCGAGCGCGCCTGCAGGGGTCACCGGCTGAAACAGGTACTGCATCGGATTGCTCCCCGTCGCGGTGGTGACCAGGGCCGTTGTGCCGTCGCCGGTCACACTGGCGAGCCAGCCGTCGAGCGTAATCGAGTTCAGCACCTTGCCGTTGTCGTCGACGCGGAGCACCCGGTTCGCAATCGATTTGGAGTCCTTGCTGTAGCTGGTACTGCCCACACCGATCGCAAAGCCTCCCGCCATCGCTGCCACGCCGAGCGGGCGGTCGTATTCCGGACCGCTCACAAGCATTTGGTCCACGATGACCGCGCCGTCAGCTCCCAAGCGCACAAACCGTATGTCGCTTTGGTCGCCAGCCGGAATCGGTACCCCCGGCTTGGTGGCGACAACGACCCAGACGCCAGGCTTGAGCGCCGTGGCGGTGAGCGAGCCGCCGTCGGCCGTCAAGCCAAGGTCCGTAGTCCCAAGGACTTGGCCGGCCGTGCCCAAGCGCGTGGCAAAGGCATTGTAGCTGTCGGCGACCGCGGGCGAGTAGCCGCCCACCAGCACCAGGCCGCCTTCGGGCCGCTCTACCACTTGCACCGGCGCCGCGCTTGGCATGGTTATCGCCGTTTGCCAAAGCGTTTTGCCCGCGCTGTCGAGCGCCGTGACCACGCTTTGCATGTCTTTCCAGGTCGCGCCGTAGTGCCGGCCGGCCACGGCCACGCCGCCGCTGCCAAAGGCGCAAATATCGGCAGCCGAGCTGGCGGGGAGCGAGGCAAGCTCCCAGAGTACTTGACCTTTTGCGTCAAGGCGGGCCACGTGGGCGCCGCCCGACTGGGTCGTTTGGGCCACCGCGACCGAGCCGTCGCTGAGCCGGCCCACGCGCCCCATGCCGTTCGAGCTGGGCGGAGGCAGTGCCACTTTCCAGCCAAGAGTCCCGCTGTCGGTACAGGCGCCGGCCTCGCACTTGGCGCCCAAGCTGCACGGCACTTCGCTGGCACAGCCCACGGAGTTGTTGGCAAATTGGCAGCCTTTCAGCGTGTTGCAGCTGTCGTCGGTGCACGGGTTGCCGTCGTCGCAGGTCTTGGGTTGGCCCTGACACACGCCCGGCCCCTGGCAGATGTCCTTGTCCGTGCAAGCGTTCTTGTCGTCACACGGACTACCCGCCGGCGCAGCGAGCGGGTCGCACAGGCCGACGAGCCGACAGTTGCCTTGCAGACATGCGGGCTTGCCGGCCTCGGCGCAGGGTATCGCGCAACCGTAACCGCCGCCGCACCATTGGTCTGCAAGGGGCTGCAGGGCGACTTCGGCCGCGGCCGTCTGGGTGGCCGAGACGGCAAAGCTGCACGCCGCTCCACACAGAGGTGGCGCCGCAATGGCCGCACAGTCGGCGTCCTGCCCACATGCGCGGAGCGGTGCCAGGGTGGCCGACACAAGCTCTGGCAGCTTGACTTGGATTTCGCCGCAGGCCTCGCAGCCGTCGGGGGTGGTGTAGTGCCCCAGCTTGCAGCCCGGCGAGCACTGCGGACCCATACAAAAGTCCGTGTATCCGCACGCGAACTGTCCGCTGGAACACTGGCAAACCAGGGACGGACTGCATTGCCCGCAGCAGCACTCCTGGCCGTAGGTGCAGGTAAATGACCCGGTACAAGGCTGGCTCTGCGAATAGGTCTCCGGGCAGCTGGTCAACCCAGGCCCGTAGTCGGTCGAATAGAACCAGTCCGCCTCACCCAAAGGGGCGTCGCTCAGCTCCGTCGGCGCCGTGTCGGCAGTCACGCTGTCGGCTTGGGTATCCCATGCGTCACCCGCAGCATCCGCGGCGCTCGGCGGCAGCGAAGTCGTGCAGCTGATTAGGCTGGCGGCGCCAAGTACGCCAAGCCATTTGGCCAAGTGTGCGGACGGTCGGGCCGAGTGGTGTACGACTGGAGGCCGGGCCTTTGGCTCGCATGTTGCGTTGGTCGGTAGCATGGCCTCTCCCGTGCACCGCGCCGTGCGCGGCAATTCGGCACATCGGTAAGCAAAGCCCATGCCAAGTCAGCTCGCACCGCAAAGCAGCAGAACAATGGCCATACTGCATCCATGTCGACCGCGGCGACTGCTGTAAAACTCAGCATGTCGAAAATCACAGCATTTGGCGGGTCTCGGCGCTGTTCCTGCTCGGAAATCGGCGCGGCGAGTCGCCGCAGGCGCTCGCTTGCGCCCCACATAGCAGCTAGAGACTCGACAGAACTGGAAAGCCCGGAACGAATGTACAGTACATGGTCAAGTCTCTAGTGGCCGCGGCCGTGACCGCCGCCGCGACCGCCGCCGTGGCCTTCGCCGTGGCCTTCGCCGTGGCCGCCCTTGCGGTCGCCTTCACGGTGCTTGGGCGCCGGTCCCGGTCCCATCCGCTGCCAGGCCCCGGGCTGCACTTGGCGCGGACGCTCCATGCCGCCCCGATCTTCCCCATGCTTGCCGTGCCCTTCGCCGCGGCGGCCGTGACTACCCCAGCCCGGCGGAGCCATTCGGCGCGCCTGCGGCGGTGCGTGGTAGTCGCGGTAGTGGCCATGTGGCACGCGCATGACCCGGCGCGGCACGTGCCGCTCGTCCACGACGCCCCAACCGCCGCGACGGCCGTGCGAGCGGTACCAGTGGCCATGGGCGCGGGCCCAGTACCAGCCGTTGCTGTAGAAGACTTCGTCTTGGCTGTCCGCCAGCACCCAGATGCCGCTCCCGACGTAGACCAGCGGCCCGCCGATCTGAACCTGAAATACCGGAACAGCAATGGTGACACCGACTTGGACCTGCGCGTCGGCCACAGTTGGTGGGCAAAGCGCGGCGGCGGCCAGACAGATGGCCAGAGCGGGGGCGAAGCGATGAAACCCTTTCATGGGACCTCCGTTGACGAATTCGAGGACCTGCGTCGATGCGGCGCAGACTCAGAACCAGAAGCGAACGCCGCCGTTGAACTCCAGCGGCTGCACCTGCACGAAGTCGACCAACCAGACGCGGGGCGTCCATTCGAGGAACAGGTCGATCGGCACGCGGTTGAATTGCAGGGCGAGACCGAGGTTGCCGTGCACGCCGAGCGCGGTGCCGGCGCCGACACCCAAGTCCAAGCCGCCGCCCACATACCAGGGCAAGGCCAGCGCCTTGTTCTGGACCAGGCTCGCTTGGTGCGCCAGATACTCGCCGTGGACCAGGAAGGACGCGGAGTCAAAGCCGTAGTCGTAGGTGGAGTAGTAGCGCCCGTGATCCCGATAGTAGGTGCGATAGCGGCCGTAGTTGTAAAAGTCCAGGCCGAACTGCCACATACTGGTCGGCGACGACGCGACCTTGACCGACAGACCGGCGCCGTGGCCCAGCTCGAGGCCGATGCCGAAGTTCTTGGAGGTGCCAATGGCGCTCTGCGCCTCGGCGGGCCGCGCGGCACCCATCAGCAGGACGGACAGCACGGCGGTGAGGGCCAGAGTGAGCGAAGTAGAAACTCTCATGATGTTTTCCTTGTCGGTGGTCGTCTGCCGCCGAGCGGGGGCGCAAGGCGAGCCGGGTGAGGCGCCAGGAGGGCGAGCGCTTGCAGGACTCCCGCAACCCCTCGTCCTCCTGGCTGCAGACTCGCTCAGTGGCCGACGTGCTTGGCCTTGTCGCCTGTGTGCTTGGCCTTGTCGCCAGCGTCCTTGACGTGCTCGCCCACCTGCTTGAGGTCGTCGCCAGCGTCTTTGACCTTGTCGCCCGCGACATGCAGGGCGTGGTGGACCTTTTCCGCAAACCGGTCGCCGACTTGCGCAAGGCCGTCGGCCGCGTCGATGGCCAAGTCCTTGGCCTTGCGGACGACATCGGCCAGAGCGTGCTCGCCCTTGTGGACGGCTTCCGTCGTCGCGTGGCCGGCCTTGCTGGCGGATTCGGTCACGGCATTCTGAGCGTGTTCTGCAGTTTCGCTAACCTTGTTCTTGAGGTCGGTCATGGGGTATTCCTTGATATAGTATTGAACTTACACACTTGATGGATCGCTCGACGTGAGACGACCCCTGGTTTGGCGCGGCGGTCCTGTCGGTCGCCACTGTCAGAGAATTCGCCGCCCTTGGATGACGCGGACCAGCACCACGACGACGGCCACCACCGCCAAGATGTGGATGAAGCCCCCCATCGTGTACGACGTGACGAGGCCGAGTATCCAAAGAACGATGAGCACCGAGGCGATGGTTGCGAGCACGGTCTGTTCCTTATTGCGGGGAAGGCCCGCAACCTCCCTTCCGATCGGTCGCGCCAATCTGCCGCGCTCGACTGGAAGGGCACCTGGCAAGTCAGCTATGCGCTTCGCCATTCTTCACGAGGGCAGCGTTGAGCACCTCGCGCGCGGCTTCGCCCGTTCCCGACACAGGCTTGGGCAAACACGCCGCCGAGTCGCGCATTGGCAGCGTCCGCTGACGGATCAGCAACCGCGTGTCGGCGCCGGATTGCGGCGCAGTCAGCAGCGCCACCACGGCCCCGGCAGCGGCGCCACCCAAGAGGGCCAAGAGGACTTGGCCACCACTGAATCCAGGATTTTCATTCATAGTATTGCTCCTTGCATCGCCCGCTTGGCCGCACGGCGGAGACGTCGCACGTTGGGATGGCCTTGCTGGACACCGCGGACTCCTGCCGTTCGGAACGGTGTTCGTGTCAGCGCGATGGTGCGCCAGCCGCGTCCACGTTGCGTGGGGCACCGTAGTCCTTGCAACGAGCGTGCCAAGCTATACAAGTGAATATTATCCTATTGTTGCACCAAAATCGGCGTTCATCGGCGGCAGCCACATCGTCAGAATGATGGGATGTCGGTCAAAACGACGACGTGGTAGCTGTGGGCTGCGTCGGCGTGTGCGCGACCCCCTGCGTCCCGCGTGCCTGCGGCGTGCCCGAAAGCCGCGCGAGTCGGCGTGGCCCTGGGCCACTTGCGCGAGCTGAGGCCGTGCCAAAAACGCGACTGCCGCCTGGCCCAAGCGAACTTGGATCAAGCGGCAGCGCAGACATTCCGGCGCGAGAAGCACGCTGCCCAGCAGCGTCATGCACGGGCCGAGTGGCACTTCCTCGGCAGCGGCAGGTCGGGCCAGCGCGGCGGTAGCTGCCGTGGCGCGGACGTCCCCCTGGGGGCACGCCCTACTTGGCGGGCTTCACGATGACGTTGCTGTCCAGAGCGACGGCGGCGATTCGCGCCAGCGCGCGGCCGGTCAGCGTGGCGCCCGTCTTGAGCGTGATGGCCTGGTCGGCCATGATGGTGCCGACAAATGCCGACGTGGTGCCGATGGTTGCGGACGTGCCGACCTGCCAGAACACGTTGCTCGCCTTGGCGCCATTGGTCAGGATGACCTGCCGGCCGCTGGTGGTGGTAAGGGTCGACGCGGCCTGGAAGATGAACACCGCGTCGCCGTCGCCCTGCGCGTCCAGCGTCAGGTCGCCGGAGGAAACCGCCAACGACGACGTGGACTTGTAGAGGCCGGGCGCCAGGGTCATGCCGCCAAGGTTGCCGGCCACGGTGACGGGGCAGAGCGTGCGGCCGGCGGCGTCGTTGTACGCCGTCGTGAGGTCCGCAATCGCCAGGGCGGCGGTCGGATTCCCCGCATGGATGGCGCCGACGACGCTGCCGGGCGGGAAGCCGGTGACCGCGGTGCCGGGGCTGACGCCAAGGTCGCCTGTCACCGATGACGGTCCGGTGTTGGTGACGGTCGAGCCGCCCAGCACCACGAAGTTGCCGGCGCCGCCAAGGACGACCGGCGCCTGGCTGCACACCGAGGTCGTGAAGGTCCAGGCATAGTTGGCGGCCAGGGCCGAACCGCCCGTGTCCTTCGCGCCGGTGGTGATGGTGGCGGTGTACAGCTTGCCGACCTCGAGCGCGACCGCCGGGGTGAAGGTCGCCGTGTTGGTCAGGCTGTCGAACGTCACCGAGCCGGAGATCTGCTGCGCCCCCTTGTGCAGCGTGAAGGTCATCGCGGTAAGCGTGAGCGGATCCATGGCCTTGCTGAAGGTGGCGGTGGGCCGCTTGTTGATCGAGACGTTGGTCGCGAGGTTCAACGGGTTGGTCGACAGGACGGTCGGCGCGGCCTCGGCCGTGGTGAAGCTCCAGACGTGGTTGGCCGCCAGCGCAATGCCACCCAAGTCCTTGACGCCTGTGGTGATCGTGCACGTGTACAGCAGTCCCTGGCCCAGGGGCACAGCCGGCTTGAACGTCGCGGTGTTGGTGGCCGGCTTGTAGGTTACCAAGCCCGCAACGGCGTTTGCACCCTGCTTGACGGTGAACGTCAGCGGCGTCAGCGTCAGCGGGTCCATCGCCTTGTTGAACGTCGCCGTCGGCTGAGTTCCAGACGACACCTTGATCGCTTTGTCCAGCGGGGTGGTTGCAGTCACCATCGGCAGCGTCGCGGTGGTGAAGCTCCAGCTGTAGTCGGCCGCCAGTGCCAGTCCACCCAAGTCCTTGGCGCCCGTGGTGATGGTGGCGGCGTAGGCCAGCCCAACGCCCAGCGGTGCGGTGGGCGCAAAGGTGGCGGTGTGCGTCGCTGCATTCAGGGTGACCACCCCCTGCACCGGGTTCAGGCCCTGGTGGACGGTGAAGGTGAGCGCGGTGATCGTCAGCGGATCCATGGCTTTGCTGAAGGTGGCCGTCAGCTTGCTGCCGATCGGCACCTCGATCGCCGCGTTCAGCGGGCTGGTCTCGTCGACCGTCGGCGCCTTGGGCGAGAGGCCCGCGGTGGTGAATTCCCAGTCGTATTCGGCGACCAAGGCGAGCCCGCCGGTGTCCTTGGCTCCTGTGGTGATGGTAGCCGAGTAGGGCAACCCGGCCTCCAGGGCTGCTGCGGGCGAGAACGTCGCGGTCTGGCTCGCGGCGTCGTAGGTAACCGTGCCGGCGACCTTGGCCGCACCCTGGGAGAGCGTGAAGGTCAGGCCGCTAATCGTCAGCGGGTCCATGGCCTTGCTGAACGTGGCGGTGGGCTTCTTGCCGATGGGAACGCCGACCGCCAGGTGGGCCGGCGAGGTGTTCACGACCTTGGGGGCAACCTGCACTGGCGTGGCGATGGTGAACGACCAGCTGTAGTTGGCGGCAAGTGCGTTGCCGGCCAGGTCGGCCGCGCCGGTGGTGATCGTGGCCGTGTAGACCTTGCCCGCCGTGAAGGCGACGTCAGGGTCGAAGGTGGCCGTGTGGGTCACTGCATCCAAGCTCACGGTGCCGGCCACCGGCGCGCCGCCCTGCTCCACCAGGAACGTCGTGTCGGTGATGGTCAACGGATTCATACTCTTGCTGAAGGTCGCCGTGGGCAGCGCGGTCGCCGGGACATCCTGCGCGTCCGCCAGCGGCGTCGTCGCCGTGACCGTGGGCGGCACCGCAGCAACCGCGCTCGTCGTAAAGATCCAGGTGTAGTCGGCCGCCATGCCTAGCCCGGCTGCGTCCGCGACATCCTTGGTGATGGTGGCCGTGTAGAGCAGACCGGCGGCGAGGGCTGTGTCCGGCGTGAATTTCGCCGTATCCGTCGCGTCATCAAAGGTCACCGCGCCGGCCACCGGCGATGTGCCTTGGAAGAGCAAGAACGTCAGCTTGGTAATCGTGCTCGGCGTCATGGACTTGTTGAACGTGGCGGTCACTTGGGTGGCCGTGGAGACGTTCAGCGCATCGTTCATCGGGATAGTGGACTCCACCTTGGGCGGTGTGGCCGCTGCAGCCGTCGTCGTGAAGGACCAGACGTAGTCGGCAGCAAGGGCGACGCCGTCCATGCTTTTGGCGCCGGTCGTGATGGTGCAGGTGTAGACTACGCCGTTCTGCAGGACGGCGGCCGACCCGAAGGTCGCGGTGCCGGCGGCCTCGTCGAAGCTCACCGTACCGGCGACGGGCGTGGCCCCTTGCTGGACCTTGAAGGTCAGCGCCGAAATCGTCGCGGCGTCCATGGCCTTGCTGAAGGTCGCGGAAATGGTGGTGCCGACGGCGACGCCCGTGGCGCCATTGACGGGCACCGTGACGACGACCGTCGGAGCGGCGGGACCGACAGTGTCGGAGCCGAGGTCGGTGCTGGTGTCGGCGCTGGTGTCGGTGTTGGTGTCGGCGCTGGTGTCGGCGCTGGTGTCCGCATCGCCGCCCGCGTCGGCGACGCCGTCGATCTTGCCGTCGGCGGTGCCGTCACCGGATGCAAGCTCACCTCCGGAGCCGTCGTTGGTCGCACCCGCATCGCCGGCGAGTCCGAATTCGACCACTTGGCCTCCGCAGCCGGACACGCTGACTAGTGACAGAAATAGGAACAGAAACAGGTTTTTTGTGGTACTCATTGCGCACTCCCATCATTGAGAAGGATGAAGTAGACGACGAACTCGACGCGGCGATTGCTCTCGCGGCCGGCCGTCGTGGCATTGGTGTCGACCGGGACGGACGAGCTAAAACCCTTGGAGACAAGGCGACTTTTGGCGACGCCATGCGCCTCCAGGTAGTCGAGCACTGCCGTCGCGCGCCGCTCGGACAGGGCCTGGTTGTGGTCTTCGGCCCCCTCGGACGAGGTATGGCCCTCGATCTGGACGCGGAAGCCCTTGTTGTCCTTGAGCGCCTGGGCCACTTCGTCGAGCAGGGGCAGCGAAGCGTCTTCCAGCTTGGCCTCGTTCCAGGCAAACTGAATCTTCTCTTTGAGTTCGAGCTTGTCGCGCTTGACGACCACCTTCTTGTACTCCGGGCAGCCGTACTGGTCCTGGGTGCCGGCTACGTCCGGACAGCGGTCGACGATGTCGGGGACGCCGTCGCTATCGCGGTCTGCGCACTTCACCGTCGACGTGGGAACCTCGCGAACGACCTCGCGAACCACCTCTTTCGTGACGACGCGCACCTCAGGCGGCGTCTTGCGACCCGGACCGACTTCCAGGCTCACGCCGACGATCAAGAGCTTGGCGTCGCGGTTGTCGAAGCCGGCCCTTTCCCCTTGGGTGGTGTGCAGGTAGCGCACCAGCGGCCCGAACCAGAACGCGCGCGCCTCGCCAATTGGGACGGCCAGACCGGCGGCCGCGGCAAAACCGAACCGGTTGAGCGGCCCGGTGCGGATGAAAAGGGCGTCGGCATCGAGCCACGGCGAGATACCGTAGGCCGACTCGGCGTCGTGAGGTCGCTTCAGGCGCGCGCTGCCGCCAAAACCCCACACCACACCCGCCTCGGCCCCTGCCGTCGTCGAGGGCAGGTAGAGGAAGCTGGCGCTCGGGCCGATGTCGAGGTAGCGGTTCAGGCCGAACAGCATTTTGAGCGACTGTCCGCCGCCCGTCTCGAAGCGTTCCGATTGCGGCGCGGTCAGGGGTACGGCCACGCCGGGCTGCAGCAGTACGCCGAAGTCCGAAGCCGTTGCTGGCACCGGACAACTGATTAGCATCATGGCAAATAGCAAAGCCCCGACCGCGCCGTCCCTGGCGCAGTGAGCTTTGGTGGATGTTCGAAACATGGTTGACTCCTGTCGTGCTGAAGAATTCATTGGTCAGCGCGAAGGCGCGCAGACGGGACCCGCATTTGTTGGGGGCGCCCCTTCATGAAGCAATGTCCGTGCCAATCGCGTTACCAAAGCAAGATCATGCACTTGTGTAGAACGCGTCCGACGACGGCGCCAGCAATCCCATCAAAATGACGGCCAGCCAGTCATTGTGAACGGGTGACCACGGACGGGACCGCCGATGTTGCTTGACCCGGGGGTGGGGACCCACTAGGCTCTGACGCGGGCGGTGCAATACCGTGGTATTTTCGGGAGGCTGTAGAAGACAGCCGTCTCGGCCGTCGGACCGGACCGACGGACGCCCGCAACATTTCGAACGACTTGGCGAGGCGAGTGCGCCTGCACACCGTTCGTTTCGCGTTGGGATGGGCATCCACCAAGGCAGGAAACCTAGTCTCGCGGGCCACTGGCGCCGCGAGGCCAGAGGCCCGTGGAGCTCCCCATGCCCGACAAGAAACTGCCCTTGATGGCGACTGTGCGAGACTCTGACGCGAGCGATGGCGGCGCGGATCACCGGCAGAACGACGCCTTGCTGACTGCGGATGCGCTGCAAGCGGCGATTCTCAACAGCGCGAGTTTCTCGAGCATCGCCACGGACGCCAATGGCGTGATCCAGATCTTCAACGCCGGCGCAGAGCGCATGCTCGGCTGGTCCGCGGCGGAGGTGGTCAACCGGATCACCCCGGCCGAGATTTCGGATCCCGACGAGCTGGTTGCGCGCGCGACCTCGCTGAGCCGTCAGTTCGCCACGCCGATCGCTCCTGGCTTCGAAGCGCTGGTCTTCAAGGCCGCACGTGGCATCGAGGACATCTACGAGCTGACCCAAATCCGCAGGGACGGCAGCCAGTTTCCGGCGGTGGTGTCGGTCACCGCACTGCGCGACCCGGGCGATGCCATCATCGGCTACCTGCTGGTCGGCACCGACAACACCGTCCGCAAGCAGATCGAAGACGAGCGAGCCAAGCTCGATGAGCGCTTGCGCGACCAGCACTTCTACGCGCGCTCGCTCATCGAATCGAACATCGACGCGCTGATGACCACGGACCTGCGCGGCATCATCACCGACCTCAACACCCAGACCGAGGCGCTCACCGGTCGCACCCGCGACGAGCTGATCGGTGCACCGTTCAAGAGCTGCTTTACCGATCCCCAGCGGGCCGAAGCCTGCATCCGACAGGCGCTGACCGACGGCAAGGTCACCAACTACGAGCTGACCGTGCGGCACCTGCAGGGCGACGAGGCCGTCGTCTCGTACAACGCGACGATCCTCTACGACCGCGATCGCAAGCTGCGGGGCGTCTTTGCCACCGCGCGCGACGTCACGGCAAGCAAGAAGCTGGACCAGGTGCTGCTGGAGAGGAACGTGGAGCTGCAGGCGGCCCGCGTCTTGGCCGACAAGGCGAACCAGGCCAAGTCCGCGTTTCTCTCCAGCATGAGCCACGAGCTGCGCACGCCGCTCAACGGCATCCTTGGCTTTGCCCAGCTGCTGGAGTCGGATCTGCCGCCGCCGACGCCAATCCAAAAGGAGAGCATCGGCCAGATCCTGCAGGCGGGCTGGCACCTGCTCAAGCTCATCGACGAAATCCTGGATCTGGCCAAGATCGAGTCCGGCAAGCTGTCGCTCTCGCCCGAGTCGGTGTCGCTCGCCGAAGTCCTGGCGGAGTGCCAGAGCATTGTCGAAGGACAGGCCCAAAGTCGGCAGATTGACTTGGTGTTTCCGCAGTTCGATAAGCCGTGCTTCGTCCACGCCGACCGGACCCGGCTCAAGCAGGTCGTGATCAACTTCTTGTCGAACGCGATCAAGTACAACCGCGACGGGGGCGAGGTGGTCGTCACGTTCGGTACGCCGGAGCCGGGGCGCGTGCGCGTCAGCATCCGCGACACGGGCGCGGGCTTGCCTCCCGACAAGCTGGTGCAGCTGTTCCAGCCCTTCAACCGCTTGGGGCAAGAGGCCGGCGGACAGGAAGGCAACGGCATCGGCCTGGTGGTCGCCAAGCAGTTGATCGAACTCATGGATGGCGTCATCGGGGTAGAGAGCACCGTGGGGGTCGGCAGCACCTTCTGGTTCGACATCCTGGCCGCGACCGAGCCGCAGTTTCTCGCCAGCGACGACGACGAACTCGAGGACCCGCTGGAGCCGCCGCGCGCGGTGGTCGGCGATGCGGTGCGCGTGCTGCTCTATGTCGAGGACAATCTGGCCAATCTGCGGCTGGTCGAGCGGCTGATCGGCCGCCGCCCCGAGCTGCGGTTGGTCAGTGCGGTGACGGGCCAGCGGGGCATCGAGATGGCCAAGGAGTACCGGCCCGAGGTGATCCTGATGGACATCAACCTGCCGGATATCAACGGGATCGAGGTGATGCGGAGCTTGCGCAGGGACCCGGTCACGCGGCACATCCCCATCATCGCCATCAGCGCCAATGCGATGGCCCGCGACATCGAAAAGGGTCGCGAGGCCGGGTTCTTCGACTACCTCGCCAAGCCGATCAACGTGACCGAATTCACCGAAACGCTGAACGCCGCCCTGGCGTGCGCCAAGCAAGGCGGTAGCCCATGATCAGTCCGGCCTCGATCCACGCCGCCAAGGTGCTGATTGTCGACGACCAGGAGACCAGCGTCCGTCTGCTCGAGCGCGCCCTGCAGAGCGCCGGCTACACGTCGCTGACCAGGACGCGCAACCCGAGCGACGTCTGCAAGTTGCATCGGGAGCACCACTTCGACCTGATCCTGCTCGACCTGATGATGCCCGGCATGAACGGGTTCGAAGTCATGGAGAACCTGAAGGAAATCGAACAGGGCGGCTACCTGCCCGTCCTGGTGGTGACCGCCGAGCCCGAGCACAAGCTGCAGGCGCTGCAGGTCGGCGCGCGGGACTTCGTCAGTAAACCCTTCGATCTTGCTGAAGTCGTCATGCGCGTCTACAACATGCTCGAAGTCCGCCTGCTGTATGTGAAGACGCAGCGCCTGTACGAACAGGTGGTGGCGGAGCAGACCGAGCAGAAGCGGCTCGAGCGCGCCCTGCAGGAGGCCAAAAACGCCGCCGACGCCGCGGAGCGGGAGCACCGGCGCGCCCTGCTGCGGGCGGTGGAAGAGCCGCTGGGGATCGTGGCCAGAAGTACCGAGATGCGGCAGGTGGTGGACCTGGCCCGCCGGGTCGCCAAAGTGGACGCGACCGTGCTCATCACCGGCGAGAGCGGCTCGGGCAAAGAGCGAATCGCGCGCCTGGTCCACGACGAGTCCGAGCGCGCGGCCGGGCCGTTTGTCGCGGTCAACTGCGGCGCCATCGCCGAGACGTGGTTGGAGAGCGAGCTGTTCGGCCACGCGCGCGGCGCATTCACGGGGGCCACGATCGCGCGGCCGGGGTTGTTCGAGGCCGCCCACCACGGGACGCTCCTGCTAGACGAGGTCGGCGAGGTCTCGCCGGGCATGCAGGTCAAGCTCCTGCGCGCCCTGCAACAGCGCGAAATCCGCCGCGTCGGCGAGAACAACAGCCGCAAGATCGACGTGCGCATCCTGGCGGCGACCAACCGCGACCTCGCGCTGGGGGTGGCCGGCGGCAGCTTCCGGCAGGACCTCTACTACCGGCTCAAGGTCGTGGAGCTGCACGTGCCGGCGCTGCGCGAGCGGCGAAGTGACATCCTGGCGCTGGCGCGGGTGTTCCTGGAAGATGCCGCGCGGCGGATGAAGCGGACCATGACCGGCATTGCCCCGGAAGCGGCCGAGCAGCTCCTGCGCTTTGGCTGGCCGGGCAACGTCCGCGAGCTCGAGAACGCGATGGAGCGGGCAGTGGCGCTCGCGCGCAGTGAGCTGGTCGAACTCGACGATCTTCCCGATGAGATCTGCCGGACCGTCGTGGCCGCCAGCCCTGCCCTGACCGGCGAAGTGCGGCCGCTGGCGAGCATCGAGCAGGACTACATCCTGTCGGCCCTAGAGCGATACGGCGGCAATCAGACGCGCACGGCCGAACAGCTCGAGATCGGGTCGGCGACGCTCTACCGCAAGCTCAAGCTGTACGGCAAGACCGGCGGCCAGCGCGGTTGAGGCAGAGCGGCAACCGGTTGGCGAGCAGCGGATCGGTGGGAAGCGTGC
>JACRCU010000532.1 GCA_016218865.1 Deltaproteobacteria bacterium | reverse complement strand
CTTCCCTGCGCCGCAACAGCGCGGCCATGCCTTCGGCGGCGAGCAGCGGCGCCAACGCCGGCAAGAGCGTAACCCAGCGACCTGGCACGCGGAAACTGCCGAGCCCCGGCACAAGGCCCACCAAGCGCGGCAGCAGCGGACCGTGCTCGCCCGGCGCCAGCAGCAAGGCCACAGCCAGAGCCGCGGCCAGCAGCCAGCCGGTGGGCCCCTGGGCGGCCCCGACCACCGCGAGCGCCAGTACGCCCAAGCCAACGAAGCCAACGGTTTCGTGGTAGCTGAAGCTCGCCCACTTGCTCTGCGCGCCGCCGAACACATCGGGCGCCACGACCGTCCATAGGCTGGACGCGGGCGCCGAGTACGAGGTGGCAATCTCCAGTGGCGTCGACAAGCTGCGGTTCAGGTCCGGCAGCAAGTCGACCGTGGCCGTCAGCTGGGGCAGGGCCAGCAGCGCCGCCCCCGCGGCGATGGCCAGGAGGCCGCCCAGAGCGACCAGGGACGCCAGCGACCGCTGCAGCCAGGCCGGCGCCGTCGCTGCCACCGGTTGGGGCTCGGCCAGCGCGCGCGCGGCCAGCACCGCCACCAAGCCGACCAAGCTCAGGTACACCACTTGCGGATGCCCGGTCAGCAGTTGCAGCGCCAAGAACACGGCGCCCGCTCCGGCATAGCGCGGCAGGCGCGCGTCCAAGAGCCGCACGGCCGCCCACCACAGCCACGGCAGCCACGCCAGCGCCTCGATGTAGCTGACATGGCCGGCCCACAGGTGGCCCCACACCGGTCCAGACAGCCCCGGCGCGGCGCCCAGCAGCGGCGGCAGCCACGCCGGCAATTCGGGCCGCCAGGCGCGCAGGAGCGCGGCAAAGCCGACACCCAGCAGGGCCAGATGCAGCCAGATCATGGCCTCGGTCGCGGCGACTGGCGCGAGCAAATGCAGCAGGTGCGGCGGGTACAGCAGACCCAGCTGCCAACCGGCCAGCGCTGGGACCCCGCCCAGTACGTAGGGATTCCACCACGGCACCTGCCCGGCGCGCCACAGGGCGGCCACACCTTCGCGCAGGGGGATCTGATAGGAATACAAGTCGGTACCGTTGCCAACGTAGTGCCCCGGGCTCAGCCAGGCCAGCACGCCCGGCAGCGCACACAGGCCCGCCAGCAGGGGCCACCACGGGCCCGGCGCAGTGTTCGGCGCCTTCACGGCTCGGCCTCGACCAGCGGCGCCGCACAGAGAAGGATGTTGGATATCTCGAATAGTTCTCGCAGATTATCTGGTTCACGCACCCGCCGCGGCACGCCGGTCACGTGGACCTGGGGCGCCACGCCGGCCGTCACTTCCCGCAGCAGCTCGCGGTCGCGGTCGGCCAACTTACCCAACTTCTCGCTGACTTGCGCAAGGTTGCGCATCAGCGCAGGCAAGTCGGCGGGCACGGGGGCGGCACTGTTGTCGTGCCACACCGCCAGCAGGTCGCCCGCCAGGTCGCGGTGGGGCTCGGCAAGGCTGGGTGCGAAGTCGAAGACCCGATTGACGATCCACGCCGGCGCGTTCATGCCCAGCCCGACCACGTGCTCCTGCAGCGAGCGGGCCTGCTGGGCCGACACCGCGTCGCAGCCCGACACCAGCACAAAAGCGGCATCCGGGCCCTGCAACAGCGCCTGCACGTCGCGGGCACGGCTGACGAAACCGTCGAATGTCTCGGACAGCTGACCAAAGAACTCCAAGAGATTGCTGAACATCTCTACGGTGGTGAAGCGCTGCAGGCCCTTCATGACCACCGACGACGGGCGGAACACGCCGCTCCGCAGGCGGCTCGATGGAGTAATCAGCTTGCGGAAGGTGGGCGAGTCGAACAAGTCGATCAGGCGGCGGGGCGCATCGATGAAGTCGAGGGCGTGCTCAGCGGGCGGCGTGTCGAGCACCACCAGATCGTAATCGCCGCTATTCACGCTCTCGTACAGCCGCTCTGTGGCCATGTACTCCTGCGATCCGGCCAGCGCTGTCGACGCCTGCTGGTAGAACGGGTGCTCCAGAATCCGGCGCGCCGATTCCGGGCTCCGGGCGTAGCGGCTGACGACCCGATCGAAGGTGCGCTTGACGTCGAGCATGGCCGCATCCAGGCCCAAGGGCACGTCACAGCCTTGTGCGGCAAAATCGGCGGCGGAAATGTGCTGCACGTGCTCGCTGAACGCCTGCAATCCCAAAGCATTGGCCAGCCGCTTGGCCGGGTCGACCGTCAGGACCAGGGTGCGCCGACCGCGCTGCGCGGCTGCCACCCCAAGTGCGGCCGATAGTGTCGTCTTGCCCGCGCCACCGGCACCGACCACCAGCAGCACGCGCCGCTCGTCCAGCAGGCGCGCAATTCGATTGGGGTTCAGGGGAGTCTGCATGCCGTCCGCGTCGCGCCGCCAAAGCCGCAGGGCGCCGCCGCCTGAGTACACGGCCAAGCGGGTTTCGTCAAACATCTACCGCGGCACACAGCACAACCGGTCGACAACGGCGGCCGCGTCCCTTATCTTGGCCGTCGGCGGCAACGCCGCTACTTCTGGCTGGAGGGCCGATGGATCCGCGCAAAGATCGACTGCTCGAATTGCTGCTACTGCACGGTCTCGTGATCCATGACGAGTCCACCTTCGCGCTGGCCGACGGCACCATGTCGCACTGGTACGTCGACTGCGCGGCCCTGGCGGCGGCCCCAGCGGCCAAGGCGGCGGTGGCGGCCCTGCTCTACGACGTGGCCAAGCAGGTGGGCGCCCGGGTGCTGATGGCGGGCGGTCCGGCGGCTCAGGTCTTTGCCGACGCGGCGGCCGAGCACAGCGCGACGCGCTCGCAGCCCCTGCTGGCGGTGCCACCGGCGGGCAACGGGCACGTGCCTGGACCGTGTCTGATCGTGCAAGACGTGGTGGCTACTGGACTTTCGACCATAGCGATCGTCGAGCAGGCGCGCAGCCAGGGCCTGGAAGTGCGCGGCGTGCTGGCGGTAGTCGATCGCGAAGAGGGCGCCGCTGCCAAGCTGGACGCGCACGGCATCCCAGTCTACCCGCTGGTGACCGGCGCCGAACTGCAGGCGCGCCGTGCGGCGGTGGCTCGCCACGCCTCGGAACTGACACCCGCAGGCTAGAGAGCCGATCAATTTGACAATTCTCCACGCTGTTCCTGCTCGGAAATCGGCGCGGCGAGTCGCCATGGGCGCTCGCTTGCGCCCCGCTCAGCAGCTAGAGACTTGACAGGACTGGAAAGCACTGAACAAATGTTCAGTAAATAACCAAGTCTCTAGAGCGTCAATCAGAATCCTCCAAGACCCCGCGCAACGGAGAGTCTGACCGACGAAAACATCAATGGTGTTGCGTGGGTCGCAGACGGGCGCTGCCGCGACTCGCCGCGACGTTGACCGTTAGGTTCGGGTTTGTGTTCGGTGCTCTAGCACGTCGAACTGCGAATACCGGGCTGCCGCCCGACGTGGCGAGTTGTTTTCCCGAGTTGCACCTGCTAGGTGGGTCGCAAGCTCGCCCTGTGGGACTTGCCGCGACGTGCAATTCGGCTGGTTCCTATCGGTGGTTCGGTGTCCTGCGAGTCTGCCGGCCAAGGGCGAGAGCCCCGCTGCCCGATATGCAAGCGGCGTGATCCTACTGCGATCCGTCCTGTGCCCCCCACCTGATTCGCGCGGCAACGGCTTCGCGGACCCGATTGGCTACTGGCGAGCGTCAGGTTGGCCCTCCCGCGGTGGGCCGGGGGACCTGCTCCGATTTCCGATCCAGTTCTGGACGGGCTTCGTGTCAGTCGAAGGTAAACCCGACGCCGCCAAAAATGCCAAGGCCGATCCGGTCCAGGTTCGACAAGGCCCGGGCACCCAAGAACAGCAGGGTATGCGGGCGGCCGTATTGCTGAACCTGCAGCCGCAAGCCGACTTCGGTGAATACATGCAAAATGTCGAAAACGCTTGAATTGGTCCAGACAATGTCGGCGCCAAACTCGCCGTAGCCGCGCACCCGGGCATAGCCGTCGGCCGCAGTCTCGGCGCCGATCGCACCACCCACCGCGAACCAGGGGTGGGCCGGCAGCGAGCCCGTGGGCCAGGTAAGGCCCAGCAGGAGCTCGGTGCTCATGTACAAGTGGCCGCGGTGGCGGCGCGCGGTCCCGCGCAGCAGGGTGCCGAACGGCTGGGTCACGTTGGCGCAAATGGCGCTGCTGGTTGGGCACTTGGCCGGACCGCGCGGATCGACGTCGGTGGGGGCCAGGGCGCCGCCGATGCCAAGCTCGCGGTCGGCCAGGTCGTTCAAGTCGTAGTCGAGCGCGTAGGCCGTGCTGGGCGGCAGCAGGATCGCGAGCAGCGCCACCGGTAGAGCCAGCCGCGCCAGGCGAGCGCGCGCCGTACGGCCGAGCTGGGCGGCGATCGCAGCGGGGTGCAGGTTCGACATCGCGGCCGTGCCGTTGCGAAATTCCAGTTCGCCGAAAAGAGGTGTCTGGCGCGCGCGGCTGGTGAGCACCGAGTGGGGCGCGCGGTGGCGCCGTAGTTTGCAGGCGGCCGCCAGCCGGCGCAAGGTGGGCGCGGGCAAGTTGGCGCGGCGGGCGGGTGTCTGGAGAAGGCAGCTTGCAGGGCCGGCCGCAAAGGGGGGGGAGCGGGCCGGCCCCGCAAGCCTGCATGCTCGACGGCTTGGGGAGGGAGCGTGCCGAGCATCCTTTCAAAACGGTGGGCTCGGCAATTATTCCCGGGCTGCCGCCGGTTTTTGCGATTTGCCATTTCGCGCCGCGCCTGCTTGGATGGGAAAGGCAGCACGCGGTTGCCGAGGGCCGGCCAGCATGATCGAGCGCAGCCAAGCGACCCGCCGGGAATGGACTCGCCTTGCCGCGGGGGTGTTCGTTCTGGCGATCGGCTGCAGCTCCGAGGCCGTGGCTCCCGACGGCGACGGCGCTGGCGATGCGTCAGCCGACGCAGGCGGGCCCACAGCGGTGGTGTTTGGCGACCGGGTCGCCCGCCGGCAGTTTCCCGCCCTGCAAGCCGGCGCAACTGGAGTGACGGCGCCGATCGCCTTCGCCCTGCCGGCCGAGACGTTGTCGGTGACGGTGGTGACCGAGGCTGCCGACGGGCGCCTGGCCGTGGCCCGCTGGCGCGACGGCGGCGGTCAGAACCTGGTCGACGAGCACTGGCTGTCGGGCCCGCTGGCGCCGTGGCTTTGTACGCAAGGTTGCGTATTTCGGCAGCAAAGTCGACCGTTCGAGCAGGCACTCCTGGCGCCCAACGCGCCGCGGCCGGCGACCCTGGCGGGCGTGCACGAGCTGCGGGCCCTGCACCAGGCCCACGACCAAGGCAAGTGGCTGCCGGCATCCGGTCAGGTCAGGGTCGAGCTGGTCGCAGTGCGGGGGCCGGCACTGGCGGCCGGTCGCTTGCCGGTGAACCTGTGCCTGACGGGGGCGCTGGGTTGGAACGCCAAGAACGCGCCCGTCTTGCCGCGCTTGCAGCAGGCCATCGCCGACGCCACTCAGATCCTTGCGCAAGTCGGAATCCAGCTGTCCGTGGCCGTGCACGATGTGGCCGGGGCGGCGCCGCTCGTGGAGCACTCTAGCGAGGACAACGAGTTGCGCGACCTGTTCGCGACTGGGGCGCAGCTGCCGCTGGGCGTCAACGTGTTCCTGGTCGAACAGGTCTACGTGGCCACCGGCGGCGTGCAGTCGCCGATCGCGGGAATATCCGGCGGAATTCCCGGTCCACCGCTGCGCATGGGCACTGCGGGCGCCGGCATCGCGGTGTCGCTGGCGCTGGGTCCCGGCGAAGACGACCGCCTGGGCCTGGCGATTGCCCATGAACTTGGGCATTTCCTTGGCCTGTACCACACCAGCGAGGCCCAGATCGGCGCAGACCCGGCGCTGCACGACGACTTGGGCGACACGCCGGGCGACGGCGAGGACAACCTGATGTACTGGGCACCGCAGGCGGGCGCGACCAAGCTATCGGCCGAGCAGGGCCAAATCCTGCGCAGTAGTGCGTGGTTGCAGCCGATCGGCCAGTGAGCGTGGATCAGAACCGCAGGGCCAGCTGCAGGCCTGCGCCGTCCGGGCCGATGCGCGGCAGCAGCAGCAGACTCGTCGCGGGCTTGCTGGCGCTGGGATCCAGGGTGGGCGCGCTGTAGAACGCCACCACCGTGCCGATCGCCGCCAGGGCCGTGACGCCGCCGGCCACCGCGGTGCCGATCTGGTATTTCTGGGTGGTGGCCTTGCGGCGATTGCCCTCGTCCGTCGCGCCCTTGCACGGGTCCAGCGCGGTGTCGGCATAGGGATTGCCAATCTCGCACTTGCCCTGGGCATTGGAGTATTCCGCGCGGGTAGTGCTATTGGGCCGGCCGTTGGCGTCGAAGCGGGCCGACCACGCGTCGTATTCCTGCCAGTAAAGGAAGCCGAAAACGCCCGTGGCGATGAGGCCGGCCGCCGCCGTACCGCCCGCCACCCAGGTCCACTTGTGGTCGCGCGGGAGGGTCGACGGGTCGACGGGCGCCACCAACACCACCTCGATGTCCTTGACCTCGCCGGGCCCCACCGCCACCACCGGCCGGTCGAAGGGCAGGCGCTTTTCCATGGTGACGCGGACGCTGTGGCTGCCGGCGGTCACCTTCAGCTCGCCGGCCGCGTCGACGTCGGCGGGCTTGCCGTCGACTTCCAGGCGCGCACCGGTGGGCAGGCCCTTGAACTTCAAGATACCCGGCCGCGACTTGAGCTGGTCCTTGATGATCGCCAGGCGCTGCACGGCCTGTTCGCGGTCGTTCAGGTACTCCTTGGTCGGCGGAGCCAGCCGCAGAAAGTGCTCGTAGTAAATCTGTGCCTTTTCCAGCAGTCCCGCGCGATCGTAGGCCTTGGCCAGCGCCAGCGCGATCAGCGGTTCGCGGTCGTAGCGCGCCCAGGCCTTTTGGAACAGCTCGCGCGCGGCGTCGTAGTCGCCAGCCTTGAAGG
>JACRCU010000531.1 GCA_016218865.1 Deltaproteobacteria bacterium | reverse complement strand
GGCGTCGCGTCACGCCATTGCGATACGGCGGCCGCCCATCTCGACATTCGCGTCCCTTCGCGCCATGATGGCGCTCCTGTAGCGCCTAGACGCAGGCGCCCAAAGTCAAGCCCGGAGGATCCAAATGCCTTATGTGATTACCAGTTTGTGCATCGACTGCAAGGATACCGCCTGCGCCGACGTCTGCCCCGTCGAGTGCATCTATGAAGTGAACGACGGCGCCAGCGGCTACGCCAACCAGCTGTACATCAACCCCGACGAATGCATCGACTGCACCAACTGCGAGCCCGCCTGCCCGTGGAAGGCTGTGTTCGAAGAAGACCAGGTGCCGGCCGTGTTTGCCGCCGACATCGAGAAGAACCGGGCGATGACCGACTCGATCGACGACTTCCACGTCGCCAAGGTGGTCAAGGACCACTCGCCCACGGCCGACCAGATCGCCGCCAACTTCGCCAAGTGGAACTACAAGCCGTAGTCGCTGCCCGCAGTTGCACCGGCTTTGCGCCCGTCGCTTTGGGATCAAGATCCTGGGCGGCGGGCGCGGTCGTTTTTCGGTCTATGCGAAGCGGTGGTCAGGGCAGGAGCTTGGCCATGGCCCACTGGTCCAGCCACTCGCACGCGTGGGCAGCAGCGGGCAACAGCGGCGTGCCCTTGGCCAATTCGATCGCCAGCGCCGTCGCCAACCGGCAGCCGGTCCCGCGCAGGTTGCTCGGCGTGCCGTCGGGCCGCGGTGGCCAACCCAGCTTGCTCGGCAGCGGGTGAACCGCACCGCCCGCGATGACGAAATCCTGGCCCCGCCACGCCAGCGGCGCATGGCCACCTTTCAGCAGCACCGGGCAGGGCAGGTGCTGGGCCTGTGCCAGCGCCTCGTCCAGGTCGGTGGCCAGCGGCGCATCCACCAGCCAGGCCAGCTCGGGCCAGTTGGGGGTGACGACCGCGCACGCGGGCAGTAGGTCGTTCCAGAACATCGAGCGCACGCGCGGTTGCGCCGTGTCGGAGCCGTAGCCGTCTGGCTCGCCCTCGGGTGCGGGATCCTGCCACATCCAGCCGCCCGAGGTCGTTCGCAGCAGCGGGTCGACCACCAGGGCGATGCGGCGCTCGGTCGCGGTGCGCGCGATGTGCTGGGCCGTTTCCAGGGTTGCGAGCATGCCAGTCTTGCCCGCGCGCGGGCAGCTACCGGCCAGGGCTGCGTCGAGCGTGGCGGCGAATTCTGCGGGGGCCGTGGGCCAGGCGCCGTACCACTTGCCGTCGCTTTGCGCGGTGCGGGCCGCCACCACTGGCCGCCCTTGGGCACCCCGCAGGGCGCACACCTCCAGGTCGGCGGCAAGGCCCGCCTGTCCGCCGGGGTCCAGTCCACCTACCAGCAGCACCGTGGGCGTCGTAAGCATGGCATCCTCTGCCGGCAGATTAGGACGCGCGGAACGAGCGGGCAATCAAGCCCAAGCCGCCGCCGACCAGGCCGAGCATGACCAGCAGGGTGGGCAAGGTGGTGGGCATGAAGTGGATCTGCAGGCTGGTGATGACCTCGACCGTGAGCAGGATCAGGCTGCCGGCCAGCATCGCCCAGCCCAGGCGCGACCGGCCGTCGAAGAACAACAGACCCACGCCAGCGATGAAGGGTACCGTCACCGTGCCGATCGAACCGCCGGCGCCGTAGCGGGCGCCAAAGTAGCCGTGCCACATGCCGGCCGACACAACCACCCGCGAGAACAGCAGGTACAGCCCGCCCGCCGCCAGCCCGCTGCCGACCACGAAATGGCCGATTCCACCTGGGGTTCCGCCTGCTCCTTGGATCTGCATGCCGCCTCCGTTCGCCTGGCTCGCCGTCCTTGCGGCTATGGTAGCGCGGCCCCAGGGCTTTGCCCACGGTCTTCGCGTTCTTCGCGGGTCACGCACTCGCCGCGGCGGGCGTAGCAGCGGCGACCTTCCCGGCACGCCTGCGAGCGCCGGCAGTCGCTGTGGCTGCGCACCCCGCAAGAGGTCTCGCTCACGTCGCCGGCCAGACCTGCCGGGCGCCAGCCGGCCAGTTCCTCGGCCAGGGCGCTGACCGGTCGGCAGCGGCCTTCGATCTCGCACGCCAAGCTCTGCAGGCAGTCCTGCCGCGTCTCGACCATGCAGCGGCCGTCCTTGGCGGTGCAGCGACCCTGCTCGCGGCACACCTGGCTGCCCAGGCAGTCGTCGCGGCTGGCGGCCAGGCACTTGCCGTCGCGGGCGCTGCACCAGCCTTCGCGGCGGCAGGACGCGTGGCTGCGGCAGTCGGTGTCGCGGAAGACCTGGCACACCCCGTCGCGGGCGGTGCAGCGCGCTTGCTCGCGGCAGACTCGGCTCGCCTCGCAGTCGCCCGACGACACCGCCTGGCAGCGCCCGGCCAGGGCGGAGCAGGCACCAAACTCGCGGCATTCCTTGCGCTTGCGGCAGTCGTCGCCGGCGGGCATGCAGGTTCCGTCGACGGCGGTACAGGCGCCCTGGTCGCGGCAGCCCTTGGAGCGGGCGCACCACGCGTCGCTGGCGGCCAGGCAGCGGTGGTCCACGGCCTTGCACGCCCCAGTGCGGGCGCACAGGCTGCTGGCCTGGCAGCCGGCATCGTCCTCGGCGGCGCAGGTCGGGCTGGCGGCACCGGGCAAGATCGCCCGGCCGCATTCGCCGAATTCGACGCAGCGGAACGACGAGCGGCAGGTGTCGGCGCCGACCACGCACTGGCCCTTGGCGTCGACCGCACAGCGGCCCCAGGTGTCGCACGCGTCGCCGCAGCGGCTGCGCGACTGGCCGCCGACTTCGCACTTGCCGGCCTCGGCGCGGCAACGCCCTTCGCCGCGGCACACGGCCGAGACCTCGCAGTCGCCGTCCGACGTGGCGGCGCAGCTGCCGTCCACCGCCGAGCAAAGTCCATCCTGGGCGCAGACTTCGGCGTACTCGCAGTCGCGCCGCTGGGCCACGATGCAGTGGTGGCCGTGGGCGGTGCACACGCCGCGCTTGGCACAGCTGGGGGTGCGGCGGCACATGTCGGGCTCGCTGCACAGCCCGGCGTAGCAGTCGAGCTCGCCGCGGCAGTCCGAGCGCTTGCTGCAAGCGTCGCCGATCTCGCCGCGACCCAGGCAGGCGGGCAGCGCGAGTGTGGCGAAAAGCCACAACCTGAGGCGAAATGTCGCAGTTGCTGCCACGCCGACCGGCCGAATGCGCCGGCACCGCTGCCCGCGCGCCGCTGCCTTTGCCACGGATCGAAGGCAGTTGCAAGGTCGCGCGCGCGGGAGCAAATTCGCGACGCGCGACCGGCCAAGGTCGCAACTCCAGCAAGGCGCGCATGACCCAGCTCTCACGTCGGCAACTGCTCCAAATGCTTGCAGCTTCCGGGGCCGTTGCCGCCTGCGAAAGCGAGACCGCTGCCCCGGCCGCTTCCGCGCCCAAGGTGTGCAGCCCGGTCGGCGGCGGCGCCACCATCACCCACGGCCCGATTTCGGGCGGCGGCAGTGCCAGCAGCATCCGTTTGGCCGTCCGCCTGAGCGGCGCCGGCAAGGTCGCCTTCGACGTGACCGCCAGCGGCGGCAAGACCGTGCGCTCGACCTGCGCTGTCAGCAGCGAAACCGACGACTTCTCCGTGGTCATCGACGTCAGCGGCCTGGCCGCCGCCACCGAGTACAGCGTCGTGCCCGTCATCGACGATGTGGCCGCGCCGGCGCGCACCATCCAGACCCGCACCTACGCCAAGGCCGGTCAAGTTACCGACTTCACCTTCACTTTTGGCTCGTGCTGCCGCTACGACGACAAGGGCGTCGGCACCAAAAGCATGGGCAAGGTGTTCGACGTCGCGCGCAAGCTGCAGCCCAAGCCGTGGTTCTTCGCCCAGATTGGCGACTGGACCTACCCGGACTACGCGTTTTCGACCAAGGGCACCGACCAGGCCGGCAACAACTACACCGCCTACCCAGAAGAAATCGCCAAGTCGTGGCGGCGCCGCTTGGTCGACGGCTATCCACTGCGCGATCTGCTGGCGACCATGCCGATTGCCCACGTGTGGGACGACCACGATTTTGCCGAAAACAACGCCTGGGGCGGCGTGACCGGCAAGCAGAGCGACCGCATGGCCGCGTTCGAGCGCTACTTGCCGTGCCACGCCTTGCCCAAGTCCAAGGCCGGGGCGTGGCAGCAATTCACGGTGGGGCACTGCGATTTCTTCCTGGTCGATATGCGCTCGCAGCGCAGCGACCTGAAGAAAGCGCTGTCGTCGCAGATGAGTGCCGAGGGCAAGCTCACCTGGACCTTCGCCGAGCCGCCCGGCCATACCATGCTGGGACAAGAACAGCTGGCGTGGCTGCTGACGGGGCTGAAGAACTCCAAGGCGCTGTGGAAATTCGTGTTCATGCCGGTGGAGATCAACCCCCGCTACGACGCGGTGATGTACAAGGCCATCCACGAGACGCCCGTGGGCGCGGTCATCGAGGCCCTGGGCGACAGCTGGTGCGGCTATCCCACCGAGCGCGACCAGATCCTGGCGCTGCACCGCACCGGGCAGGTCAAGAACATCGTATTCCTGACCGGCGACGCGCACATGGGCGCCATGAAGGCCCGCGACGCCGACTGTCCGCCGATCCACATGGCCGCCAATCTGGACATCGGCCAGGCGCCGATCATGGACCTCATCGAGAAGTTCGCGATGCCAGCCAAGGACTTGTGGCCCGAGTGGTACCAGCTGGGCACCGATCCCAACACCATCGGCGTAGTCAAGATCGTCACCCAGCCCAAACACCAAGTGATCTGCCAGAGTTACGACCCAGACGGCGCGCTACTGCACGCGATGACCATCGATTTGGAAGCTGGTTGACCCGGGCAAGACCCGGCGGCACACTGGACGCCCGGCAAACTGCCGGCAGGCAAGGCGATCATGGCAGACGGCGGACCCGATCAGGACCTGCAAGCGCTGATTGCGGCGATCGTGCGGCAGGTGCTGGACGATCCGTCGCTTTCTGCGGGAAATGCCACGGCGCCGCACGCCAGCGAGCCGTCGATCCGGTCGCGCGCCTTGGAGCAGAAGATTGTCGAGGCCGCGCAAGAGCTGTGGTCGCAGGC
>JACRCU010000530.1 GCA_016218865.1 Deltaproteobacteria bacterium | reverse complement strand
GTTGCCTTGGGCAAAGGTAGCTTCCAGCGACGCTGCCTGCGCCGGCCGGCCGAAGGGCAGCAGCAGGGCCGTCGCCAACAGCAGAAGCACGGCGTGGCCAACGGTCCGGTGCTTGCCACTCTTGCCGGCCTGCAGTGCGCTCGCCAGCTCGTCGACCAGCCCAGCCAGCGTGTCGCAGGTGCTGCTCAAGTCCGCCGGCCGGTTGCCGCCCGGGGCGTAGCGCGCGTAGTCGCAGTGTTGCATCAGGTCGGCCAGGTTGCGCACCGCCGCCTCGCCCAGGCCCAGCGCCGCCAGCCGCTCGCGCAGCGCCTGATCGGCCAGCCCGGCCTCCGAAGCTCCGCTCAATTCCTCGATCAATTGCTCGATGATGCGGTGCGCCTCGCCGTAGCCGGCACCGGGCTCCAGCTGCGCCGCCGCCTTCAAGCGCTCCTTGGCCCGCCCGGGTGCCCCTGCGCGCGCCAGACTGGGCGCCAGCCGCTGCCGACGGCGCTGCAGCATTAGCCACAGCCCGCGCCCGGCCGCCGCCAGCCACGGCAGGGCCGCCCCCGCCAGCACCCACGGCCGCGCGTGCCAGGGCAGGCTGGTATCGGCGTTCAAGCCCATCGCCGGCGCAATCGGCCGGGGCACACCGCGCTGGGCAGGGGCCGTCGCGCCGCCGCGAGGCACCGCTGCGCCGGAATGGCCCGCCCCAGGAGCCGGGACCTTGGGATCTCCGGCCGGCGCCGCCGCCGCAGGCAGGGCCTCGCCCTCGACCACCACCTCGAACGGGCCGGCCTCCGAGCGCGCATACTTGCCCGTGCTGGCGTCGAAGCTGGTCCACGCCATGGCCGGCAGCTCGTAGCGGCCGGGAGCCGAAAAACTCAGGATGTACTGCCAGGTGCGCGTGCCCTCGCTGCCGCGCTCGCCGGTGCGCACGCCGTCGCGGGTCCCCCCGGGCAGCGCCTCTACGGTCATGCCTTGCAGCTTGGGCGGTTCCACGGGCTTCAGCGCCAGCAGGTTGCCCTCGCCGGACACGTTCACCTGCAGCAGCAACCGCTCGCCCACCTTGACCTTGTGGCTGGTCGCGGTCTTGCCCGCCACCTGCAGCGTCGCGGTCATCGCCAGCTTGCCGATGCTCGCCGGGTCGAAGTCGGCGGGGCGGCCGGCGTCGGGCAGGGCGCGCACCTGCATCTCCAGCGTGGGCGACACCAGCTTGGCCGCCTTGCTCTCGAAGAAGTCGCCGACCTCCACCCGCAGTGTCGGGCCCACCAACGGATAGGTGCCCGCGCGCGGCGCGCTGATCAGGATGCGGTGCAGGATCTGCCGCATGTACGGTCGCCCGCCGATGCGCACCGGCTCGGCCTTGGGGTGGTCCTTCAGCAGATCCTCGGGGTCCAGGCCGTCCAGCTTGGGGCCGCTGGTCTCGCGAATCCCCTGCAGCTGCATGTTCTGCGCCCAGTACAACTCCCAGGCGACGATCACCTGCTGGCCGGCGTAGGGCTCCGTCACCGACAGCACCGGCCGCACGAACACCGGCTGCCCCTGGTAAGTCCGCAAGTCCGAAGCTGTCTCGGGCCGCTGCCCCGGCGCCGCCGTCTGCTCGTCGCCCGCCACGGTCACGTCGACGGCGCTCGACTTACCGACCACCTGACCGCCCAGGCGCGCCTCGATCGGTCCCAGCTTGAAGGTGCCCGGCTTGGACGGCGAGCCCACGAAGGTGAAGCTCTCGATCCGCGTCATGGCGCCGTTGATGATGCTCACCTGGGTTTGGTGGCCACCCTGCTGAAAGTCGAAGCCGTCGCTGTGCAATTCGCTGATGGCGTCGAACTCACCCGCCGCGCTGAGCACCACTTGCAGCTGGTCTTCCAGGGTGACGCGGGTGGCCGACACGCGCAGCTGCATCCGGACTTCGGCCCAAGCCGTGGTCGGCACCGCCATCAGAGCCAGGACCCACACCGCCAACGCACCCAGCCGCCGGCGCGGCCACACGGCCAGGCCAAGCCCCGGGTTTGCTTTGGTGTTGTCCAGCCCTGCGGCCATGGCCTACCAGTCCTTGTCCGGTCGTTGGTTCTTGAACGGCGAGTTGCGCAGCGCCTCTTGGGCTTCCAGGTTGCTCGGGTTGTGGTCGTTGCGCTCCATCTGGCGCTTGAGCCGCTCTTGATCTTCCTGTTTCTGCTGCTCTTCCGGCTTCTTCTCGTCCTTCTTCTGGTCCTGCTTGTCCTTCTCGTCCTGTTCGTCCTTCTTGTCCTGATCCTGCTGATCTTGTTGCTGCTTGTCTTTGTCGCTGGGCGGCGGCGGCTCTTCCACGCGCAGCACGTAGAAGTTCTCGGTCCCGCCTGGCGAAAAGGCCTTGAGCTTGACGACGCGGTCCGCCTTTCCAGCAGGAATCATCAGCCCTTGCATGGTGGTGCGGCTGCGGCGCGCGGCCGGCGTATCGGGAAGATCCTTGCCCGCCTTGTCGTTGCCCGTGGCCGTCTGGGCGTGAGCCAACTCCTTGACGCCGCTCTCGTCCCACGCCGCCAGATCGATCGCGCCGTGCGACCGGTCGTAGCGGGCCGTCACTTGCAGATTCTGGCCTGCCTTTTGCGACAACTGCAACCAATCGGTGTCGCCCTTGCAGATGCGCAGCAGGTGCTCGGAACCCACCTCGATCGGCTTGGCGTCCTTGGCCGCGTTGTTCGGCTCCTGCTCGTCGTTGCCTTCGGGACAGGGCGGCAGGATGCGCAGCCGCAGCGTGTAGGGCAGATCCAGCTGCGGGTGCTGGCGGTCCACCCCCGGCGTCGGCGTGCCCGGCGGCAGCGAAATGTGGGGAATCGGCTGCGGAATCGGCGGCTGCCCGGGCTGACCCGGCTGACCGCCCGCGCCCTGCGGCGCTCCCAGCTGCATGCCGGGCGGCAGTCCCTGCGGCTGGCCCGCGCCTTGCGGCAGGCCGAGCTGCGGCGGGACCGGCTGGGTCGGCCCCGGCGGCGGGGTCGGGAGCCGGCTCGGGTTCGGGTTCGGGTTCGGGCTCCGGCTCCGGTTCGGGTCCGGGTTCGGGCTCGGGTTCGGGCCCCGGTTCGGGTTCGGGTCCGGGCTCGGGCCCCGGTTCGGGTCCGGGTTCAGGCTCGGATCCGGGCTCCGGCCCGGGTTGCCGCTCGGGTCCGGGCTCGGCGCGCCGGCCGGCGGTCCGATCGGCGCCGCGGGCAGGTTCTGGATGCCGCCCGCTGGGAAGCGCGGCACCTCGACGCCGCCACCCGTCACGCGCACGCGGTAGCGCCCCGCCGGCGGCTCCAGCACCACTACCGTCCGCACCAGCGAGCCGCCTTGCGCCACGGCACTGCCCACGCCCTGGCCCCAGACGTTGCCTTTCTCGTCATACACTTCCACGGTCAGCTGCCCGGCCAGGTCGGCCGCGTCGGGCATCCCCTCCAGGTTTGCGCTCAGGTCGACAAACAGGCTCTCGCCCTGCTTCAGGTCGGCGGCGTACCAGTCGTCGTCGTTCGGGCAAAGCTGCAGGTTTTCCAGCGGCTTGCTCAGCATCTCGGCCGGCAGCGGGTTGGCGCTCAGGGCCTGGTCGTTGTCCTCGAAGGCGTCGTCGCGCTCGCCACAGGGCGGCAGCACCTCCACCTGCAGCTCGTAGTCCGCCTCGGTGTCCACGCCGCCGACCACGCGGATCAGCACGTCGCCGCCCGGCGTCCCCACGATGCGCGTGGCGACGCCCTCTTTTGCGCTGACGCCGTGGGCCAGCACCCCATCGCCACCGTTGACGATGTCCAGGTTGAGCTGCTGCGCCCCCAGGTCGTACTTGGGCTTGGCCGCCACCCGCAGGCCCTGGCCCGGCAGCAGGCCCACCTTGAAGTAGTCGGCATTGCCCGGGCACAGCCGCGCTTGGATGGGCTGGCCCGCCGCGATGGCCCGCGCCTGCGCCGGCGTGTCGTTGGGCTCGGCCGAGTCCTCGATGCGCGGGCAAGCCGGCAGGATCTTGACGGTCAGGTCGTAGGGCGTCTCGATCTCGCCGCGGTCGCGCACGTCCACCAGCACCGTCTGCTGGCCGGCGGCGCTGGTCATGGTCACGTCCTGCACAGCCTTCTGGTCCGGCACCGTGCCCGCCAGCAGCTGCTTGCCGTCCAAACTGAGCACCGCCAGGCCCAATTCCGGCTGCCCCGGCACCGCGGTCGAGTCCTCGGTCGCCCCCGCCGGCTCGGGCTTGGCCAGCACCTTGGCGGTCACGCGGTCGCCCGGCTCCACGCCCAGCTTGAACAAGTCGCGGTCGCCGGGGCACATCCGCAGGTTGATGGTGGTCTCGCGCTGGCCCTCGGGCAGGGTGAGCAGCTTGGCCTGCTCGGGCGCGTCGTTGGGCTCCTGCTCCTTGTCGCGGCTGGCGCAGGGCGGGTAGGCGCCCAGGCGGGCCAGCTCCAGGTTGCGGCGCACGTCGGTGCGCGTCGGGTCCGCCAGCAGCGCCTGCTCCAGGCTCTGCACGGCCAGCTTAAAGTGCGGCAAAGGCCCATCAGTGCCTGGGGTGCCGCTCGGCGGCGGCGGCTCCGGCGGCTTGTCCTGTGCTTTGTCGTCCTTGGGCTCTTTGTCCTTGTCGGGCGCGGGCTTGTTGCTCGCCTGCTCCTTCTCGAGCTTGCGCGCCCACTCCAGCTGGGTGGTGCCCAGGGCGTAGTGGATGTCGGCCTCGAGCTTGGCGTCGCGCTGCGGCAGCGCCCCCAGGGCCCGCGACAGCGCCGTCACCGCCTCGGCGTGCTGCCCCAGCCAGGCCTGGGCGATGCCGATGTCGTACCAGATCATGGCATGTTCCGGCCTGGTTGCCTGGGCTTGCTTGAAGGATTGCAAAGCATCGCCGTACTTCTTCTCGTCCACCAAGCTGCGACCATTGCGGATATCGGGATTTTCTCGCTCGATCCACGCCGCCTGAGCAACCTGCGGCCGCGCCACGGTTCCCGCGAACAGCAGCGCGAGCAGCAACTTGGCCACCAGCTGCCGTCGCCGCGGCGCCAGGGCCAGCTCGGCGAGCAGTAGCAGCAGCGCCGGGCCCAGCAGCCACTGGAAGCGGTCCTCGCCCAGCTGCTTGAATTGCGATTGGTACTCCGCCTTCTCCAGGGCATCCAGCGCCGGGAACAGCTCGGGCACGATGCTCTGGTTCGAGTAGTGGAACGCCTTGGCGCCAGTGGCCTGGGCGATCTGCTGCAGCAAGTCCAGGTTGAGCTTGCTGAACACCGGCTGGCCGTTCTCGTCCTTCAAGATGCCCGTGACGGTGCCGTCGGGCCCCAGCAGCGGCACCGGGTCGCCAAAGGCCGAGCCCACGCCCACGGTGTAGACCTTCACGCCTTTTTCCGCAGCCTTGCGCGCCGCATCCAGGGCCGCGCCTTCGTGGTCCTCGCCGTCGCTGAACAGCACGATGGCCTTGTTCTTGCTGCCCTTGAACTGCAGCATCAGGTTGTCGCGGAGCTCGGCCTCGGCGTGCTCGCGTTCGCCGGTCAGCAGGTCCGTCGCCATGGTCAAAGCGCGGCCGATGTTGGTGCCGCCCACCGGAATGTCCTCGGGCTTCAGGTCGGCCAGATAGGTACGTACTACATCGCGATCGCTGGTCAAAGGGCACTGAACGAAAGGAATTCCCGCAAACGGAACCAGCGCCACCCGGCCGCCCGCCAGCCGCCCCAGCAGCGCGTTGATCTCCAGCACGGTGCCCTGCAGGCGGTTGGGCACGATGTCCTTGACCAGCATCGACTTGCTCGCGTCGACCACCAGCGCCACATCGATGCCGGCGTTGCTGACCTCGGTCTCGCGCACGCCGTAGTGCGGCCGCATCGCCGCTACCACCAGCAGGATCAGCGCAAAACCCCACAGGAAAATCCGGGTCGCCTGCCGCTGGACCGAAAAACTCTCCACCAGGGTCGGCACCACCTTGCCGGTGCCCAGCTTGCGCAGCTGGGTGAGCCAGCGGGCCGTCTGCACCGCCGCCCACACCACCAGCAGCATGGCGGGCACAAGGCCCCACGCGTACAAGGGATTGCCAAAGGTCAGGGTATCGCCGTTCATGCCACCTCGCCCGTGCAGGCTTTTGTGCAACTACGCCGGGAAAGTGCGCAACCAGGTGCGCCGCAACATCAATTCCGCCCCAATCAGCGCCAGGCCCACCATCAGCCACGGCATGAACAGCTCGCGGCGCTGGGTGCGGACCTTGACCTGGAAGGTGGTCTTCTCCAAATCCTTGAAGTCATTTGCGAACTTCTCGGCGTCGTACGAGTCGTAGAACTTGCCGCCGGTCAGATCGGCGATCTTGCCCAGCAGCTGCGGGTCGGTGGGGAACGGCCGATCCGGGCGCTGGTACACCAGCCGGCCAAAGCGGTCGGTCATCGGCTTGCCGCGGAGCGGATCGTAGGCCGGCAGGCGCGTCTCCTTGCCCGAGCCGACCTGGAAGGTGAAGATCTTCACCCGGTCTTTCTCGGGCAGCGACGCCACGTACTTGGGCACGGTCAGCGGGTCCATCGAGCCGCCTTCCTGCTTGCCGTCGGTGATGAGAATCAGCATGCGCGAGCGGCTTTTGGCCTGGTCCAGGCGCATGAAGGCGCGGTTGAGCGCGTCGCCGATGGCAGTGCCCGAGCCGTTGATCGTGCAATTGTTCATGCACTGCCCGGCGTTTTCCTGGGTGCGCCGGCCGTCGTCCAGCACCAGCGCGTCCAGGGCGTTCAGCAGCCGCACGTAGTCCAGGGTGGGCGGGAAGCGGAGGTAGGCCTCGTTGCCAAAGACCACCAGGCCCACCCGGTCCGACTTGCGGTGGCGGATGAAGTCCTTGAGGATTTTCCGAGCCGCCTCGAAGCGGTTGTCCGGCTCCTGGCCGTTGGACTGGAGCGCCGCGATGTCGTCCTGGCTCATGTCAATGGCGTTCATCGAGCCCGACATGTCCAGGGCGATCATGATGTCCACGCCCTCGCCGGACAGCACTTCGGTGTCGACAATCTGCGGCCGCGCCATCGCCACCGTCAACACCGCCAGGCCGGCGATCCGCAGCCACTCGGGCAGGTTGCGGAGCCGCAGCCGCATCGTCACGGGCATGCCGGCGGTCGCGGTGAGCGAAGACGCCTTCGTCGCCACCGGCAGCGCCCGCAGCCGCATCCAGGCCGCCGCCGCGAGCACGGCCAAACCTAGCAAAAACCAAGGATGTTCAAAGGTCCAGCCGCTGTTCATCCGGGGCGCCCTCCCAGCAGCAGGGGCATGGCCGTCAGCAGGCCCGCCAACAGCACCAGCAGGATCGCCGGCACCCAACCCGGCGTACCGCGGCGCGTTCCGTAGCGCGCGTCGATGACCCGCGTCGCCGCCCACTGGTCGCCCATCCGGCGCATTTCGGGCAGGTACAAGCAGGTCACCGCCTCGGCGATGAGCCCCGCCAGGGGCAGCGCGAACAACAGGTTGCGTCCCAGGCGTGCGCCAAGGCTGGCCAGCTGCGCCGTCGGCACGTCGTCGTCCTCGCTGTGGTGCCAGCGCACCGGCGTCGGGTCCTCGCCGTCGTCGTGATTGGCAATCTGCAGGCCCACCACGGCCTTGCCGGGCGACTGCGCCGCCAGCCCGTCGCGCACCACCAGCCAAGCCAGGATCAGCACATAGCTCAAGTCGAACAGCAGCTTGCTGCCCGTGTCGATGGCGACCCAGCCCAGCAGGGCGCAGAGCAGCGCCCCCACGAACAGGTCGATGGCGAACGCCCGCAGCCGCAGCGGCGCCGGGGCCATCACCGCCAGTCGCAAGCGCTTTTGCCGCGCCAGCCGCTCGGCCTCGGCCTTGCGCAGCGCTTCCTGCTCCATGGCCGTCAGCATGGTCCGCTCGACCACCTTGCGCACGAACCCGGCTTCGTTGCGCAGCTCGTCGCCGCTCGCCGGAACCCGAGCGAATTTCACCAGGTCCGACAGCTCGGCAAAGCTCTGCAGCTCGCCGGGTTGCACGCCGCGCACCTCGACGGCCTGCAGCTGCGCCAGCAGCTCGGTGGTGGTCATGTCCAGGGCAGCAAAGTGGTAGCGCGCTCCCAGGTACTCGCGCAGGATTTCGGACAGTTCCGCAAAGACCTCGCGCGGTTCCGCGGTCTCGGCCCGGCCCGACCGGTCGAATTCGTCCAGGCGCTTCAGCGCGACCACGTGCGCCGGCACCCGCTCCTTGGGCGCCCGCTTGGCGGCCCGGTCGCGGTAGTACTTGAGCCCCACCGCGGTCAGCAGCGCCGCCAGCAGCATCAAAGCCGCCGCCGCCAAAGCGATTTCCAGGGGCGTGTTCTCTTCGACCAGCGGCCGCGGCGCCGGCAGGGGCGACGGCTCCACGTTGGTCTCGCTGGCGAACTGCGACTTCACCTGCAGGCGACTGGGCGGCACCGTCAGCGTTCCGGCCTGGGCCTCGGCGCTGCCTTGCGCGCCCGCCTGCCACGGCACCTCGATAGGCGGCGTTTTGGCCAGGCCCACCCGCACCGCCAGCGCCGGAATCACGATGGTTTCCGTAACGGTGCCGGCATTTTCCACCCGCTCGACCTTGCCCGGATCGCGGGTATCCACCAGCAGCGGCCGCAGGTCCGGCTTGGTGGGGAAGAACACCCGGTAGCCGGTCGGGTAGGTGAGCGTCACGCGGAGTTCGACGCGCTCGCCAAAAACCGGTTGCGTGTTCGACCACTTGACGTCGATGTGCACCGGCGACGCCGCCGTGGCCGCCGCGGGCAGGCCCACCGCCGACGCCGCCGCAGGCAGTCCAGCCGGCGCCTGGGCGCGCGCATCCACCGCCAGGACGGGCAGGGCGACGGCGCAAAGAAGGAGGGCAATCAGCGATTTATGCAGCATCTTCCCCATCTACTGCCTCGCTGCCCGGCGTCGGAAGTAGGTGACCAACCCGGCCAGGTAGTCCTCGCCCACCCAGGCCTCGATCGGGTCGCAGCCGTGTTTGCGCAGCGCCTGCTCGATCTTGCGGCGTGCCACCTGCTGCCGCTGCCAGTAGTGCTGGCGGACCGCGGCGCTGCCGGTGTCGACCCACTGCAGCTCGCCGGTCTCGGCGTCTTCCAGGGCCACCAGTCCGCCCAGGTTAGGCAGGGTCATCTCGGCGCGGTCGGCGATCGCGAGCGGCACTAGGTCGTGGCGGCGCGCCAGCACGCCCAGCGAGCGCTCGAAGTCGGGCTGCAGGAAGTCCGAGAGCAGGAACACCACCGAGCGCTTGCGCACGATGCGCGCCAGGTAGTCGCACGCGCCGTCGAGCCGGGTGCGGGTGCCCTTGGGCGTCGCGGTCAGCAGGTCGCGGATCATGCGGAGCACGTGCGCGCGGCCCTTCTTGGGCGGCACGTACTGCTCGATGTGGTCCGAGAACAGCACGAGCCCCACGCGGTCGTTGTTGCGCAGGGCCGAGAACGCCAGCACCGCCGCGATTTCCGTAGCCAGGTCGCGCTTGCTGCGGTCCTTGGTGCCAAAGCCCATCGAGCCCGACAGGTCCACGGCCAAAAGCACCGTGAGCTCGCGCTCTTCCACGTACTGCTTGACGAAGACGCCGCCGGTGCGGGCCGACACGTTCCAGTCGATGGTCCGCACGTCGTCGCCCGGCTGGTACTCGCGCACCGAGTCGAAGGACATGCCGCGGCCCTTGAACACCGCGTGGTATTGCCCGGCCAACGTGTCGTTGACGAGCCGCCGCGTGATGATCTCGATCTGGCGGACGCGATCGGCCACGTCCAGGACGGCCTCGTCTGCCGAATTGTTCTGCGTTCTTGCCGTATTCATGCCACGTTCTGTTGAATCCGTTCGGGAATCCTCGCAGACCAATCACCCCGCGGTGGGGGACCTAGGGCACCGGCACGCGGTCGAAGATGCGCTGTACCACGTCGTCGCTCGAGAGCTGCTCGGCCTCGGCCTGGTAGGTCAGGATGACGCGGTGGCGGAGCACGTCCAAGCCAACTGCCTTGATGTCCTCGGGAATCACGAAGGCCCGGTGACGCAGGAACGCGTGGGCCTTGGCGGCCTGGGTGAGGAAGATGGTCGCGCGGGGCGAGGCACCGAACTGGATGAAATCGGCCAGATCCGCCAGCCCGTGGGCCTTGGGATCGCGGCTGGCGAACACGACGTCCACGATGTACTGCTTCAGCTTGTCGTCGATGAGGATGTCCTGCACCACCTTGCGGGCGTGGAGGATGCGCGCGCCGTCGACCACGGCCTTGATCTCGGGCTCGTAGCCGCTGGTGGCAGCGTTCAGGATCGCGACTTCCTCGGCCTTGGTCGGGTAGCCGACCTTGACCATGAGCATGAAGCGGTCGACCTGCGCCTCGGGCAGCGGGTAGGTGCCCTCCTGCTCGATGGGATTTTGCGTGGCCAGCACCAGGAACGGCTCGTCGAGCTTGAAGGTGGTGTCGCCGATGGTGATCTGGTGCTCCTGCATGGCTTCGAGCAGGGCCGACTGCACCTTGGCGGGCGCGCGGTTGATTTCGTCGGCGAGGACGAGGTTGGTGAAGACCGGGCCCTTCTTGACCGAGAAGCTCTGGTCGCGCGGGTTGTAGACCATGGTGCCGAGCAGGTCGGCGGGGAGCAGATCTGGCGTGAATTGGATG
>JACRCU010000058.1 GCA_016218865.1 Deltaproteobacteria bacterium | reverse complement strand
GTCCAGGTCCTCGTCGCTGACGGTCGGCTTCTTGGTCTTGCCGGCTTCGGCCGCGGCGACCTTGGCGTCGGCCTCGGCCTTCTTGCGGGCAGCTTCCTCTTCCTTCTTGCGCTTGGCTTCTTCGGCGGCGGCCTTCTTGGCAGCGGCAGCTTCCTCTTTCTTGCGGGCGGCTTCCTCGGCCGCAGCCTTCTTCTTCTCGCTCGCCGCCTCGGCGTCGGCTTTGCGCTTGGCGTCGGCTTCGGCCTTCTTCTGCTTGGCGTCTTCGGCGGCCAGCTTCTTGGCCTCGTCGGCGGCTTTCTTGGCTTCGGCGGCGGCCTTCTTGGCCTCGTCGGCGTTCTTCTTGTCCTCGGCCTTCTTGGCTTCGGCGGCCTTGGCGTCTTCCGCCTTCTTGGCCTCGGCGGCCTTGGCGTCGTCGGCCTTCTTGGCTTCCTCGGCCTTCTTGGCTTCGGCGGCCTTGGCCTCTTCGGCCTTCTTGGCCTCGTCTGCCTTGGCTTCTTCGGCCTTCTTGGCTTCGGCGGTCTTCTCGTCGGCCTTGCCTTCTTCGATCTTGGCGGCCTCGATCTTGGCGGCCTGGACGTCCTCGGCCGCGACGACCACGTCGGGCTGTGCGGCGGCCGCGACCACGTCGGCCTCGGGGGCGGCGGCCGCCACGTCTGGGGCCGGGGCGGGCGCGGCAGCCTGGGCATCCACCGCGGGCACGGAGGGCGCCACATCGGCTGTAACCGCGGCAGGTTCCGGGATGACCGGCTTGTCGGCCGGCTTGCCGCTCATGGCGATCACCGCGGCGATGATGCCGACCACGGCCACGCCGCCACCGGCGATCAAGCCCATGGGCGGGCCAGACTTGGCCGCAGCGACCACGGCCTTGCCGGTGCCGGTGGTGACGGGAGCACCCTTGCCTGCCGGGGTCGCCGCGGTCTTGGCTGCGGGCTTGGCCTCGGTCTTTGCTTCGACCTTGCCGGGCTTGGACTCGGTGCGCGCGGCCGGCAGCACGGGCTTGATGTCGACCTTGCCGGCCTCTTTGCCCGCGGCGGTGCCCGTCGAGCGCGCGTCGCCGGTGCGGCCGCGGTTGTCGGTGGCGTCGGGCGTGCGAATCTTGTCTTCTGGCAAGCGGATCTTGACCGACGGCTCGGGCAGGGCCGGCTCGCCGTGGCTGGCTTCGGCGGGCAGCGGCAGGTCGGCGCGGGCGGCGGCCTGGGCGGCGGGCGCGGGGGCCGAATCCCGCTTGGCCGATGCAGCGCGGCTTTCGGCCGGCTTGGCGGCGGCCGCAACCGGCTCGCTGGTGCGCACTGCCGGCTGGCTGTCCACGGGTCGGGGCGGCACCGGCGAAACGGCGGTCTCCACATCGTCCAGGGCCGCGGCGGCCTTGGCGTCGCCCGCCACGCGCGGGGCCTGGGTCTTGGCGGGCGTCGGGCGCGCCGCCACCACCGTCGGCTCGGGCTCGAGCGGAGGCAGATTCGGCGGTTCCACGGTGCCCAGGTCGGGCGGCAGCTCGGGTTCGCTGCCCTGCTGACCGTCCAGCTTGACCAGCAATTCGATCATCGCGGCCGACAGTTCCAGCGTCTGGGCGCGGCGCGGCGACTTCTTGGTTGCGGCGGGATCCGGCGTGGGGACGCCCGGCGCGGCGCTGACCATATCGTCGAACGGGGCGACGTCTTTGACGGGCGTCCAAGCAGTAAAGCCCTTGCGCCACACCAGATCCGCGGCGCCCAAGCGACCGGCGGTGATGTGCTCGACCACCTCGGCCTCGGTCATCGGGCCGACTTGCTTGCCATCGATGCCAGCGAACCAAATCGGCACGGGCGCGGCCGCTTGTTGCGGCGGCAGGTCCAGGGCAAACGGCAGCGTGGTGCGGCCCACTTCTTCGGCCGTCTCCAGGCCGCGCACGCGAATTTCGGCCCCGCAGCGCTTGCACGGAATCTTGAATACCTTGTTCTTGCCCTGAACCCGCTCGTCGGGCAGAGAGTATTTGGCGTTGCAGGCTGGGCAGGTGATCTTCATCCGGCAATCCTTGGGTAGCTAGCGCGGGGCGCAGGATCTTAGCCCGCCTGCACCCTTTGCGCAACCCTTTTGCGCACCTCGGAGTGGTGGGCGCCGAGCAGTTCGACAACGCGCTCGGCGACCCGCGGACCGTGCGGCCACGGCACCAGGCGGACCAGGGCTTCGGCCAAAACAGCAAGCATGCCATCAAGCTCCGGCTCGCCTTGACCGCGCGGAGCGTAGACCGTCGCCAGGATCCAACGTCGCCACTCGGCGGGGTCGCCGTTGTCCTCGGGCTCGACAGCGCGCTTGAGACCGCGGTCGAGATCCAGGCGGAACTGCGCTTGACCCTTGGCACCACGATAGGCCGCAGCCTCCGGGGAGCGCGCCCGCAGCGTCGCCGCCGCCCAGTCGAGCAAAGCCGGGCGCACCGCCTCGACCGCTTGGGCCTGCCCGCCGCGATTGCCTTCGGGTTCTGTCAAGAAATCGTCGAGTTCGTCGAGCAAGCCGCACCTCGGGGGCATTGTGCCGGGCGCGCCCCGGCTTGTCACCCTGCCTGCAGTGGGCGCACCGCTGCCGCGGGCTGCGGCCGACAAGCTGCCAGCGCGCGGCCTTGACACAGCCGCCCCAACCCTTCGACGATCCAGGGCCGGCGGCGATCCAAGGCCACCGGCAGTTTTCGGCGGAGGCAGCGATGTTGGTGGGCGTAATCAATCCGGCAGCGGGACACAAACCGGCGGTCGATCTGGCACATGTCCTGGCAACGTCGTCGCCGCGGCTGCGGCTGCTGATGTCGGATCGCGCCGACGACGTCGACGGGCTGGTGTCGGCGGTGCGCGATGGGGCGCAGCTCATCGTGGTCGCTGGCGGCGACGGCACCACCTGCAACCTGTTGACGCGCTTTTCCCAAGCCGGGCTGCTCGAGTCGCTGCCGCCGCTGCTGGTACTGCCAGCGGGCCGGGTCAATACGATTGCCTCGGCGCTGGTGGGCTCGCGGCGACCGGCCCAGCTGGCGCAGCGCATCCTGCACGCCTGGACCCGCGGCGTCCGGCGCATCAAGCGCGTGCCGGTGCTGGGCGTCAAAGTCGACGGCCTTCCCGATCACTGCGGCATGACGGTGAGCCTGGGCGCGGTCGCGCGCATCCACAGCGACTACCGCCACGCCATGCTGCAGGGGGCGCCGGGCATCCTGGAGTTGTTGGCGCGCTTGGCCCTGCAGCAACTGCCCGCCGACCGCTTTGCCCCCATCGACGGCGCGGTGGTGCTGGAACCCGAACCGCTGCGCCTGCCCAACGTTACCTTTGGCATCCTGAGCCCGCTGCCGCGCTACTTCCACTTCGTGCGGCCGTTCCCGGGCGTGATGTCGGTGAGCAGCGGGCCGGGCGTGCACATGACGCTGTCGAACATGGGGCCGCTGGCCACCCAGGCGGTGCTGCCGGGGCTGCTGCGGGGGATCTTGAGCGCTCACCCCCAGTTGCAATCTGGGACGGCTACGCGCCTGTCGTGGACGAACGGCAACCGCCAGGACCTGGTGGTCTTGGACGGCGAGGAGCTGACGGTCGCGCCGGGAGCCCCGGTCGACATCCGCGTAGCCGGCTCAGTGCGTATGGTGGTCTGGCGCGATATGCCGGCGCACGACGCGGAATAGGCGCCCGCCCGTCGCCGCGGGCCGTCCGCGCTGGGGCGCGCAAGTGTCTCACCGTGAGTCGCCCAACGGCGCCAATTCGGCGCACGACCGTCGCAGTTCATCTCATTTTGCGACACATGCGACACAGCCGGTCGGCATCATGCCCCGCAGCGACATCCTAAGAAGTCGCACAGTTACCAGAATACGACCTGTATTTAATAGCTTGCACGACAGGCGCCCGGTTCGGCGCGCCGCTGCGCGAGAAATTGGATTTGGCACGGGTATTGCAGTATCCTGGAACTGGAAGTGGCGACAAGAATCCCTATTCGCGTCATTGTGCATTCCCCTTCCTAAATCAATTCCCTGCTCCGTTCCAGTTCCTGGGCGGAGGTCAATCGGGCCCCGAGCCCACACGTTGGATAGGCCGAAGTCATCGTTAGGGAGTGACGCTCGGCAAGCGGACCAACGGAGTGCGGAGCCCCTGTTCTTCCTCGCCACCCGCGCGGCGGTTGCCTCTGGTAGCCGCCGCGCTCCGCTTTTTGGGCCACTGCAACCCCACTTGAGCGCCAGCTCCGGGTACGCGGCGCGAGCCCTACCGGACGATGCGACGAGGCGGCGCCGGGCGCGGTTGACAGGGCCACCCCGGCGACGATACTCCGAGCCGTGAGCGACGCCGGTCCACGCCGGGCAAGCGGCCCGCCGTCGCCACCGCAGCCCCCTGCCCAGCGGCCCGTCTGGTCCGGGCCGGCCCCGAACCTTCCTGCCCCGCGGACTTGTGCACGCCATGGCCGAGCGACTGTCACGCGAAGTGCGCACGATCCGATCGCAAGCCGACATCGTGGCGCGGGCCACCGGGCGAGCCACGGGGTCGGTGCACTATCTGGTGGCGATGTTCGTGGTCGAGTGCCCGGCGCGCGATGTGCTGGTCGAGACCGGCGTGACCGACCAGACCGTGCTCGACACCTACGAACGAATGGCCGAGCGCGACGATCCGCCCGAAGCGCTTGCGGAAATTCACCGGCAGTCGCAGCGGCTCAGCGAGAGTGCGGGGCTGCCCGAGACGACCTCGATGGTGCTGCTCGCCAGCCTGCTGCGGGTGCGCGACAGCCTGGCCTGCCGGGTGCTGGAGCGGGCCGGCGTGGCGGTGCCCAGCCTGCGCGCCAAGGTCATCGGCCAGGTCACCTTCGATCAGGACCGCGGTGGGACGGGCCTGCGCCAGGCGGTGCGGCCGCCGGAGCCCGAGGCGCCTGCCAACAACACCATGCGGACCGGGGACCTGCGCCCCCTGAGCGATCGACCGACCACCCGTACCGACTTGCCGCGGGTGGACCCGACCCGCCCGGAGCCGCCGCGCACGGCCCTGCCCACTCGGCCGCTGCCGGTGCTGCCGGCGCCCAAGCCCAAGCCCGAGCCACGGGCGGAGCGGACCGCGGAACAGCCGCCCGAGATCCCGCCGGAGCCGAAGCCGGCGACCAAGAAAGTCGCTGACCAGAAGGTGTTTCCGCTGCATCCGGACCTGTACCCCACACTGAACGAGCTGGGGCGCAACCTGACCGCGGCGGCGCTGGCGGGCGAGATCGAAACCATCATCGGCCGCGACACCATCATCGACGCGCTGATCGACATCCTGTTGATGAAGCACGCCAACAACCCTTGCCTGATCGGCGAGGCCGGCGTGGGCAAGACGGCGATCGCCGAGGGGCTGGCGCTGCGGCTGGCGGGGAATATCAGTCAATACGGGAAGTTGGGCTCGGCGGTGGTGGTGGAGATCCCGGTGTCGGCGCTGCTGGCGGGCACGGGTCTGCGCGGCGCGTTCTCGGAGCGGATGAAGAAGCTCCGCGACGAAGTGGCCAAGGCCGCCGGGCAAGTCATCGTGTTCATGGACGAGATCCACACGCTGATGGGCGCGGGCACCGGCGACGGTCCGCTGGACGCGGCCAACGACCTGAAAAGTGCCTTGTCGCGCGGCAAGTTTCCGCTGATCGGCGCGACTACCAAGGCCGAGTACCAGCGGCACATCGAGTCCGATCCGGCGATGGACCGGCGCTTCCAGGTGATCGAGGTACCCGAGCCGAGCGCGGCCGAGGCGGTGACGATCCTGGCGGGGGTGGCGCCCAATTTCGGCAGGCACCACGGCGTGTTCTACCAGCACGAGGCGGTGGTCTCGGCCGTGCACCTGTCCAAGCGCTTCATCACCGACCGCTGCCTGCCCGACAAGGCCATCTCGGTGCTGGACCGCGCCGGAGCCCAGGTGCGGCGCGCCGGCCGCGAACAGGGGGCGGTCGACGACGTGGCGCGGGCCGTGCACCTGCTGACGGGCGTGCCGATGGAGCGACTGCTGGCCGACGAGCGCGGGCGCATCCGCGACCTGGCCGCCGACCTGAAGGCGCGCATCGTGGGCCACGATCGGGTGCTCGAGCGGATCTCCCGGCGAATCCAACGCAACTACGCGGGGTTTTCAGGTGAGCGGCCGCTGGCATCGCTGCTGTTCGTCGGCGCCCCCGGCGTGGGAAAAACCGAGACGGCGCGGGCGCTGGCCGAGTGTCTGTTCGTCAGCGGCGACGCGCTGGTCCGCTTCGACATGAGCGAATACGCCGAACCGCATACGGTTTCGCGGCTGTTGGGGTCGCCGCCCGGCTACGTGGGCCATCAGCAGGTCGGCTTGCTGGCGCAGGCGCTGCAGAAGCGGCCGTACCGGGTGCTGTTGTTCGACGAGGTGGACCGCGCCGCCACCGAAGTGCAGGCCCTGCTTCTGCAATTGCTGGACGCCGGGCGGATCACCGACAACCACGGCCACGCCGTCGACGTCCGCAACTGCCTGATCGTGCTGACCAGCAACATCGGCGCCGAGTTGCTGATGGCCGGCCGGCGGCGCTCGATCGGCTTTGGCGCCGAGACCTTGGCCACCGCGGGCGACGACGAAAGCTCGCTGGTGCGCCAGGACGAAGCGGTGATCGAGCGGGTGCGCACCAAGCTGTCGCCCGAGCTCGCCAGCCGACTTGATGAATGTCTAGTGTTTCGCCCGCTCGACCGCGAGGCGGCGCGGGTGGTGGCGCGGCGGGCCATCGATGCCGGCGCCGACCGGCTCTACGAGTCGCGCCTGATCCGCTACCGGGCCGACGAAAGCGTGGTGGACCTGGTGCTGGAAGGCGGTCTGGACCCGGCGTTGGGCGTGCGACCGCTGCGGGCGCGCATCGAGGCGGTGGTCGAGAGCTTCGTGACCGACTGCATCCTGGATGGCCTGCTCAAGCCCGGCGCCGACGTGGCGCTGACGGTGCACGGCACGCAACTGCAGCTGCGGCCCGGTCCGGGCGCGGCGGCACAGGTGATCCAATGAAGTCGTGGACTTTTTGGGGGTTCGCGGCGAGCTGGCTGCTGGCGGGCTGCGACACCGCGCCGGCCGAGACCGAGCAAGCCACGGTGGCGCCACCGCTGTGCAGCCAAGTCGCCAGCTTCGGCAACGGCGCCACCTGCAGCGCCAGCGAACCCAGCCTGAGCAGCTGCGGCAGCAGCGCCAAGCGCACCTGCGCCGGGCAATGGCTGTGCTTCGACGCCCCGGAGTACGCCAGCTGCGCCTGCCAGGTCGACAGCGACTGCGCCAACCGGACCGCCTACATCAACACCGCGCGCACGGCCAACGGCAAGGCCCCGCTCAGCAGCAGCTGCAAGGGCGGGCGCTGCGCGGGAATTCCTTAGTAGAGCTAGAATTCGGTGCGCGGCAGCGACTCGGGCTTGTCCAGGATTCGCAGCAGCTGGGCGAACTTGGTCTCGTCCGCCGGCCACGCGTGCACGCCCAAGTCCTGCAGCCAGGCGCTGATGCGCGGCTCCAGTGCGGCGGCGTCGGGGTGCTCGATCTCGATCTCGAAGCGGTGGGCGTCGGCCCCGCGGTCGCCAAAGCGGGCGTGGTCGAGCTCCAGGGTCAGGGGCCCCGGCTCACCGCCAAAAAACGCCTTGTCCAGAGCGTAGATCCGCCGTGTCGTCGCCATTGCGCCCAGCACGTGCAGCGCCGCGTCGGGCGGCAGCACGCGCGCCAGCGGACCGTCGGCTTGGGCCCAGTCCAGGGCCTGCAAGTCCTGGAGGTGGCTGCGAAACGGCGGTCCCTGCAGCCAGCGCTGCGCCAGGTCGGCCGGCAGGCGGTGCTCGAACTCGCCCACGGTCAGCAGTCCGGCGAGCAGAGTCGGATTCGCCTTGCAGGTCGCCTTGACCCAGCGCTCGCTGCCCTGCCCGCCCACGCGCACGCGAATCATGCAGCGGTGGGCCTGCAAGCGCCGCTCGCGGGTGTCCAGATAGTAGTTGACCTGCTCGACCACCTGGCCGGGGCCGGCGGCGGCATCCAGCGCGGCGCGCACCAGGCCGTGGGCCAGCTCGTCGGGCAGCAGCAGCTTCAGCTCGACTTCTGTGGCCATGCCCACCTACCTGTGCAGAATCATGAAGCGAACCGGGTCCAGTTCGTCGCCGTAGGCGTAGGTGGGCCCCAGCGCGTTGGCCGGCAGGTCCGACTGCTGGGCCTGCATCAGGCCGTCGCCCTGGGTCTGCACCTGGCCGGTCTGGCGGCCGCGGGCGCGGGCTTTCCACTGCGAGCGCTCGAATTCCTGTTCACCTTCCCACTTTTCGTGCAGGTCCATGAGCTGGTCGAAGTCGGCCGGCAGCTGCTCGGCCAGCTTCTGCAGCACCCAACCTGCGCACTCGGCATCGGCGGCGGCGCGGTGGGCTTCTTCCAGCGGCACGCCCAGGCGCTTGGCCACGGTGCCCAGCTTGTGGTTGCCCTGCCCCTTCTGCAGCTCCTTGGCGAATACCAGCGGGTCGAGCCAGCGGGCGCCGCGCGGCAACTGCGCACCAGCGCGACTGAATTCGGCGATGAGGAAGGTGCGATCGAACGAGGCGTTGTAGGCCACCAGCAGGCGCCCGGCAAGCTTTTCGAGCAGTTGCGGCACCACCTCGGCAAAGGTCGGCTGGCCTTCCAGCTCTTCGGGCTTGATGCCGGTCAGGCGCGTGACGTCGGCGTCGAGCGGGCGCTGGGGATCCAGAAGAACCGACCAGCGATCGGTCACTTCACCGTTGTCGAACGCGACCACGCCCAGCTCGATGACCCGGTCGCCCGTCTGCGGCGACAGCCCGGTCGTCTCGGTATCGATGGCGGCCATCGGCCGCAGGTGCCACGGCACGGGCGTGGGCTGGGTGGCCGCGGTATCCAAGCTCTCGGGCGTGTCGGTCATGGGCACTCGCGCGGGCGAAAGAGGAGGGCCGGCGGCGTCCAGTAGAAAGCAGTCCGCGCGCTACGGCAAGCCCAGGAAGGCCTGCCCCATCTGCACCGGCTGACCCAGCGGCACCAGCGGCTGCAGGTTCTTCTGCGCCGACACCAGGACCACCGTGGAACCCATCTCGAACACGCCGAATTCCTGGCCGCGCTGCAGGGCCAGCATCGGCGAGCACGGCTGCAGGCCAGAGCCGACGTTTCCCTCGTTGCAGGCCAGATCGGTGAACGCAACCCGCATGTGCCCGACGCAGGTGGCACCCACCATAATCAGCGCGGCCGGACCGAATTCGGTCTCGCAGTGGCCGACGATGCGCTCGTTGCGCGCAAACAGGCCGTGCACGTGGCGAATGCCCATGGCGTTGACGGGATACAGCGCGCCGGGCAGGTAGCGCCACTGCGTCACGGTGCCGCTCCACGGGCTATGGACGCGGTGGTAGTTGTTGGGCGCGAGGTAGACCACCGCGTAGCTGCCGCCGCGGTACGGATCGGCGTCCTGCGAGCCGCCGAGCAACGCATCCAGCGAATACTCCACACCTTTGGCCTGGATCAGCGTGCTGGTGTCCAGGCTGCCCACCGCCGACAGGCGCCCGTCGGCCGGCGAGGCCAGCGCCTTGGCTTCCTGGGTGATCGGCCGCAGGCCCGGCTTCAGGGTGCGGGTGAAGAAGTCCTGGAAGGTCTCGAATTCCGCAATGTCGCGCTCGGCTTCGCCCAGATCGATCTTGTAGATGCGCGCAAACGTGCGGATCGCCCGCTGCAGGACCGGCTTGGGCGCGTGCAGGCGCACCAGCTTGCCCATGGCCTGGCTGACTTCGGGGCGCGCCAGCAGGTCGAGCCAGCGCGGGGGAGGCGGAGCAATGGCCATGGAATCCTCAGGTTCAAAGGGGAATTAGGCGGCGACGGTGGGCAGGTTGCCCTCGACCGCGGCCAGGTTGAGGCCCGACGGCAGCAAGCCGCTGCACAGCAGCTCGTGGCGGCTACGCATGTCGGCCATGGTGGCGCGCTCGATGGCGTCGACACTGAAGTCTTGCACGGCAAAGGACGCGGCGATGGTGCCCGCGACCATGGCGCCCTGCAACGCGGCCGTGTCGATGCGCGGCTGGCGGGCAAGGTAACCCATGAAACCGCCAGCAAAAGTGTCGCCGGCGCCGGTGGGATCGACCACGTGGTCCAGCATCACCGCCGGCAGGATCCAGGCCTGGCCGCCGTGGATCAGCACCGCGCCGTGCTCGCCGCGCTTGATCACCACCGTCTGGGGCCCCATGGCGTGGATCTTGCGCGCCGCCTGGATGACGTTGCCCTCGCCCGACAGCGCAAAGGCCTCTTCGTCGTTCAGGAACAGCGCGTCTACGCGCCGCAGCACCCGCTCCAGGGACGGCCGCTCGCCGCTGATCCAGAAGTTCATGGTGTCCAGCGCCACGAAGCGCGGCTGCTTGCACTGCTCCAGCACGTCGTACTGCAGGTCCGGGTGGATGTTGGCCAGGAACACCAGATCCGCCGCGGCGTGCTTCTGCGGCAGCTTGGGCTTGAAGTTGGCGAAAACGTTCAGCTCGGTGAACAGGGTGGTGCGCGTCTCGAAGTGCCGGCTGTACTTGCCGCCCCAGCGGAAGGTGTGGCCCTCGGCGAATTCGACGCCGCTGACGTCGACCCCGCGCCGCTCCAGGCGGTCGAGGTCGCTGCGGTGGAAGTCCTCGCCAACTACGGCGACCACGCTGGTGGCGGTAAAGAGCGACGAGGCCATGGCGAAGAACGTCGCCGAGCCACCCAGGGCGCGATCGACCTTGCCGTGACGCGTCTCGACCGAATCATAAGCTACGGAGCCAACCACCAGAAGTTTCATGAGCTTACCTTGCGAGCCAGCGGGCGCTGGCCGGTGCAGCGTGGGCCGCTAGGCCCGGGGGAAGTACTTGTCGAGCAGCAGACCCAAGCGAGCGCGGGCGTCGGCCGGCATCGCCTCGGGATGGGTCATCACCGCGTAACGCAGCGCATCCAGGGCCGGATCGTCGCCCTGCGGCGGCTCGGCGGCGACGGCCGCGATGACCTTCTGGGCGTTCGACACGTTCGCCTTGAGCACCGCCACCACCTGGTCCACCGTCACCGCGTCGTGGCCGGCGTGCCAGCAGTCGTAGTCGGTGGCCAAAGCCAGGGTGGCGTAAGGGATCTCGGCCTCGCGGGCCAGGCGCGCCTCGGGCAGGTTGGTCATGCCGACCACGGCCACGTTGTGCCAGGTGCGGAAGGTCTCGGACTCGGCGCGCGTGGAGAATTGCGGCCCCTCGATGCAGACATACGCCCCGCCGACGTGGTGGCGCAGGCCCAGGCGCGCGCAGGCGGCCTTCAGCGACTTGCCGATGCGGGCGCTGACCGGATCGGCGAACCCGACGTGGGCGACGATGCCGTCGCTGAAGAAGGTGCGCGGGCGCGAAACGGTGCGATCGATGAACTGGTCGACGATGACCAGGTCGCCGGGGTGGATGTCTTCGCGCATCGAGCCGACGGCGCTGACCGACAGGATGTTGTGGACGCCGGCCTTCTTCATGGCCCAGATGTTGGCGCGGTAGTTGATCTCGCTGGGCGAAAAACGGTGGCCGCGGCCGTGGCGGGGCAGGAAGAACAGCTGGGTGTCGCCCAGCCAGCCCTCGATGAGGGCGTCGGACGGGGCGCCAAAGGGAGTCTCTACGCGGTGTTCGCACACCCGCTCGATGCCGGGCATCTCGTACAGGCCCGAGCCGCCGATGACGCCGAGCACCGAGCGCGCCTGGCTCGACGCATGGGGGTTGGTCATGTTCATGTAGCCTCGCAAGGTGACTGCACGCGCTCGGCCGACCCCAACCAGGGGGGCAAAGCGTGGCGAGAGCGGCGCGAAAAGGAAGAACTAGATGGG
>JACRCU010000529.1 GCA_016218865.1 Deltaproteobacteria bacterium | reverse complement strand
TGGCGTTGGCCGAGCAGCCGCCGTTGTTGGTGGCGCACTCGTTGATGTCGGTGCAGGTTTTGCCGTCGCCGCTGAAGCCCGCCTTGCAGGCACAGCTGAACGATCCCGGGGTGTTGCTGCAGGTGGCGTTGGCCGAGCAGCCGCCGTTGTTGCTGCTGCACTCGTTGACGTCGGCGCAGGTCAGGCCGTCGCCCGCGTAGCCGGTCTTGCAGGTGCAGGTCGGCTGCAGGGTGCCGTTGTTGACGCACACCGCGTTGGCGTCGCAGGGGTTGAATTGCTTGCAGACATCGCCACCTTGAGCCTCGACGATGCTCGGGTCGCTGCTGGCCGAGGTAGTCGCCGTGCCGTCGCTGGCGGTGACCGTGACGGTGACCTTGGCGCCGACCTTGATGGCCTTGCCGCCGGCGAGCTTGACTTTGAGCAGGTCCAGGCTGAGGCCGGTCGCGCCCACGACTTCTTCGCCGTCGACGAACCATTTGGCGGTGTAGGTCAGCGCATCGCCGTCGGCGTCGCTCTTGGCGGCGGGCGCCACGGTGGCCGTGAGCGGATCCAGGGTCTGCACCTTGGCCGGCAAGTTGACCTGGAACGAGGAGGGTGCGGCATTGCCGATCAGCACCGTCGCCTCGCCGGGCAGGCTGACCGAAATACCATCGCTGGCGACGACTTGCAGCAGCCACAGTTCGCCCTTCTTCACGCTGCCGGCGGCCAGATCGGCGGTGGTGATGCCGGTGGGGTTGCCGTTCTTGAACCAGGCGTAGCTGTAGGCAAGGGTCTGGCCGGCGTCTGGATCGGTCGACAGGGCTTCGAGCAGCTGCACGCCCGTCAGCGTGGTCGGCTTGGCCGGGCCCAACTTGACCTGCGGCGCCGTGGGCACGGTGTTGCCGAAGATGCTGCCGCTGGCGCTGGCGACGACCGCGCCGCTGCCGTCGACCACTTGCACGGTCCACACTTGCGTGCCGGCGGCAAGGTTGGCGCCGATGCTCTGGACGCCGTCGCTGAGCGGCGCGGTGGCGATGACGATGCCATTGCTGTCCAGCAGTTGCAGGACCAGCGGCTTCTTGGCGCCGGCGCCGATGGCGGCCACCACGGTCACCTGGGTGGGCTCGCCCGCCAAGCCCACGGCCGGCACGGTCGCGGCCAGGCACACCTTGCCGTTGCCGCTGGCGCCGTCCGGGCAGCTGCAGCTGGGCTGGAAGCTGCCATTTTCCTTACAGATACTCCCGGCCGCACACGGCGAAAGGACCGAGCTGCAGATGGCGTCGGCGTCCGTGATGGTCACCGCGACCGGCTGCGACACGGCGCTGGCGCTGCCATCGCTGGCCGTGGCGACCACCGTGACGACCGAGCCGACCTGGATCAGCGCGCCGCCATTGGCCAATTCCAGCACCGCCAGCTTGCTGCCGCTGGCCGCCGCCACGGGCACGCCGTCGACCTGCCAGGCAAAGGTGGTGGTCACGCTGTCGCCGTCCGCGTCGGTGGTTTGGGGGTTGCTCTGCACGATGGTGATGCTGCCGAGCAGGCCGACCGACGCCGGTTCTGCGCTGAGCTGCGGCGTGTCGGGGCCGGTGTTGCCCACGGTCAGGGTCGCGGTGCCGGGCAGGCCGGCCTCGACGCCATCGCTAGCCACGGCGCTGACTTGCCACAGCTGGCCCTTCTTGATCACGCCCGCCGGCACCGTGTCGCTGCTGTACTCGGTCGCCTGGCCGTCTACGGTCCAGGTGTACGCGTAGGTCAGGACCTGCTGCAGGCTGGTGTCGCTGTCGGTGGCCGGCGCGGTCAGTACCGCCTTGAGCTCGGCCCCGGTGGTGGCGGCGTTGGGCTCGATGGCCACGGCCGGCGCGGTGGGCGGCGTGTTGACGTAGACGTCGCCGCTGCGGCTACCCAGGACCTTGCCGCCGGCCTTCACCACCACGGTCAGGTGGTTGGTGCCGGGGTGGTTGGGCTTGGCCTCCACGGTCACGGTGGCGTCCGAGCTGGGCAGGACCGCCGAGCCGACCAGTACGCCATTTTCGTCAAAGATCTCGATGTCGAACGGGCCGTCGGTGCTGGTGCCCGCGCCGCCGAGCTGCACGGCCACCACGGCGTTCGAGGCGATCACTGGGGTGCTGTCGCCCGGCAAGCCCGCGATCGGCAAGCACAGTTGACCGTCGCCCACACTGCTACTGTCGCACGCGATGGTCGGCGCGGTGGTGCCGTTGTCCGTGCAGGTGACGTGCGGCGGCAGCGCCGGCAGCGTGGGGCACAGGGCGCCCTCGCCCACCTTGGTGGTCACGGCCTGCGAGCTGACGGTGGCAGTGCCATCGCTGGTCTTGGCGATCACGCCAACGACCTGGCCGACCGCAATCGGCTTGCCCAGGGCGGCGGCGAGCTCGGCCAAGGTGGCCTGCGCACCGGTGATACCGGGAACCGGGGTGCCGTCGACTTGCCACTCGTAGGTGGTGGTCAGCGGGTCGCCGTCGGCATCGCTGGCAGGCGTCAGCACCACCGCGGCAATGGCACTGGTAAGCGTAGTCTCGGCGGGAAGTTGCGTGAGCACGGCCGGCACCGGCGCGGCGTTGCCGATGGTCACGGTCGCCGTGGCGGCAGGCCCCTGGCCCACGCCGTCGCTGGCGATTACGGTCACGGTCCAGACTTCGCCCTTCTTGGCGGTGCCGGCGGGCAGACTCTCGCCGGTCTGGCCGGTGGGCTGGCCGTCCTTGGTCCAGGTGTAGGTATAGGTGATCGACTGGCCGTCGGCATCCGTGGCCGGCACGTCGAGCTGCGCCTTCAGGGCATCGCTGGTGCTGGCCGGCTGCGGCTGGATCGACACCTGCGGCGCGGTCGGCAGGCTGTTGACCACGAATTCGATGTCCTTGGTCGCCAACACCTTGCCCGAGGTCTTGCCCTTGACCGTCACCGTCCACTTGTGGGTGCCCGGCGTGGCGGGAGCGGCCAGATCCACGGCGATTTTGCTGGTGTCCGTCACGTCGCCACTCAGGATCACCGCGCCGGTCTCGTCGGTCACGACGAATTCCACGGGCTCGCCAGCGTCGCCGGGCGACATGCTGCCCTTGACCTGCAACATCGCCTGCGGATTGACGATCTGACCCTTGATCGGCGCCGTCAACTCCAGCGCGAAGGTCTGGGCGGTGTCGCCTTCGGTGTCGATCTGGATGGTGTCTTGGCTGTCGGTATCGCCCGCGTCCACGTCGTCCTGGCTGTCGCCCGGCTTGCCGTCGGGCACCGCCGAGTCGGGTGCGGCGTTGTCGGCCACCGCGGTGTCCGAGCCACTGCCGTCGAGCAGGCCGGTGTCCAAGTTGCCAGTCGAGTCGGTGCCCGCCGTGTTGCCACCCGCGTCGTCGGTGACGCCGTCGCCGCAGGCAGACAGGGCCGCCGCGAGAGAGAGCACACCCACAAAAACCCATAGCTTCGCACTCTTGACGTTCATCCGACTCCCATTTGCCGCCGCACATGCCGGGCCGACGCCCGCAGTGTAACGGTGCCCGCCCGCCAGTGCGAAAAAATCGGACTTGCTCGGTCTGAATTGGCCGCATCCGGCGGCCGAACTCTGGACTGGACGGCCACCCGCGCTCGGTGTTGACGACTGCCGAAAACGGCTACAACCCGTTGCCCATCACTACAAACGGTGCCCAGTAGAACGGGTGCGCCAGCGGTGCCGCCGCCGCTTCGCCGCCGAGCTGCTCGGCTCCGCGGGTCGACGCGGCGCCCTGCCCGGGCACGTACTCGCCGCGCAAGAAGCCCAGCTGAATTTCCCGCACGGCTGCGGCCTTGGCCAAGTGCTCGCCTTCGCGGCGGCGGTAGAACTCGCGCATGAACAAGCTGGTGCTGGCATCGGCCACTGGCCACAGCGTCGCCAGGACGGCCGCCGCGCCCTTGCGCTGGGCCAGCATGGCGAACCCCTCGACCTCCACACCGTCGCGACCGGTACTGCCCACGCCGGTCTGGCAAGCCGAGAGGGTCAGCAAGTCCAGGTTGCTCAAGTTGAATTCCCCCGCCACGAATTCGGCAAGGCTGAGCTTGGCACCGCGCCCCAGCAGCAGGAACGACTCGGCCTCGGTGCCGTTGGCGTCGAAGGCGAAGTGGCTGGCCAGGTGCAGCACCGCCGGCTGGGCCCGCAGCGCCGCGACCAGTGCCTCGCGGGTGAAGGCCGCATCCAGCAGGGCCTTTCCCGGTAGAATTCCATAGTTTTTACCTGGTTGCTTGACGATCTCGTTCAGCTCGGCGGGCACACCGGGCAGGGCCGGCAGACCGTGGGCGGCTTCGCTCACCCCTAGGGCGGCAATGGTCCAGTTCTTGCGGGGGGTTCGGTCGATGCTGTCGCCGGCCGCGGCGTGGTAGGTCGCAACTGCGTGGCGCTCGACCAGGAACTGCTTGCCGTCGTGCAGCGCGGCAAACGGCACGTAGCGCAGGCCGGCATCCAGCGCCAGCAGCAGCGTCTTGGCGCCAGCGGCCTGCAAGTCGGCGGCCACCGGGGCGATCAGGCGCGCGTGCAGGGCATGGGCGGCGGGCAGCGGATCGCGGCCGGGCTTCTGCAGCACTGCCCGAAACTGGTCGATTTGCTGGGCCAAAGCCTCGGCGCTGACCTCGACCTCGCGGTGCACGTACCCCTTGGCCGTCACCAGCACGATGTGCAGCTGGTCGTCGCGCACCACGTAGTACAGGGCGGCCGTGGCGGGCCCCAATGCCGGCAGCTTCTGCTGCAAGAGCCCGGGTCGGGGGCGCTCGGCGGCCGCCAGCTGCGGCCCGGCCTGGGCAAGCTCGCTCAAGTACTGCTGGAATTCGGTCCGCGCTTGCGCGACCTGCGGCTGCAGGGCCTCGGCGCGGGCGGCGGCATCGGCCGGCAGCAACCCGGCGAAGAGGGCGCGCACCTGCCCGGCGGGCAGAACGCTGCTGGGCTGGACGGCCCGCAACTGCTGGCCCAGACTAGCCAATTTCCCGCGCACCGCCTCGTAGCGCTGGAGCCACGGCAGCTCGGCTGGGCTGGCGTCGATGCGCATCGCCCGCGCGTCGGCGCCGCCCCGCTCGCGGACAAAGGCCTTGAATTCCTGCTCTTTCAGCATGGCCAGCACCTGCTCGGCCTCGGCCAGCCGGCCCTGCCGCAGCAGATCGCCGGCCAGGTCGCGGTACAGCCCTTCTTTGGCCCGCGTCTGCGCCGCCAGCAGGTCGCGGCTGAGCACCGCCGCCCCGCGCCGCAGCGCCTGCACGGTTGCCACAGCCTGTTTTCGCAAGAAAATCGCGGCCGCCCGCTGACCCGTGCTGCTGGCGCTGCGGGCCAGCACGTCCCAGATGCGCGCCGCGTTCTCGCCGTCGCCGACTTCTTCGGCAATCGCCAAGGCTTCTGCGGCCTTGCTTTGAGCCACCGCCGGCTGACCCTCGGCCACGGCCAGCTCGGCCAGCAGGCGCAGGGCCACCGCCTCGCCCTGGCGATCGCCAAACCGGCGCGCCCCCTGCAGTTCCAGATCGACCAGCCCCCGGTAGCCGCCTTTTTCGCCCAAGGCCAGCAGCAGGGGCGCCGCAGCCGCCGCCTCGCGGCCCATCGCCAGACCATCGTTCATGTCGCCGTACAGCTGCATGGCCCGGTTCGAAGCGCTGAGGCTGGCCGATTGGGCCGCGCGGAAGCGCTCGCGGGCTTCGCCTTGCAGCACCGTGCCGGGCGCCACCGGCCGCCGGGCGCCGCTTGCCGCCGCAGAAAGCGAAGCCGCCATCAGGGCTTTACTGCCTACACCCTTGCCCAGCTTGGCTGCCTCGCCCGCGGCCCGGTCGGCGTCGTCGCGCTTGCCCAGCTCGGCCAGCACCCGCGCCTGGCAGAGCCACGCGTAGCCTTGCCCCAGCCAGGTGTCGGCCTGCTTCATGGTCGCCAGGGCTGCGTGGCACTGCTCCAGCGCGGCGGCGTACTGGCCCGCCAGGCGGAAGTGCTCGCCCAGCTTGATCTGCGCGTGGCCCACTGCCGCGAGGTCCCCGACCTTGCGCCACGCCGCCAGGGTGGCTTGGTGGCGACGCTCGGCCGCCAAGAAGTCGCCCAGCATGTCGTCGATGCGCGCCAACAAGCCCTGCCGGCGCGCCTGCAGCACCGGCCCTTCGGTCGTGCTCGCCACCAACGCATCGGTGATCTGGGTGTCCAGCACCGCCTTGACCTCGCCCGCCAGACCGGCGTTGGAGAGGAACTCCAGATACGTAAAGATCATCTGGAATTGTGCGGCGGTGTCGGCCTTGGTCTTGGCCGCCGCGCCCATGCGCCCGAAGTCGGCGCTCAGCTCCCACAGCGGACGAATCTCGGTCCACGCGGTGATCAACCGGCGGCCCGCCCACAGCACGCCATCGGCATCGCCGCGCTTGTCGGCGTGCGCCACCGCCTGCTGGGCATACCGCACCAGCGCCGGCAAGTGTTCCATACCCTCGGCCAATTCCACCAATGCGACCAGGATCTTCCACTTCCGGTCCGGCAGAGCCAGCTCGCTGGCCAGCGCCAGGGCCTGCTCGTAGCTGGCCATGGCCTCGCGGTTCTTGCCCGCCACCCGCAGTGCGTAACCCACTGACATTAAATCATACTGTTCGTCCGGCCGCTGGTTGCGCTCGCGGCTGATGGCCAGCGCCTTTTGAAACAGCGCAATGGCCTGGTCGACCCGCTTTTCCTGCAGGCGCTGACTGCCCAACAAGCCTGCGGCAATCCGCTGTTGCTCCAGGATCTGGTCGAGCAGCACGGCGTCGCCCGCTTGCCGCGCCAACTGCGCCGCCTGCTCCAGGGCCGCCAAGGCGTCTTCGTAGCGCTGCTGTTCCTTGTGGGCCTGCCCTTGCGCCAGGGCTGCGCGCGCCTGTTGGCCGGTGGCCTGCGGGTCGCCTGCCGCCGCCGCCGGGCCCGCCAGCGCCACGCCGACCAGGATCAGCTTGAGCAATAACCAGCGCACCGCGCGACCTACTTCGCTCTTGAAGTCCATGCCCTTCGCCCCCGGCCATGCCCGTGCCCACAGACCCAGGCTAGGGGCCAGGGCCGCCCGCCGTCAACGCCGCGCGCGCAATTCGGGCCCGCGACGGTCGAAATGGTTGGGGCGCCGCCGCCGGCTGCGGGCGGGTTCGGCGCGGCCTACACCGAGAACCACGGGCAGACCCACACGTACTTGACGTTGAGCGCCAGGCGCAGCGCCATCTTGACCACGATGCCGGCCATCGACAGCCACAGGAACGCGACGATGGCATAGCGCGCGGCGCCCAGCTGCAACATGGCCAGCGACTTGCGCTTCCACAGCCAGAACAGCCCGCCCAGCCCGTACCAGCCGGCCACCAGCGCGCCGCCGAGCCAGGCCGACGCGGTCGCATCGGTCACACCCAGCAGGTCGGTCAGGTTCACGTTGCGCAGGTCGGCGTGCTTGGCCACGTCCCAGCTCTCCCACGGCCAGTACCAGTTCCAGCCGGGGCCGCGGCAGAACACGCCGATGACGATCGGGATGATCCACAACCCCACGAAGCCAAAGAGGAACGTCGCGATCGCAAACGGCCGCTGTTTGAGCGTGAAGTAGCCGTTGCCCGCCGGGTTGCGGTCCAAGTAGGGGATCGCCATCAGGCCGACGATGATGAGCAGCGGCACCATCACCCCGGCGATCCACGGGTCGAAGTAGACCAGCAGCTCTTGCAGACCCAGAAAATACCAAGGCGCCTTGCTGGGATCCGGGGTGCGGTTGGGGTTGGCCGCCTCTTCCAGCGGCGCGTCGAGCACGATCGACCACACCGTCAGCACCAGCATCGCCGCCAGCGCCACCAGGAATTCCACGCGCACCAGGTGCGGCCAGGTGGTCAGGCTGTCCGACGGGCCGGACGATTCCGTCGCTGGCTTGGGTGCTTCCACTATTTGCGCATCTCCTCGGCCACTGCCTCTTCGCCGCCCTGCTCCAGCAGCTTGTCGTGCTTCAGCGCCTGGCGCAGCCACACCCCCAGCAGGCCCACCACCGCGCCCAGCATCGCCACGATGGGGATGTTGTCGGGCATGGTCAGAATGTCCAAAAACGCCTGCATCTGCTGGTCCCCTCTACGGATCCTTGGGCGGCGGCGGCCCCGAGATCCCGCCGTCTTTGCGGATCCGCCAGAAGTGCACCGCCATCAGCAGCACCGCCATCAGCGGCAGCGCCACGCAGTGCAGCACATAAAAGCGCAGGATCGCCGGGTCGCCCACCTGCGGCCCTCCCAGCAAAAGCGCCCGTAGGTCGGTACGTTCTGTCACACCGGTCAGGCTCGCGCCCGGCCCCTGGTGGCCAAGGAACGGCGCCGCCGCCGCCATGTTGGTGCCCACCGTAATCGCCCACCGCGCCAGCTGATCCCAGGGCAGCAGGTAGCCGGTGAACGACAGCAGCATCGTCAGCACCAGCAGCGCCACCCCCACCACCCAGTTGAACTCGCGCGGCGCCTTGTACGAGCCCGACAGGAACACCCGCAGCATGTGCAGCCACACGAGGATCACCATGGCGTGCGCGGCCCAGCGGTGCATGTTGCGCTGGATCATGCCAAAGGGAATCTCGTGTTGCAGGTTCTTCATGTCGATGTAGGCCCACTGCGCCGTAGGCCGGTAGTAGAACATCAGCACCACGCCGGTGACCACGGTGACCAGGAACGTGAGGAAGCTGAGGCCGCCCATGCCCCAGGTAAAGCGCAGGCGCAGGCCGTGGCGGCGCACGGTGGCGGGATGCAAGTGCAAGAAAACGCTAGAGGTAATCTGCAGCATGCGGTTGCGCGGCAGATCCTCGAAGCGGTGGCGAAAGATCGACCGCCAGATCTGGCGACCCAGCCCTTCGCGGGGCGGCGTCGGCTTCACGCGCGACCTCCACCGCGAACTTGGGCGATCCGGCTGGCGATTTTCACGCTC
>JACRCU010000053.1 GCA_016218865.1 Deltaproteobacteria bacterium | reverse complement strand
GGACGTTCTTGAGACTTGAGCAATTACTGAACATTCGTTCCGTGCTTTCCAGTCCTGCCAAGTCGCTAGCTGCTATGTGGGGCGCAAGCGAGCGCCTGCGGCGACTTGCCGTGCCGATTTCCGAGCAGGAACAGCGCGGAGAACCGTCAAATTGATCGGGTCGCTAGCGCCACGCCCCCAAGATGGTGCCCATGATGGTCAGGTTCAGCGCGTCGCTGCCCACTTCAAGGGCCCATACCTGAAAGCTGAATCCGCCAAAGAGCCGGTGCGACAGCGACGAAGCCGCGGCCAAGCCGACGCCCAGCAGCAGCCCCACTTGCGCACCATCGGCCGCCGCAAAGCCGGGTCGGGACTGCGCCAGCCAGTTGCACACGATCGCCACGGTGATGGCCTGTACCAGCGCCGCCACAAAGGTGGAGCCGAACACCACACCCATGTTCTGGCCCTTGCCCGGCTGCTCGTCGGCGCTGCGGCCCATGGCGCGCCACCAGACCGGGAAGAACGTCTTGGGGCCGAACCACAGGCCGCCGGCCACGAAGGCCGCCAAGGTCGCGGCAAGAATCGCCAACCAGTTCAAGGATGCCAGACCCATGCCCGCTCTGCGCCAGCACACCGGGCCGGCCAACCTGTGCATAGCAGGCAATGGCGCGGTCGCCCACAGACCCAGCCCAAACCTGGCTCTACTGCAAGGCTTCTTTGGCGCGGCGGCGGTTCGCGGCAGCGCCCACTTGCGACGCACCCAGCGTCATTGAGTTTTCGTCAGACCGAGTTGCCCTTGCGCCGGGCCTCGGAGGTTTCGGACCAACCTTCTAGAGTTGGCGGGTGGCCGGCCGGAGCGCCGCCAGCTGACCTGCAAGCGCTGCACGGTGGACGCGATAGCGAACCAGGAGTTCCGCGGCGGCCGCCACGCCGCCCACGAGCGGCACCACCTGTACCACCACCACCAGCCAGCGCAGGAGCCGCAGCGGCCACTTGAGCAGCCAGCGCTGGGTCAGCGGCAAGTGCACCCGCAGCGGCGCTACCAGGCGCAGCTCGCCGTAGAGTGCGCCGACCAGGTAGCCCAACAGGGGAACCAAGCTCACGACCGCCACCACGGCGGCGGTCGGGGCAGCGCGCGCGTCGATCGCGGCCAGGAAGCGCTGGGCCTTGTCGGCCGGCACGAACGGTTGTGCGCCGCAAGTTGGACAGATCTGCGCCACCCGCCCGCGCGTCAGCCGCGCCGCGCACTCCGGGCAGCGCAACTGAGCCAGCAAGTCCGCAGCATGGCGGTCGATGTCGGTCGCGGGGGCGGCCAAGGCCTGACCCAGCATGCCCACGCCGCGCGGCGCAGGATTGGAGGTGTGGCACGCACCACACGTGGGCGCGCACCGATCCAGCGGGGTCTGGCAGTGCGGGCACGGGCGGCGCTGGGCCTTGTCGCGGGCGCGCTGCCGCCGGCGCAGGACGGCCAGGCCCAGCATGGCCAGGCACAAGACTGCGGCCATTGCGGCCGGCAGCACCACCAGCAGCACGGCCCCGGCCATCGCCCACGAGTCCTCGGCCCAGCTCCACAGGCGACGCAACTGCAGGGTATCATTTGGATCTAGCGCCTCTAGCCAGCCGAGTGTGCCCCGGCGGATAACCACCGCAGCCGCCGTGCCCGCCGCCGCGACCAGCGCCGGGAGCGCGGCGCCGAGACCGGCCTGAAACACCAAGCCCTGGGCAAACGCCGTATCGGTCATTGAGATCACGCCCAGGGCCGTGGCCGCCGCCAGCACGGGCTTCAGGTAGTCGCTCATCGTGGCGATCGCCTCGCGCACCTCGGGCACCTTGTCGCCGACCACCTCGGCCGCGGTCAAGACCAGCAAGGTCAGAAGGCAGGCGTCGCTGGTGAACCATCCGGGCGCAGCGTGCAGGCTCGCCAGCAGACCCAGGGAGTCCAGCCCGGGAATCTGCGGCCCGAACCGCAGCAGCGCAGCCGTGGCCAGCGCCGGCGCGAACATCCGCGAGGCGAACAGGCCGCTGCTGCCAAGGGCGTGTACAAGAGCGATGGCGTTCACGAAGTCCCTCGGTTCCACATGCCCCGCAGGGTGGTTGGCGATTGCACCCGTGCCCGCTGCCCGCTGGATCTACTCGCCCGCGCGCGGCAGCAGGTGCCACGGTCGGCTCCACTCCGTGACCATGTTGTCGTCGGTCACCACCGGATCGCGGGCCGTGCGGGCCAGGATGCTGGCACAATTCTCTACGGTGCGGTCGCGGCCGCGCTGGTCGGGATCGGCGAGCATGGACAGCACTTCGTCCCACCGGGCGCGGTGCTCCGGGCGCTCTGGATCGATGGTGGGGCGCCCGTCGATGCGCCAATCCCGCAGCGCTGTGGCTAGTTGCTCGGTGCGGATGTCGAGCGGCGCGTCGCTGACCGCCAGGGTGTTGATGACGCGCAGGCCGTGGGCAAAGGTGCGGCAGCCGGTCTTGAGCACGGCATCGGACCAAGTGGTGTTGTAGAAGTGCACACCGGCGGGCCGCAGATGGGCGCGAATCAGTTCAAGGTATTCGGCCGAGAGCAGGTCGGTCGCGTGGCCGCGCCAGTGCCAGGTGGTGTTCTGCACGACCAGGTCGAAGTGCTCGCCGGGGTTGGCGCGCAGCCAGCGGCGGGCGTCGTCGACTACCAGGGTCACCTTGGGGTTGGCCAGCAGGCTGGCGGCTGTGGGGAAGCCCGCCAAGATCTCCTGATAGCCGGGGTTGATTTCGACGATGGTCAGGTGCTCGAGGCCCGGCAGGTTGGCCGCCACCTGGGCCCACGAACCCGAGGCCAGCCCGACCATCAGCACCTTGGGGTACGCCGGCCGCATGCCGCCCAGGGAAAATGGCCGAATGATCATGTTGCGGTCGTTGACGAGATCCGTAGAGAACACGCCATCGTACATGCCGCCGCCGTAGATCTTGCCGTCGCCGGCCACGTGGATGACGCCGCTGCGGTTTTCGACCGTCTGGGTGAATTCCTGGCCCGCGTAGTACCGCTTGAACATCAGCTTGGGCCACACTTGCTGCCAGGTGGGCGGGACCAGCACGGCCAGTGCCGTCGCCACCGCCACACCGCCCACCAGCCACGCCGTCCGCTGCAACGCGGTGGGGCGCGCCAACAGACCGAGCAGAACGGCCAGCGCCAGGCCCAGGCCCGCGAGCAGGACCGTCAGCTGGGCCAGGGGCAGGGCGTCCATCAGCCACAACCCGGTCACCAGCGCGCCGCCGGCCGATCCAACAATATTGGCCATGTAGAGCCAGGACAGCCGCTGACCGGCGCGCGCGTCGGGCGCCACGCCGAAGTGTGTCACCAGCGGCAGCGGGGCACCCAACAGGGCCGCGCCCAGCACCACCAGCCCCAAAGACCGTGGAAACGACGTGACTTGCAGGGCCATGGCCAGGAGCGGCCCCAACAGCGCGCCCACGATGGCCGCCGCGGCGCTCAGCAGGGCCGGCAGCCGCAGTCCGCGAAGGTCGCCCAGGCCGCCGGCCCGACACAGCGGCCGCACCGCCAGCGGCCCCAGCGCCAAGCCGAGCAGATAGGCCCCCAGCACCACGCCGAACGAGGCTGGCGAGCCGCCGCTCACGAAGCCGTACAGCCGGAACCAGACCATTTCCCACGAAAGAGCCACAAAGCCCGAAGCGAACACGGCGATGGCCGCCAACCCCAGGCCGTGCGCTGCCGGCGCGGTTGCGGGCGTCGACTCGGCGGCGGCGGGCTCCGGGAGGGGTTGCGCGCGCTTGGAAGCCCACCAGGCCAAGGCCGCCACGGCCACCGCCACGTTGCAGGCCGCGGCCACCTGTACGGTGCCGCGTTGACCCAGGCTGCCCAACAGGCCGGTGGCGGTCACCCACGCCGACAGGGCGGAACCGGCCGTGTTGACGGCATAAAGCATGCCGACCGAGCGTCCGACGTTGTGGGTCGTCCGCACGGAAAACGCCACCAGCAGCGGCAAGGTGGCGCCCATGAGGGTGGTGGGCGCTACCACCAGCGCCAGAGTCGCCAGCAGGGTCTGCAGCGCGTTGCCGCCCGCCAGGGCTTGGCCCACCAAGGCGAACAGGTCGAGAGACACCAGTCCAAAGGCGCCGATGGCGAGCTCGATGGCGGCAAACCACAGCAGCAGCGGGGTATTGGGCCGCTTGGACAGCCAACCGCCGGCCGCGCTGCCCAGGCCCAGGCCCAGCAAAAACGCGGTCACGACCACGGTGGTCGCTTCGACGTTGACGCCAAAGAGCGAGAACAGGCTGCGCTGCCACACCACCTGATAGATCAGGGCGGCGAAGCCAGAGACAAGGAACAGGCCCCACAGCGGCGCCTCTGGGCGCGGGACGTTGATGGCGGCGCGCAGGCGATTCAAGTCGGGCAAAGGCATGGGCATGTTCCGTGGCGGCACGGGGCTGGTGCGGCGCGCCGGAGTGTAGCGGGGGCGGCGGCGCAAAGCCAACGCAACCGGTGGCGTCTGGACGGTTTGGGCGCCTCGCCGCTGCGCAGCGACCCGGCCACGAGTTTGGGCGCAAGAAGTCGTGCTGGAATCCGGGATCCCGGGCCCAAACCGGCGTAGTACGCCGCCCTGCGGGTTCGTGTCCGTGGCGCAGACCCGACGCGCTGCGCCGCCGGGGCCGGCCTACTGGCAGGCCGCGTTGTGGCAGGTCCCGGACTGACCGTTGCCCTTGGTGCACGGCGTGCCGTCTTGCTTCACGGTCCCATAGACGCAGGCGTAGTAGCCCTGGTAGTTGCAGTAGTCATTGAATGTGCAGGGATTGTTGGCGCTGCACGGCGTGCCGTTGGGCAGGCCGGTGAAGATGCAGTTGCCGGTGCTGGTGTCGCAGCTGTCGCTGGTGCACTGCACGTAGTCGTCGCAGACCTTGGCCTGCCCCATGCAGCCCGCGTTGCCGCAGCTGTCGTTGACGGTGCACGGGTTGCCGTCGTCGCAGCTGCCGACCTTGGGCGTCTTGACGCAGCCGTTGGTGGCGTCGCAAGTGGCGACGACGCAAGCACTGCCGATGCAGAGGATCTTGACGCCGCCCTTGCACGTGCCGCCGCTGCAGGCGTCGCCGGTGGTGCACGCGTCGCCGTCGTTGCACTGCGCCGAATTGTTGGTAACGACGCAGCCGGTCTGCACATTGCAGCTGTTGTCGGTGCAGGGGTTGCTGTCGGTGCAGGCGATCTGGGTGTTCACGCAGGCGCCGCCGCTGCAGGCGTCGTTGGTGCAGGCGTTGTTGTCGTTGCAGTTGACGGGGCCGCCCGGGCTGCAGTTGCCGCCCGAGCAAGAGTCGCCGCTGGTACACGGGTTGCCGTCGTTGCAGCTGCTGGAGTTGGGCGCGTGCTGGCAGCCGCCGCTGCAGTAGTCGCTGGTGCAGGGGTTGCCGTCGTCGCAGTTGGGCGACCCGCTGCCGACGCAAGTGCCGCCGCTGCAGTAGTCGCTGGCGGTGCAGGCGTTGCCGTCGTCGCAGCCGGCCGAGGTCGCCGTGCTGCTGCAGCCGCTGCTGGCGTTGCACGAATCGCTGGTGCATGGGTTGTTGTCGCTACAGTTCTTGCTGTTGCCGGCGTTGCAGCTGCCGCCGCTGCAGGTATCGCCCTCGGTGCAGGCGTTGCCGTCGCTGCAGGCGGTGTTCGCGTTGGTCTGCACGCAACCGCTGCTGGGATTGCAGCTGTCGGTGGTGCACTGGTTGCCGTCATTGCAGTTGAGCGCGCTGCCCGGTTGGCAAGTGCCGCCGCCGCAGGTGTCATAGTCCGTACAGGCGTTGCCGTCGCTGCACTTGCCCAACTGGTCGGCGTGCAGGCACGCGCCGGTCTTGGGGTCGCAGGCGTCGGCGGTGCAGGCCTTGCCGTCGTCGCAGCTGATGGCGGCCCCCGGCTTGCAGGTGCCGCTGGCGCAGACGTCGCCGTTGCTGCAGGCGTCGCCGTCGCTGCAGGCCAGCTGGTTGTTGGCGTGGGTGCACTTGCCGGCCTGGTCGCAACCGTCGTCGGTGCACGGGTTATTGTCGTTGCAGTCCAGGCCCTTGCCCTTGCAGGCGCCGCCGCCGCAGACGTCCTCGGTCGAGCACGCGTTGCCGTCGTCGCAGGCGATGGTCAGGTCGTCGTGGACGCACGTTCCGGTGGCGTCGCACTTGTCGCCGGTGCAGATCTTGCCGTCGTCGCAGGACTTGGCGGTGTCCTTGCAAGTGCCGGCGGCGCAGGCATCGCTGATGGTGCACGGATCCTTGTCGTCGCAGCCGCCGTCGATGGCGGTGTGCGCGCACTGGCCGGTCTGAGCGTCGCACGCGTCGGCGGTACACGGGTTGTTGTCGTCGCAGCTGACGGCGTTGCCGACGCAGCCGCCGCTGCCGTCGCAGTGGTCGCCGCTGGTGCAGGCCTGACCGTCGCTGCACAAGGTCGCAGTGCCCTGCGGCGTCGACGAGCAGCCGCTGGCTGGTGCGCAAGTCCAGGCAAGGCAAGGATTGTTGTCGCCGCAAGCGACGTTACTTCCGGCACACGCACCGCTGCTGTTGCAGGCGTCGCCGCTGGTGCAGGCGTTGCCGTCGTCGCAGGCGCCGCTCTTGGCCAGGTTGCTGCAGGCGCCGCCGGGCGCGCAGGTGTCGGTGGTGCAGGCGTTCTTGTCGTCGCAGTCGCCGTCGGTCTGGCAGCAGGCGGCCTTGGGCGCGCCTTTGCAGGCACCGCCGCTGCACAGGTCGGGGCCGGTGCACACGGCGCCGTCGTCGCACGGGGCGCTGTTGAGCTTGGAAAGGCACTGGCCGATCGCAGTGTTGCACCAGTCGTCGGTGCACGGGTTGCCGTCGTCGCAGCTGGGCGGACAGACCGGGCCGCTGTCGGCGTCTTGGCTGTCCGCGTCCTGTGCGTCGGCATCCTGGCTGTCGGGCGCGTCGAACGTATCCAGCGTATCGGGAGTAT
>JACRCU010000528.1 GCA_016218865.1 Deltaproteobacteria bacterium | reverse complement strand
GTCGGTGGTGGCAGTGACGATCGAGATTGACACCGCGCTGCTGGCGATGGCGATGGCTGCGCTCGGCCTGGCCACGCACATCGGCGCCATTCGCAAGGCCGGGGCCAAGCCGCTGCTGCTGGCGTTGATCTTGTTCGGCTGGCTCATCGTCGGAGGCGCGCTCATCAACCGCTGGGTGCCGGCCCTGCTGGGCTGAAGCCTCGAATTCACGGCCCAGGGCCCTGACCCTAAATTTCTTTGCACGCTCTGGAATAGACCGCATGCCGACGCCGTCTGCTCTTTTGTCGGGACCTATCGGACCCTTCGTCCAGCACTCACCCCCCTTCACTTCACACCAACCCTTCATCGGAGCCCACAATGTTCAAGACTTTCGCTTTCGCCGCCACCGCCCTGACGCTCGCCTCCGGCAGCGCCTTCGCCGCCCCCAGCGACGACGCCCGCACGCACTTCCAGGCCATCGCCTCGGGCGACACCCAGATCGTCATGCGTGCCTATGCCGACCAGGCCCAGCTGAACTGGGTAGGCGGCCCACTCGACGGCACCTATGCCACCACCGATGCCATTCGCGGCACCTGGGAGAAGTTCGGCAAGGCCGTCGGCCCACTGAAGCTCACAGTCGGCCAGATTGAAGAATCGGCCAACCCCAAGGGCGCCACCGTCTCGGCCAACGTCGTCTTCGAAGGCAAGATGCCCATCAAGGTGCGCTACGTGCTGACGTTCCGTGAAGGCAAGATCGTCAGTGAAACCTGGCAGATCGACCCCAAGCTGGCGGTGGCTGCGGCTTACTGAACGGCACGCAGCGTGGCTACTCTCCACCAGACCCTAAAGGACAACCCCATGAAGCACCTTTCGACTCTGGCCGCGCTGCTGATCACAGCGGCTTCCTTCGCGGCACCACTCACCGGCGCTATGGCTGCCGACGCGCCGGCCAAGCTCGCCAACGGCGCGCTGGTCGACGCCAAGGGCATGACGCTCTACACCTTCGACAAGGACGTGGCAGGCAGCGGCAAGAGCACCTGCAACGGCGGCTGCGGCGCGCGGTGGCCGCCCGCGATGGCCGCCGCCAGCGACCAACCCGCCGGTGCATACACGATCGTCATGCGCGACGACGGTGCGCGCCAGTGGGCCTACAAGGGCAAGCCGGTCTACACCTACCAGGCCGACCAGAAGCCCGGCGACCGCGCCGGCGACAACTTCAAAGACGTCTGGCACATCATCAAGGAATGACATTTGCTGTCGACTTCCGTCCAGTCCCTCAGGCCACGACCCCCCGATGCAAGACGACGCAAGCCTGCTGAGCTGGGTGCCGCGCCTGCGCCGCTATTCGCGCGCGCTGGTGAACAACCGTGACGACGCCGACGATCTGGTGCAGGACACGCTGGAGCGGGCCTGGGCCAAGTCGAACCTGTGGGGCGGCGTGGCCGACATGCGCGCCTGGCTCTTCAGCATCATGCACAACCTGCACGTCGATGGCGTGCGCCGTCCCAGGCTGCACACCGTGACCATGGACGACGACACGCCCGAAGTGCCGGTGGCGCCGACACAAACCGACAGGCTGGCTGTACTGGATCTGCAGGCTGCACTGGACTTGCTGCCCGTCGAGCAGAAGGAAGTGCTTCTTCTGGTGACGCTGGAAGACATGGCCTATGCCGATGTGGCGCAGGCCCTGGGTATCCCCATCGGCACCGTGATGTCGCGCCTGTCGCGAGGCCGTGAGCGCCTGCGCGGCCTGATGGAAGGCCGCGCAGAACCGGTGCGGCTGAAAGTCGTCAAATGAATATATTGCGAAGCAACCCATGAATACCGACCGTCCGCCACCGTGCATTCCCCCGGTCACCGAGGCCGACCTGCATGCGTTCGTTGATGGCCGCCTGCCCGCTGAGCGCCAGGTCGAGATCGCCGCTTATCTGGCCGCACGCCCTGAAGACGCGCAGCGCCTGGAGGCCTACCGGGCGCAGAAGCGCAAACTGCACGCCTTGCTCGATCCCGTGCTGGATGAACAGCCGCCGCAGCGCCTGCTGAAATCGGCGCGCCCGCGCGCCGTGCCGCAGACGCCTTGGTACCTCCAGCGCCTGGCCGCTGGGATCGCCATCGCCGTCATCAGCGGCGCGACTGGCTGGGGCTTGCGGGGCGGCCTGCCCGCGGGGGGCGACGATGCCGGCCGCATGGCCGCCGCGGCACCCGCCGAGCGCGGCCTGACGCTGGCGTCAGCGGGCGGCTTCGCGCAGCGCGCGGCGGTGGCTCACGCGGTATACAGTCCCGACGCGCGCCGCCCGGTCGAGGTGGACGCGGCGCACGAGGACCAGTTGGTGGCATGGCTGTCCAAGCGCATGGGCGCGCCGATGAAGCCGCCGCACCTGCAGGCCCAGGGCTACACGCTGGAAGGCGGGCGCCTGTTGCCGGGTGGCCAGGGGCCGGTTGCGCAGTTCATGTACCGCAACGAGCTCGGCAGCAAACTGACGCTGTACGTGTCCAACGATGTCGCCGACGTGGGCAGTGCCGCGGGGCCGGACAAGGCACTGCAGGCCGGCGTGAAGAACACAGACACGGCCTTCCGCTTCGCACGC
>JACRCU010000523.1 GCA_016218865.1 Deltaproteobacteria bacterium | reverse complement strand
GGCGACTGGCGCCTTGGCTTTGGCGGCCGCTCCGGCCCAGGCCGCGATGCCTGCCGCAGCCTCGGTCGAAGGCCTGCTGCTGTCGTCGGGCGGTGGCCCGGCCGCAGACGGTACCTACCAGATTACGTTTGCCTTGTTTGCGGCAGCGACGGGCGGCAATCCGGTGTGGACCGAAGGACCGGTGGCCGTGTCGGTCAAGAATGGCCAGATGGCCTACTTGATGGGCAGCAAGACTCCGCTGTCGGCGGCCGCGCTCAGCCTGACCACGCCGTACCTGTCCATGCAGATCGGCACCGATCCCGAGCTGGCCCGCCAGCCCCTGGGTGCCTCGCTGTACGCGTTGCGCGCCAGCGTCGCCGAGGGCCTGGACTGCTCCGGCTGCATCAAGAGTGCAATGATCGACTCGGGGGTCCTGCAGCCCTACGCCAAGACGGCTGACCTTTCGGCCTATGCCAAGACCAGCGACCTGGGCGCCTATGCCAAGACCACCGACCTGGCCGACTACGCCAAGACTGCGTCGCTGGCCAAGGTGGCGACCAGCGGCAAGTACTCGGATCTGAGCGGCGGTCCCGACCTGACCCCGTACGCCAAGACGGCCGATCTGGCCAACTATGTGCAGGCGTCGTCGCTGGCCAAGGTCGCCGGCACCGGCAGCTACACCGATCTGACCAACACGCCCACCCTGGCCAAGGTGGCCACCACCGGCGAGTACGCCGACCTGAAGAACCCGCCCGGCATTCCGCAGGTCAACAAGTTCTGCGGCACTGGCCTGTACATGAAGGGCTACAACTCGGACGGCTCGGTCAACTGCCAAAAGCTGGTCGAAGGCGACATGCCCGGCGACGGCATCGACGAGGTCTCGAACGGCCTGATCTACAACCAGTTCGTCGACTCGACCCCCGGCTCGGCCGACGTCGTCATCAAAGACGGTCTGGTCGCCGGCGTGTCCGACACCTTGACCTTCCCCGACATCGGTCTGGCGCAAAAGATCTCGGTGACTTTCAACGCCACCAACAGCGACGTCAGCAAGCTGGTGGTCGACCTGTACGGCCCGGGCCTGAGCACGCCGTACAGCCTGTATGCCGGCGGCAAGACGGGCACCACCTTGTCGATGAAGTTCAACGACACCGACGCCATCGTCAAGGGCGACATGAACGCCGACTGGCTGGGCAAGAACATCAAGGGCGCCTGGTCGATCGTCGTCAAGGACACGCTGCAGAACGTGGGCGGCGGCGCCGACGGCAAGTACAACTGGTCGATCAACATCCAGACCTTGTCCAACAAGAAGATCCAGATCAAGGGCGACTTGATCGTCGACGGCAACGTGAGCTTCGCCAAAACCCCGACCATTCCGGGCACCCCGCTCGATCAGATGCCGGGCCTGGAGAAGTTCAAGAAGCCCTACACCGGCGTCATCAGCTTGCGCGCGGGCGTGGCGTCCAAGTGCCCGGCCGGCTGGACCAGCCAAGCCGTGGGACCGTGGAAGACCGCGAACAACTACGTGTACAACAACATCATGTCCAGCGGCTTTTACTCGGGCGGCGTCAACAGCCACGGCTACGGCCAGCAGTACCTGTACTGGGGCTACGACGTGAACAACATCGGCGGCGACAACGGCACCCTGTGCTACCACACCTACACCGCCCCGGCCGGCAATCCGCACACGTCGATCGTGGCGACCTACGGCGGCGGCGCCGAGAAGTGCCCCAGTGGCTACGCCTTCTTCCCGCACGGTGACCTGAAGGGCAACAACGACTACGTGTACTCGATGGGCAACAAGGCCGGCTTCTACCTGGGCTATGTGGACACCTGGGACTACAACGCCCAGAACTACAACGAAGATGGCGCCTACCAGTACAAGTACTGGACCAGCAGCTACGCCACCGGCTACTGCGTGCGCACCTACGGCACCACCGAGGACGCCGACCCGAACACCCAGCGCGGCGTGTTCCCGGTCTTCCTGGGCTTCTACAACAACACCAGCGGCTGCCCCAGCGGCTTCAACCTGCAGTCGATGCAGAATTGGCAGGGCAACAACGGCTACTACCAGATGGTCGTCAACGACAACCTGTCGACCTTGGCCTCGACCCAGGCCAACGGCTGGTGGTCGTGGGGCTCGGACAACGGCTTCTACATGTACGCTGCCAACTCGCAGATTTCGCACATCTGCTGGAAGTACTTCGCCCAGAACGGCCCGCGCGTCTTTGCGGATGTGCGGATGTTGTACAACAACGCTACCTCGTGTCCCAGCGGCTACTACACCATCGACGCCACCTATCTGAAGAACGGCGGCGCGCCTGGCAACTCGATGTACTACATGCAGACTGGCCACGGCCTCTACATCGGCGGCCTGAACAGCTGGAGCGTGTTCGACTACAGCAACGGCTATGTGCAGCACTCGACTTCGAGCTACACCAACAAGGTGTGCTTGAAGATCAGCAACGCGCTCTAGCCAATTCGGTTCGGCTGGCGGGCAGGGCGGTGCGAGCTCCCTGCCCGCTGGCGTTTTTGGGTTCCGCCATGCATCCCGACCCATCTGCGCCGCACAGCGGGCGTCTGGCGCCCAGCCCCACCGGCATCCTGCACGTGGGCAATGCCCGCAGCTTGGCGCTGGCGTGGCTGGCGGCGCGGGCGGCCGGCGGGCGCATCTACCTGCGCATCGAGGACCTGCTGCCGGGGCAGGGGCCGAACATCGCGCCGATGCTGGCGGATCTGCGCTGGCTGGGGCTGGACTGGGACGGACCGCCGGCAGACGCGCTTTGGCATCCCGAGGCGCCGCTGGCCGACGAGCCGCCGTGGTGTCTGCAGAGTGCGCGGGCGCCGTTCCACGCCGCGGTGCTGGCCGCGCTGACCCGCCACGGTCTGGTGTACCCGTGCGTATGTACCCGCAAGGACATCGATCTGGCGGCGCGGGCGCCCCACCTGGAGGATCGCGGCCAGGCCTATCCGGGGACGTGCCGCGGCCGCTTTGCGAGCATGGAAGCGGCGTTGCAGTTCGAGCAGCAGCGCGCTGCGGCCGAGGGGCGGTCGGCCCAGGGTGTGGCGCTGCGGCTGCGGGTGCCTGGGGCCGAGCTGGAGTTCGTCGACGAGCTGGGCGGCCCGCAGCGGGTCAGCCTGCCCCAGACCTGCGGCGACATCGTAGTCCAGCGCAAAGACGGCGGTTTTGCCTACATGCTCGCGGTGGTGATCGACGATTTGGCGATGGGGATTGCCGACGTGGTGCGCGGCGACGACCTGTTGGAAGTGACCGGCCAGCAGCTGGCGGTGTACGCGGCGCTGGCGCAGGTGGCCGAGCTGGAGCTGCGCCGGCCGGAACAAGCTGAATCGTTGAGGAAGTTCTGGGAGCGCGCCCGCCAGTGGAGGCCGCCGCGCCACTACCACCTGCCGCTCGTGCTCGGCGACGACGGACGGCGGTTGGCCAAGCGCAATGCGTCCCTGCACTTGCACAGCCTGCGCGCGGCGGGGGTGCCGGCGGCGGCGCTGGTGCGCTGGATCGGCGAGTCGGCGGGTCTGGGGCCGGCGCAGACGTTGGCCGAGTTGGTGCCGCGCTTTGCCTGGTCCAAGCTACCGCGGACGCCGGTGCGATTCGGCGCCAAGGAATTTGCGGAGTTGCAGGGTCGCGCCGGCTGACGGCGGCTACTGGAGTTCCATCTTGGCCGGCAAGCGCGCCACGTCGCCGATGCCCTTGGTGGCGAGCACGCGGCCCTGGCTGTCGATCAGAAAGCCTTCGACATTCTTCTGCTTTTCCAGGAGATCCAGGCCGGCACGCGGCCCCAGCACCAGCGCGGCGTAGGCCAGGGCATCGGCGACGGTCGGCTCGGTGCCGATGACCGTGACCTGCACCACGCCCTCGGCCGGCATGCCGGTGCGCGGGTCCAGCACGTCGTGGTAGCGGTGGGTGCCGCGGATGACCGAGCGGTCGCTGTCCGAGCGGGTGATGGCCGCATGGCTGCTGAGGTACAGCTGGGCCAGCGGTGCGCCGGGTCGCCGCGAATTCGGCGCGGTCGCGTACCAATGCCGAGTGCCCATGCGGCCTTGCACATAGGTCGAACTGCCGATTTGGATGCGGAAGTTCTCGACGTTGGCGTCGCGGAGGACTTGGGCGGCGCGCTCCAGGGCAAAGCCGGTGGCCACGCCCGCCAGGGTCACGCGCATGCCGGGCTTCATCAGGCGCACCGTGCGGTTGGGCTTGATGACCATGTTCTTGCACGTAGCGATGGCGCGGCGCGCGGCAATCTCGTCGGGCAGGGGCCGCACGAAGGGTTTGTGGTCGAAATTCCACAGGTAGTCATAGCTCGCCACAGTGGGATCGAAGGCGCCGCCGGTCTGGCGGCACAAGTCCAGGGCCCGCTGCAGCAGGGCGTGGATCTCGTCGCCCACCACCACTTCGTCGCGGTCGGCGTTGGCGTTGATGCTGTGCATCTCGGACAGACGGCTGCGACTTTGGTACTGGTTGAGAATGCGGGTAATTTCGGTCAGGGCCTTGCCGGTGGCGGCGCGCCCGGCGGCGTTGTCGGCGAGCTGCACGCGCACTGCCACCGGTCGGCCCAGCACGGAGCGCGCTTCTTCCACTTGGCCCGCCTCCAAAGGCACGTCGAGCACCGGCGCGCTCGGCTGTGGCGGGGCGGCGCGGCCGCTCAGTGCGGCCAGGGTCACCGCGGCGGCTATCGCCCATTGTGTTGCCAGAATCCTTGCTTGCATCGTACTCCAGCGGGGATCACGGGACGTCGAAGGGGTTTTCGCCGCGCGACCACAGCGGCTTGCGCACGGGCCGCGGACGGCGGTCGCCCTGGCCCATCAACGTGGCCACGGCGTCGATCATTCCTTGCACGGTCAGGGGGAACATGGGCACCAGCTCGCCGATGGCGCCGATGGTCGACTCGCCCCAGTAGTTGTCGGGAATCGGGTTCAGCCAGGCGCGCCGCTCGAACGCCGCAGCGATGGTGGCGATGCGCTCGATGCCGGGCACTTCGTCGGCCATGCCGTACTCGATGGCACCGTAGGGACTGAACAATTCGCGGGGCGCCATCCAGCCGTCGCCGACCATCATCAGGTAGGTGTGCGGCGGGACCGAACGCAATACGTCGGGCAGCGGCTTCTTGTGGAGCATAGCCATGTCGGTATAGACAAAGCCGTACACGCAGTTGTGGAAGTAGTAGGTCTCGACTTCGCGCAGACCGCCGCCCTGCTTCATCGCCGAGAAAAACGCTTCCACCGTGCGGACGTGCGGGTCCATCGAGCCGCCGGCGTCGAGAATCAGCACCACCCGCGCCTGGTTGCGCCGCTCGGGCCGCTCGATAATCTCGATTTCGCCGCCGTTGCGCGAGGTGGCGGCGATGGTGGCGTCGATGTCGAGCTCGAGCCGCCGCGACTTGTGCTCCAGCCGCCGCAGCTTGCGAATCGCCACGGCAATCTGGCGGGTGTCCAGCACCACGTCGCTGCGGTAATTGCGGAATTTGCGGGCCTTGGCCATCGACACGGCCTGGCCGCGCCCCGAGGCGCCCTCGCCCACGCGCATCCCGGTGGGGTGCTGACCGCCCTGGCCAAAGGGGCTGGTGCCGCCGGTGCCGATCCAGTGCGAGCCGCCGTCGTGGCGCTCGGTCTGCTGCTTCAAGCGCTCTTCGTAGAGCTTGCGCAGGGTTTCCAGGTCATAGCTCTCTAGCGCGGCCAGCTCTTCGGGGGTGAGCGGCGGCTTCTCGAGCGGGTTGTCCAGCCAGCTGTGGATGAGCTGGTGCAGCGGCTCGGGCAGCGAAGCCCCTTGGAAGTACGCGGCAAAGGCCTGATCGAAGCGGTCGAAGTCGCCCTCGTCGCGGCACACCAGCGCGCGCGCCACGTGGTAGAACTCGGGCATCGACGGACCGATGGCGCCGCGGTCGAGCGCGGCCACCACCGCCAGCCATTCGCCCACACCGACTGGCAGGCCGGCGGCGCGCAACATGCTGTGAAAGCCCGTGAACATGTTCGCCTAACGCCGTTGGCCCAGTTTGGACAGGTCGGTGCGGGCCAGCCGCTGGGTGTCCTTCTCTTGCTTCAGGAGCACGCCCGCAAACGGCACGGTCTGCTCCAACTTCTCGGGGTCGATGCCCGACAGGCGCAGGCCGGCCAGCCAGTCGATGAGCTCCGAGGTCGACGGCCGCTTGCGCAGCTCGGCCAGGGTGCGGATCTTGATGAATTGCCGCAGCGCCGCGCTCAGCAGCTTGTCGTCGATGTCGGGGTGGTGGACGCGGCAGATGCGCGTGAGCAGCTCCTCGGACGGGAACTCGATGTAGTGGAACACGCAGCGGCGCAAGAACGCGTCGGGCAGCTCCTTTTCGGCGTTCGAGGTGATGACCACGATGGGCCGCAGGTGCGCCACGATTTCGCGCCCCGTCTCGGCGATGCGGAAGCGCATGGCGTCGAGCTCGTGGAGCAGGTCGTTGGGGAACTCCAGGTCGGCCTTGTCGATTTCGTCGATGAGCAGCACCACCCGCTCGCCCTTGCCGGCGCGCTCGAAGGCCTCGCCCAGCGGTCCCAGCTTGATGTACTGGGCGATGTCGCGCACGTCGCGGTCGCCAAAGCGGGCGTCGTTCAAGCGCGCCACCGTGTCGTACAGGTACAGGCCGTCTTGGGCGCGGGTGGTCGACTTGATGTGCCAGGTCAGCATGTCCAGGCCCATGCCCTCGGCGATGGCGCGCGCGAGCAGGGTCTTGCCGGTGCCGGGCTCGCCCTTGACCAGCAGCGGCCGGCCCAGGGCAATGGCGACGCTGACGGTCGACTTCAGCGCCTCGTCGGCGATGTAGGTGGGGGTGCCGTTCCAGCGGGCCAGGGTATCGGGGGCCCACGGGGCAATGCCGGGCGGTAGGGTCATGGTCCTTCCTGCGGGTCGATGCGGTCGGTTGCGGTGGTGCCGGTGGCGGCGGCCCGGTCGCGGGCGGAGGGGAAGCGTACCCGATCTCACCCCTTGGGCGCTACGGCCGCGCGCCGAACAAAGTGGTGGGCATTTTCTACTCGCTGAAAGTACTAAAGAAGACCGAGCTACGGCGCCGCGCCGCTGCGGCCGCTGCGGCCGTGGTGACCCTGCGGAGCGGCAAACTCCCCCTCGCCCGATTTTATGACCCATCGGTCAGTGACCATTTGGTCAGTGACCATCAGGTCAGTAATCGCAGTGCCCGTTCGTGAAACCTGCCCCAAGGGACCGCCTGGATTGAGGCCGGATCGTCCGCCCTACCAAACAAGAACCCTGTAATTTCAAGACGTAGAAAATGGCCCCCAACTACAGGACGGCGTAGCCGCGCTCCAAGTCGGGGTCGAGTCGCCATGGCCCCGGCACCCCCGGCTGCGCCACGGCGGCCTGCACCAGCTGCGTGAAGCTCCGCCTTGGAATAGCCGTACCCCCCAGCGATTCCAGAAGCGGCGTGTGTACTTGCGCGTCGATGAAGTAGAAGCCCCAGCGGCGCAGCTGCTCGGCCAGGGTGACGAAGGCGACCTTGCTGGCGTTGTCGGCGTGCGAGAACATCGACTCGCCGTTGAAGCCGCGCCCCAGGGCCACGCCGTACAGGCCGCCGACCAGCTCGTCGCCTTGCCACGCCTCGACGCTGTGAGCCAGGCCCATGTGGTGCAACTGCGTGTAGCTGCTGACCATCTCGGGCAGGATCCAGGTGCCGTCCTGCCCGGGGCGCGGCGTTGCGGCGCAGGCCTCCATGACGCGCTGGAAGCACGTGTCCAGCGAGATGCGGAAGGGGTGCTTGGCCAGGACCTTGCGCAGGGTGCGGTTGATGCGGACCTGGCTGGGCGGCACCACGAAGCGCTCGGCCGGCGCGTGCCACCAAATTTGCCGCGGACTGCTGGGCCACGGGAAGATGCCCATGCTGTAGGCGACCAACAGCCGCTCCACGCTCAGGTCGCCGCCAAAGGCCACGGCGCCGCTGGGGTGGGCGGACTCGGGGTCGGGAAAGGCGATGGTTTCGCCCAGGCGCGCGATGGCCATGCGCTACTTGGGGGCCCAGCCCCAGCCCGCCAAGGTCTTGGCCAGGCCCTTTTGCGCCGCCTGCACTTTCTTTAGGTTCGGGTCGCGCTCGGGGCGCTCGTCCTTGGGCTTCTTTTTGTAGTAGTCGTAACAGGTTGCGACCTGCTTGGCGGCGGCGTCGCAGGCGGCAAAGAAGGCTTCGAACTCGGCCTTTTGCTTGTCGTCGGCCGTCACCTTGGCCAGCCGCGCCCGGTCCTGCTGGACGCGCTTTTCCAGGATCACCTGCATCGCTTCAAGGGTTTCGAGCTTGGGCATGTTGTAGCCCTGCCACGACTTGTCGGCCATGCGCTCGTAGCCGGTGGCGAGATCGGCGATGACCGGGGCGTAGCCGTCGATCAGGTGCTGCTTGAAGGCGGCGGCGTCGATGGCGGCGCCGGCCACCGCCGGGTCATCGTCGGCCAGCTGCTTGTCTTCCCACTTGGCGACGTCTGCCGCGGCCTTGTCGAGCTGCGGCGCCAGCTCCAGGATGCGCTGCTGGGCGTTTTTGGCGATGTCGACCACGTTGTCCAGGTCGGGCGCGCCGATCTTCTTGGTCATGTACGAAAACACCGCGTACGTCTCGACTTGCTCCATGCCCAGCACGACGAAGCGGTCCAGGGTCGGATGCTTGCCGATGTGCTCTTTGGCCAGAAGATCCAGTAGCTTGCGCGGTCCGCGCGTCTTCAGCTCCTTGCTGCCGGTCATGCACACTTCGTCCATGGTGCCCGACAGCAGCAGGTCGCGGCGCTTCATGGCGGCGAACTGGAACGGGATCAGGAACTCGTTGCGGCAACGCTGCAGGTCGGCCTCGGTGGTGGCGACCAGCGCCTTGACCTTGCCGGCCCACGAGTCGGGTTCGGCGGCCACCACGTCGGGCGACTCCACCGGAATGACGTCGCTCAGGTCGAGCTTGGACGGCTTGGGGTCGGGCGCAAAGTAGTTCGGCGCCTCCTTCTTCTCGCTCTTTCCGCAGCCGGGCGCGGCGGCCGCGGCAGTCAGCGCGATGAAGGTAAGGGCAGCGCAACGATAGGCAACACGGGTCATTTTCGCCTCCAGTGGCCGCCTTCTAGCGCGTTCGCCGCCGCCGGGCAAGGCAGGGCAGAAAACCGCGTACTTTCCAACGGTAGAAAGTGGCCGCCTTGATCCGCCGCCGCGGCGGGCCGATGGTGCCCGCACCATGACCAAGCCGAACACCGCCCCGCACACGTCTGCCCAGCTGCACCCTTGCCCCGAGGC
>JACRCU010000522.1 GCA_016218865.1 Deltaproteobacteria bacterium | reverse complement strand
GGATTTCGTAGGCGGTGTAGACCTTGCTGCGGTGGTAGGCCGGCGCCAGCACCGCGCTCACCACGACGAGGGCGAGCGGCATGCCCAGGTACACCTGCACGAAGCGCATGCCGTCTTCGTAGGCCTGGCCGGGCACGGAAAGGAACGTGATGGCGCTGGCTTGCGTGGCCATGACCGCGAGGCCGATGGTCGCCCAGCCTTGGCTGCCGCCACCGCGCAAGTAGGCTTCGCTGCTCTGGTTCGCCCCGCGGCCGGTCCACAGGCCCCAGCCGACAATGAGCAGCGATACGCCCAGCAACACTGCCCAGTCCAAGCCGCTCATACCAAATCCATCCAATTCGGATCGGAAACCCGGGCAATTCTGTGGGCCCGAACCGGGGTCCCCGCCTGATTCTCGCCAGTTGCTAGTCGCGTCCGAGAAGCCGTCCCGCGCGAATCAGGTGGGGTGCATATCACGACCAGTACCTCTGGGCCGCCCACAGCAGCGCCATCGTCGCGATCTCCATCGCAAACACAGCAAGGTAGACCCGGTTCCAGCTGCCCAGCGGCGCGCGCTCGTCGCTCATCTACGGCCCCAACAGGTTGGCGAACAGGCGCCACGCACCGGGCACCCCCGCCGGCAATTGGCGGAAGAACGCCAAACCCGTGTAGATATAAGTACCTTTGCCGTGCGGCGCCACCAGCAGCGCCCCCGACTGCAGCGCCTCGCCCGGGTCCTGCAGCTGCAGCGGCGTGCGGTAGTGGGCGTCCCAGGTCTGGGCAAAGTACAGGCCGCGCTCCTGCACCCAACCTTGCATGTCCGCGTCGGTCAAGCGGTTCGGCGCAGTCAGCAGCGGATCCGCCGGGTCCTGCCAGTGCATCGGCGCCGTCTCGTCGGTCACGCGCTCGCGGCCGATCTCCAGCGGGAACGGCCCCAGCGGCACCGTCAGCGGCCCGATCCGGCTGTTGGTGTGGTACTGCACGATCAGCCGGCCGCCGCGCTCGACCCAGGCGTAGAGCTTCTGCAGGTGCGCCGCGAGCTTGGGCTGGGCATTCAGCGCGCGCACGCCGACCACGATGGCGTCGAACCCGCGCAGATCATCGGTCGCCAAGCGGGCTTCCGGCAGCAGCGTCACCGCGTAGCCCACCGACTGCAGCGCCTCGGCCACCTTGTCGCCCGGGCCCGGGATGTAGCCGATGCGCCGCTTGCCCAGCGCCAGCGCCGCCGACTGCAGCCGCACCTCGGCCGGCCGCCGCACCGTCAGCTGCGGAATGTGGTCGTATTCCAAGGTATCTTGCCGCAGCGACCAGCTCTGGCCCTGCCACGTCGCCTTTGCCTGCAGCACGCCTTGACTCGCGGGGCCGCTCGGCGCCGTCACCTGCACGGTCAGCGTGGTCGGCTCGCCGCGCAGCCCGGCCGGCACGATTGCGTGGTCGGGAGTGCACTTCCAGCCCGCCGGCGCCTGGAAGTCGACGCGCAGCGGCTCGGCGGTCGGGCGCGGCAGTGCGCTGGTCAGGGTCCACTGCAGCGTCACCGGCTGGCCCTGCGGCACCAGTGCCACCGGGCGATCCGGCGAAAGGGCAAAGGGTGGCGCCACTTCCACGGCCCGGCTCCGCTCGCCGCGCACCGGGTCGGTCCAGTGGGTCTGCACGGCGCGCTCCACCTGCACCGCCACTCCGGCCACGCTCAGGGTGAACACCGCCCTTAGCGGCGCCTGCGCCACCGGCAGGTGCAGATCCTCTGGCTTGTTCAACACATGCAGGCCGCCCTCGGGAGCGTGGCGCAGCCAATACGGCGTGGTCGGCGCGGCCTGGGCCGGCACCAAGACCTGCAGCACTTGGGTCTGCGAGGCGTGCTGCGGCAGGTCCAAAGCCAGCGTTTGCTCGGGTGTTTCTGCGGCGCCCACCAATCGCACCCCGCGCAGGGTCACCGCCGCCGGCAGCCCCAGCAGCGCGGTGGCCTTGACGGTGTAGTTTTGGCCCGGCACCAGCTCCGCGGCGTCGGTCCGCGCCTCCAGCCACAGCCCGGCGCACGCCACCAGCAGCTGGTCCAGGTCGCGCAACTTGGCGTCGCGATAGGGGTTGTCCGCCGGCAGCTGCTCGAGCAGGCCGCGCAGCTTGGCCAGCCCCGCCAACGACTTCTGGGGCGCCCGCGGATCGAAGCTCTGCACCAGCTCGGCTGCGGCCGCGTCGATCGGCGCGCCCCCGGCAAAACGCTGCCAGCGGAACTCGATGCCGCTGAACGGATCCGCCGTTTGCGGCTTGGTGCCGGCCAGGTGCTCGAAGAACTCGGGCAGCGGCCCGCGGGCGGTCGCCACGCCGAACCCCTGACTTTTGTGCTGACTTCGGCTCGCCGCCGCCACCTCGCCCCAGTCGCGGCCGTGCAGGGGACTGTAGCCGCCCACGTCCAGCTTGTACGGCGCCTTCACGTCCTCCAGCTTGCGGTTGAAGAGTGTCACGTTGTGCAGCAGGCGCGCCGGCTGCCACGGGGTCAAAACTCCGGGAAACTGCTTGGTATCGCCGGCCGCGGCAAAGGCCAGTGCCGCCAGCTCGGCCGAGGCGGTGTGGTGGCCGTGGTTGGGCGGCCGCGGCGTGAAGCGCGTGATCACCACGTCGGGCCGCACCTGGCGGAACTGCCGCACCACGTCGCTCAGCACCGCGTCTTTGCCCCAGATCTTCAGCGCTTCCGCGGTGGCCTTGGTGTAGCCCAGGTCGCGGGCGCGGGTGAAGCGCTGCTCGGCGCCGTCGATCTGCCGCGCCGCCAGCAGCTCGTGGGTGCGCAGCACGCCCAGCAGCTCGTCCTGCTCGGTGCCGACGAGGTTCTGGCCGCCGTCGCCGCGGGTCAGCGACAGGTAGACCGCGCGCAGGCCGCGCTCGCCCGCCAACCATGCCAGCAGCCGTGAGTTTTCGTCGTCGGGGTGGGCCGCCACGTACAGCACCGTGCCGGCGGTGCTCAGGCGTTGGATGGCCGCCAACAGCGAACCGGCGGGCTGCAGCTGAGGCGAAACATGTGGCGACAGGCCGTGTTCCAAGTGCTCGGCGGCGGCAGGCATGGGCACTCCAACCGTGGACGCCATGGCAAGGACGGCGACCAGCAGGGCGCGGCGGGCAGAAAAAGGCAGGGGCGGCGCGGGCAAGGGCATGGGCGGGGACTCGCGGTGGGGCATGGCGGCGGTTGGGGCAGCTCGGGGCGACCGGAGGCGGAATCGCTGCGGCCTCTGCGCGGTTGATCAGCAGCTTGGCGCCGCTACATTGGCACTTCTGCCGCGCACTCGCTACCCTCCCCGCCGGCCAGCTTGGCCCAGTGTGCCGACCATGTCACGACCGTTTGCCCCAACCTGGCTTGCCGGCGATTCAAACGCGCGGGCGCTGTTGCCGGGCGATCTGCTGGATCGCGCTGGCCGGCGCGCCGTGGCCCACAACGCCGCCGCGCGCACCATCCACCCGGGCGCTCTGCAGGCTGCCCGCGAGCTCGCCGCGCAACTGCCCGATCGCCCAGCGCGCACAGCCAGTTTGCAGCGCCTGGCCCAGGGCGGCACGGCGGTGGTGGTGACGGGGCAGCAGTTGGGTCTGTGGCTGGGACCGCTGTTCACGCTGCACAAGGCTGCGACGGCGGTGGCGGCGGCGCGGGCGCTCGAGGCCGAGACCGGCGTGCCCACCGTGCCGCTGTTCTGGCTGCAGAGCGAAGACCACGACGCCGCCGAGATCGACCATGCCTGGGTGCCGCGGCCGCCGGGTGCGCCGGTGCGGCTGCACGCGCCCTTGGACGGGGCGGGCCGCGCCTCGGTCGGGAGTCTGCAGACCTCGCCACGTCTTCTGGAAGTCCTGAACGATCTCGACGGTTTGTTGCACGGTCTGCCGCACGCCGACGCCACCCTGGCCCTGCTGCGCGACACCTGGCGGCCGGGCGAGCCGCTGGGGCTGGCGGTGGCGCGGCACATCGACGCCCTGCTGGGCGACCACGGTCTGGTGCTGGTGGACCCGCGTCACCCGGCGATGGTGGCGGCCGCGGCGCCGCTGCACCGGCAAGTGGTCGAGCGTCATAGCGAAATCGAGGAGTTGCTGCACCAACGCGGCGCCGAGCTGCGCGCGGCCGGCTTCGAGCCGCAGGTAGCGGTGCGGCCCGGCTCGCCGCTCTGTTTCGTGGCGCCGGCCGGCGATGGCACGCCGCGCTACCGCCTGCGCGCCCAGGGCGACGGCTGGCAGGTGCTGCGGCGCGACGGCGAACAGAGCTTGACGGATGCGGAGTTGCGGGCCCTGCCGGCGGCGGCCTTCAGCACCTCGGCTCTGTTGCGGCCGCTCCTCCAGGACCTGCTGCTCCCCAGCGCGGCGTACGTCGGCGGACCCGCGGAGCTGGGCTACCTGGCGCAAATCCAACCAGTTTATCCGTTGCTGGGCATACCACCGTCGTGCGCGGTGGGGCGCGCCGGCTTCACCTGGCTCGAAGGCTGGCTGCAGCAGGCGCTGGCAGAGCAGGGCTTGACGATTGCGGACTTGCAAGAGGTCGCCCAGCTGCAGCCCGACCGCGCCGCCCTGCACCAGCAGGCCCAGGCCGAGGCCGACACCTTGCACGTCGCGCTGAATCAAGCCCTGGACAGTGTGTGGCCGCAATTGCAGCAAGCGCTGGCCCAAGCCGATCCGGGGCTGGACAAGGCCGGCGAGCGCGCCCGGGCGCAGATCGACGATACCCTAGTGAAGTTATTGGGTAAGATGGTGCGCGCCCGCTCGGCCCAGGGCCTAGGCGACGCCTCGCGCTGGCAGCGCGCCCAGGTGCTGTGCTGGCCGCAAGGCTTGCCGCAAGAGCGCTTCTACAGCTGGCCGTGGTTCGCCGCGCGCTTCGGCGTCGAGGCGCTGACCCACGCGGCGCTGTCCATGCCCGAGCCCTTTGCCGGCCAGCACTGCGTGGAGGCCTTGTAGATGCCCGATCTGCATCTTGAAGTCCTGGTGATCGCTCCCCATCCCGACGACGCCGAGCTGTTCTGCGGCGGCCTGCTCGCCAAGCTGGGCGCCCAAGGCTACCGCTGCGGGGTGCTGGACCTGACCCGCGGCGAGCGGGCGTCGCGCGGTACCCCGGCGCTTCGCCAGCAAGAAGCCGAGGCCGCAGCCCAGGTTCTGGGCCTGCACTGGCGCGGCAACCTGGGGCTGCCCGACGCCGGCCTGGACGGCGCCAGCGATACGCAAGTGCAGGCATTGGTGGAGCAATTGCGCGTGATCCGCCCCGAGTTGGTGCTGGCGCCCTGGCGGCACGAGCGGCACCCCGACCACGTCGCGGCCTCGCAGTTGGCCAAGCGCGCGGTTTTCCTTTGTGGTCTGCGCAACTGGCCCACACCGGACCAGCTGGCCCACACGGTGACCCAGCTGCTCTACTACCCGATGCGCAGCCAGACGCGGCCCAGCTTCGTGGTGGATATCGCCGAGTTTGCCGAGATCAAGGCGCGCGCGGTCGCCTGCCACGCCAGCCAGGTCGGCCCGGGCGCGGCGGGGACTCTGGTCGGCTCGCCGGCCTCCCAGGTGGCTCTGCAGCACCGCGACGGCTGGTTTGGCGCCTTCGTCGGCTGTGCGGCGGGCGAGCCCTATCTGCTCGACGGGCCGCTGCCGGTGGCCGACCCGCTGGCCCTGTT
>JACRCU010000521.1 GCA_016218865.1 Deltaproteobacteria bacterium | reverse complement strand
GGTCTACGTGGCCACGAACCGCCGCTTTGGCCCAGGCCGCGCGGCGTGCCTGCAGCACTAGCTGCCGACTTGCCGCCGGTGCCGCAGCGCGCGCCGGGCCCGATCGCACGCCCCAGCCCGAACCGCCGCCGACCCAAGGATTGACCATGATGTTCAACGACTTGCTTGGCAAGCAGGACCGCCCCCGCTGGCGCACCGCGCTCGCGATCGCCGCCGGTCTGGCCGCCCTGCACGGCTGCTACGAGCCCACCGGACGGCCGCCGGGCGGCTACGAGGCCGGCACCACCGTCTGCCGCGACGGCGCCGACAACGATCAAGACGGCATGACCGACTGCGACGACCCCGACTGCCGCTTCACCGGTGGGTTTTGCGGCCCCAACTACATCGGCAACCCGCCCCTGCCGATCGAGCCCGAGAACACCGTGGCCCTGTGCAAGGACCACTTCGACAACGACCGCAACGGCTACGGCGACTGCGGCGACCTGACCTGCCAGACCCTGATGCAGGCCTGCTGCTCGCGCGAATTCACCGACAAGAACTGCAGCGACGGTGTGGACAACGATCAAAACGGCAAGACCGACTGCGAAGACGGCGCCTGCCGCTACGGCCTGTTCGTCACCGTGTGCAGCGAGCGCACCGATGTCGAGTGCGCCAACGGCAAGGACGACGACGGCGACGGCTTTGTGGACTGCGACGACTCGACCTGCAGCGCCGCCACCGCGTGCAAGGTGACGAGCGGCACCGGCAAGCCCGGACCGGAGAATACCCTGGAAGCCTGCAGCGACGGCTTCGACAACGACAGCAACAAGTACGTGGACTGCAACGACTTCAGCTGCAGCAAGTCGGCGGACCCGTGGCCGGGACACGACGGCAAGACCCTGGCCGACTACTGCGCCGGCTTGGGCGAAAAGAACCTGGAGGCCTGCAGCGACGGCGTGGACAACGACAAGAACAAGTACGTGGACTGCAACGACTACTCGTGCAGCAAGTCGACCGAACCGTGGACCGGGCACGACGGCCTGACCGTGACCGACTACTGCAAGTCCCTGTCCGAAGACACCTATGCCAAGTGTTCGGACAAGCTGGACAACAACAAGAACAACTACGTGGACTGCAACGACAACGCTTGCTCGAAGTCGCTGGAGCCGTGGCCGGGGCACGATGGCCAGACCGTCGCCGACTACTGCAAGGACGTGCAGGAAGGCACCTTCGAGGAGTGCACCGATGGCATCGACAACGACAGCGACGGCTACCTGGACTGCGCCGACAACTCGTGCCGGCAGGCGGCGGACACGGCCACCAAGCTGGCCTGCCAAGAGAGCCTGGGCGACCTGCTGCTGTCGGCCGACGAACGGTGCAGCGACGGACAGGACAACGACCACGACGGCGCCATCGACTGCGAGGACTGGGACTGCAGCTGGAATCCGCAGGTGCACGTCAGCGACGGCAAGCCCAAGGTGTGCGGCGAGTAGCGGCCACTCCGAACCGAGGAACAGATCATGAAGGAACACCAAATGACGAAAGCGAAATGTTCGGAGTTGGGCCGGCACCGCTGGCCGGCGCTCGCTCTGGGGCTGTGGCTGTGGGGCGCCAGCGCGTCCGCCTGGGCCGACACGCCGGCTGAAGAGGCTCCCGCGGCGACTCCGGCACCGGCGCCCAGCGCGGACAGCCGCAAAGAGGTCAACTGCAGCGACCGCAAGGACGACGACGGCGACGGCCTTGTCGACTGCGCCGATCACGACTGCGCCGCCAGCCCAGACTGCAAGGTGGGCAGCGGGCCCGAGAACAGCAACGCGCGCTGCAGCGACTGGTTCGACAACGACGGCGACGGCTTCATCGACTGCGACGATCCGGACTGCGAAGGCAGCGGCATCACGGTCTGCAAGGGCTCGTGGCGCGAGCCGGCTGGCGGCGGCGGCAATGCCAGCGGCGCGGCGAGCATGGCCGACGATGTGCCCGAGTTGGGGCCTGGCCAGACCGTGGAAGACCTGATCGGCAAAGGCGGCGACAAGGACGGCGAGCGCAACGACGAGGTCTGCTCGGACGGCTTGGACAACGACGGCGACGGCCGCATCGACTGCGCCGACTTCGGCTGCCGGTTCGACCCCGACGTGACGGTGTGCCGCGGCAACCCTGGCATTCGCTTCGGCGTGGTCGGCCGGCTCGAAGGCGGCATGACCAGCACCGACCGCGGCGAAGGCGCCACCCTGGTCACCAAGGACACGTACGACACGCGGTTTTCGACCCTGTCGATCCGCGCCTTTGGCCCCACACCGCTGGTGCAGAACTCCTTCTTCTTGGTGTCGGCGCACTTGGACGGCACGCCGCGCGTCACCTTCGCCCTGTTCCAGATGCCGATCGGCCACAGCCAGCACTTCTTCTCGGTCAATAGCGGCGGCGCGTCGCTGTCGACCGCGCTGATCGTGTCGCCCAGCAAGCAGTTGCTGCTGGAGCCGGCCTACTACCTGACCAATGCCTTCGAGCAACCCACCGGCGGCTCGGCGGAGGTGTGGGGACCGCTGCTGCCGCGCGGACTTCTGACCTACCGCGTGTTTGGCTCGGCGGGCTCGGGCTCGTACGGTGTGGTGGGCGCGCTGTCGTCGACCACCGGCAACGCGGTCGAGAAAAACTTCCCGTTCAACGTCGGCGGGCAGCTGGTCGGCAACATCATCGGCACCCTGAACCGCTGGGACTCGCCGTTCCTGTACGTGCCGGTGCCGACGGCCCTGGGTGTCACGCTGGGCGGCAAGTACGAGCAGCGCACCAACGAGCGCTATCCGGTCGGCCACGTAGGCCTGGTCGGGCGCCACAAGCGGCTGCACTTCAAGGCTGAAGCCGCCTACAAGTACGAGATCGACTACTCGGCCAGCTCGGTCATGTACAACGTACAGGCCGGCTTCCTGGTCATCCCCAAGTACCTGCTGGTGGCTGCGGATTTTGGCGCGTTCGTCGCCGACGACTACCAGATGGGCAGCACGGCGCGCACCGACGTGAACCGTCAGCGCGACGAGCAGCAGTTCCGCGTGGCCATCCACGGCTACATCTGGAAGAACGTGGGCATCGCCAGCCTGCTGTACCGCGACGATCAGCTGCAGGGCACGGTTCGCGACCCCAAGCAGCACATTCGCGAGCTGACGGCAAACCTGCAGTTCCGATTCTAAAACAATACCATAGCGAGCATTCTTCGCGCCGCGCGCCGCTCACTCCGGCCGCGGCGTTGAAGTTTTTTCGCGCAGCACCGCGGCAAAAAGGCGGCTCGCGTCGATCACCTTGGTGTGCGCCGCAATGGATGGCGGCCGAGGTGGCGATGCTGGCATGGGACGCGGGCAAGATGGGCGCCTGGCGCGGGCGACTGTGGGGGCCGGCGGCACTGGCCGTCGCGGCGGGCACAGCGCTGGGGCTGGCCGCGGAAACGGCCCTGATGTGGGCCTGGATCGGCTTGGCGGCAAGCGTGGTCGCGGTGCTGTTGCCCGGTGACGCGGCGGCGCGCAGAGTGGCAGCCGGGCTGCTGCTGCTGGCGCTGGCGACGGTGCGGGCCGGGACAAGCCAGAGCGACAGCCCGCCCCTGGACCTGCCGCAGCCGCGGGTCTGGCCGCCGCTGCACGAGCTGACGGTGGCCAGCGAGCCCGAGTGGACGCCGACCGGCTACCGCTTTGCGGCGGACTGGCTGTGGCGGTGCCCGCCCGCGGTGACGCCCGGGGTGTGCGAGGTGCGCTGGGGCCAGCTCCGGGTCGAGGTACGAGGCCGCGACGTGCGGGTCGGCCGCGGTCAGCGCGTGCGCATCCCAGGTTTCATCGCGCCGCCGCTCGCCTTTGGCAATCCCGGCAGCATCGATCTGGGACCGGCCTGGCGCGCCCAGCAGCGGTGGGGCAGCTTGCGGGTGGCGGACGGCGCGCGGATCGCGGTGCTCGAACCCAGCCCCTGGCCGTGGGACCGCGGGCTGGACCTGCTGGGGCGCTGGCGGCGGTGGGCGGCGATGGCAGTGGCGCGGCGCTACCCGGCCCAGGATGCCGCGGTGGTGGGCGCCATGGCACTGGGCGACCGGCTGAGCGAGTGGCCGGCTCTGGACGAATTCTTGCGCGAGACAGGCACTTCCCACGTGCTGGCGGTGTCGGGCAGCCACCTGGCGCTGGTGGTGGGCGCGCTGCGCTGGGCCTTGCGGGCGGCGCTGCGGCGGTGGGGCTTGGGGCTGCTCCGGCGCGCTCATTTGGCGGCCTGGACAGCGGGACCGCTGCTGGGGGCGACGTGGACCTACACTGCGCTCACCGGCGCGGCCGAGAGCACGCTGCGGGCGGCTTGGATGGTGAGCATCGCGCTGCTGGGCGAGGCCTGGCAACGGCGGATGGATCCTTTGGAATTGCTCGGCATGGCGGCGGCGGTGATGCTGCTGGCCGATCCGCCAGCGATCGTGGACGTGGGGCTGCAGCTCTCGCTGGCGGGCGTGGTTGGCCTGATTTGGGCGGGCCAGCGGCCCGGTGGTCCGCTGCGGCAGGCGTGGCACGCCAGCGTGGCGGCGTTTGCGTCGACCAGTCCGATCGCAGCGCTGCGGCTGGGCCAGGTGGCGGTGGCGGCGCTGCCGGTCAACCTGGTGGCCCTGCCCTACGCCGTTGCGCTGCTGCCGGTATGTCTGGTGGGGGTGGCGCTGGCGGCGTGGCCGGGAGCCACCGCGGCCTGGCTGAGCGCGACGGTCGTCCACGCCTTGCTGTGGCCGCTGCGCTCGGCGGTGACGCTATCGAACGGCGCTTGGCCACTGGTGTTTCCCCACGGCCTGGTGGCCTGGGCTCTGGCGCCCGTGCTGCCCCTGGCCGTGGCGGCGTGGTGGCACGGCCGGCGCTGGCGGTGGGCGGCGGCGGGTTCCCTGCTGGCCCTGGCGCTGGCGATTGGCTGGCAGGTGCGCGCGCAGCAGGTGCCGCCGGGGCAGGTGCGCCTGAGCCACTTCGATGTCGGCCACGGCGACGCCACCCTGGTGCAGTTCGACAGCGGCGCGACGTGGCTGGTCGACGGCGGCGGTGCCCAGGGCGATCAAGGCCGGGTGGGCAACGTCGCACTGCTGCCGGCGCTGCGGGCGCTGGGCGTGCGGCGCATCGACCGGCTGGTGCTGAGCCACGCGCACCCGGATCACGAGAATGGCCTGCTCGCGGTGGCGCGCCACTTGCCCATCGGGGCGTTTTGGTACACGGGCCAGCCCGGGGCAGGTCCCGAGCACGACCAGCTGATGGCCCTGCTGGCCAGCGTGCCGCGGGTGCCGCTGGACCGACCCAGCGAGGTGGTCGGCAGTGCGCGCATTCAGCAGCTTTGGCCGCGACCGGCGCCCTACCGCGATGGTCTCGGCCTGAACGACAACTCCCTGGTATTCCGGCTGGAAGTGGCCGGCCACTCCGCCCTTCTGGCGGGCGACATCGAGGCCGCGGCCGAGACGGCGCTGCTGGATGCGCGGGCCCTGAACCAAGCGACCGTGCTCAAGGTTCCGCACCACGGCAGCCGCACCTCCAGCACGCCGGCGTTCTTGGATGCGGTGGCGCCGCAGCTGGCGGTGGCGGGGGCGCGCTCCTGGGGTCCGCTGCCATTTCCCCACGGCGAGGTGCGGGCGCGCTACCGCAACCACGGCGCGCGGCTCTGGTCCACCGAGCAGGGCATGGTGGTGGTGACGCTGGGTCCGTGCGGCGTCTTGGCTCGCCAGGCGGCGCGCAGTCTGCAGCTGGGGCCCTGCGAAGCGGCCACAGCTAAAGCACCGATCACATACCCGAACCTAACGGTCAGCGTCGCGGCAGGTCGCGACAGCGCCGGCTGGCGACTCACCCAGCATCATTGAGTTTTCGTCGGTCAGACTCTCCGTTGCGCCGGGCCTCGGAGGTTTCTGATTGATGCTCGAGGGCCAGGGGGTAGCCCCGCTGCGGGCGACGGGGCCGAGTGCAGAGAAACGCCTGGATAGTTGGGCCAAATTGGCGTCAGGCCTGGTCGAGCAGCAAGAGCGGCGGCCGGAGCCAGGCCTGAAAGACGGTGCAGCGGCGGGCGTACCGGCAGGTGGTCTTGCACACCTCTACGGCCAAGCTGGCGTGGTCCTTGCGCCGCGGGCACGGCAGAAAGCGCTGGCCTTGGGCCGAGATGTCGCGCAGAAGCTGGTCGGATGGACGGCGGAGCATGCGCTGGATATACGCGCTGCGATCGCGGCTGTCAAACCCAGAAGGCCGCGGATCTACGGCAGGGATCGCGGCGATCGGCGCCGACCGACCCGCGACGCGGACAGCGCGGGGTTGTCCCCGGCCACCGGTCGCCGCGCGGCCAGAACCAGAGTGGGAGGAGGTCGCCCTGGGCGAGCCCAAGTCGCCAGTTACTTTGCTGAATCAGCCAGTTTTGCGGGCCTGCCGCGCGAGCGCCACAGCCACGCGGCCACCGCCAGCCAGCCGGCCAGCGCCAGCCACGGCGCCCACGGCCAACCGGCAGGTCGGTACTGCCAGGACACGCGGTGATCGCCTGCCGGCAGGACCACGGCGCGGAAGGCACCGTCGGCGATCAGGGACGGTGCCGGGGCGCCATCGACCGCCACCTGCCAACCGCGGTCGGCGCTGTCGCGAAGTACGGCCACGCACGCACTGGCACAGTGGCTGGTGGCCTCGATATGGTCGCTTCGATCGACCTCCAGCGCGAGCGTGCCAGCCACCGGGGTCGGCAGGCCGGCGCTGGCTCCGGTGAGTTGCACCGGCGCCAGGGGATCGGACTGGATGCGCTGCAGCGCCGCCCGGGGGCTCTCTGCGACTTCGAAGCGCTCGGCAATCGCCAGCCTTGGCCTGGGACTCGGATTCTTGCGCACTTGCAGGTCAGCGGCCAGGGTGCTTGCCACTGGCCAGGCGGCAAAGGCCTGGTTGGCCGCGCGATCGTCCGGGGCGACCAGCAGGTGCGACACGGCCAGGCGCGACACGAAAGCGTTGGGGGCGCGCGCCTGGAAATTCACCGCGTACCCGTCGAGTGGTCGACCCGCAAGCCCGTTGCCAAAGCGATTGGCGTTGGCGGTGATGGCCGGCTCGTAGCCGCCCGCAACCGGCACTGCGGCCGTTCCGCCCCAGTTGGCCATGCGCAAGGCCGCGGCAGTGAGCAAGCGCTGGTTGGCGGGCACCACCTGGCGCAGCGCGGCGCGGTCAGGCTCGCCCCAGGTCACGGCGCTGGCCGGGCGACGGCTGGCCGGACCCAGGTGTGCCTGCGCAAAGGAGAAGCCCTGGAGCAGCGAACCAACCAGCAGCACTGCCGCCAGCGCGCGCGACCATGCGGGCCGGAGCGCCGCGGCCGCCACGGCGAGCAATGCGAAACACGCCATGAACACAGCAGTTTGCCCGACCTGGCGGGCTGCGGCCGGCGCCTCTGCCGGTGCCTTGGCGAGCTCGCGCACCAGCCCGCCCTGGTCGCCCAGCAGCTCGGCGGCCGCCCACAGCAGGCCCAGCGCGGCCAGCCCCAACGCCACCCAGGTCGACTTGGGCAGACTCGCCTTGGCT
>JACRCU010000520.1 GCA_016218865.1 Deltaproteobacteria bacterium | reverse complement strand
GGAACCGGTATACGGCGTGTCGGGTCGTGGTGGGCGAGGTCCGTCGTGGTCACTGCGTCGGGCGACACCTCGCGCAGCAGACGTCGCTGGCGGCGTTCGAAATCGGACTTCTTTCTCAGGGATCACACTTGACACCTTTTGAAGCAGCAGCGAAGCGAGGCTGGCTCGACATCGCGCCGGTTGCAGGGCCAGCGCCTGCCGCGGAGCTCGAAGGACTTTGCTGAGGTTTCGAGCACTTCTGGAAACCGATTGCCATGGCGCTTCGTGGCTGCGCCGGGTCGGGCCCTAGGCCTGCGCCGCACGAGGCTGGTGCTGCGCCCGGCGACGGCGGCCGGGGGAGGGTCACGTGTCAATACCGGACACACTCCGGGCACAAAACCCTGCCTTTCCGGCAACCGACAACAAGGTTCGGTACGACAACATCGTGAACATCGCGACCGCACAGTAGGCCGCAAGCGAGCGGATTTTGGGCCGATTCGCCGCGGCGATGGCGAGAAGTGATCAACTGCTTTCGTTGCGCTCCCTAGGACTGTCGAACGGAGAATCACGATCCTGCTGCCTCGCTTCGGGTTCAGTCGGGTTGGGGTGTGCCCAAGTGCGCTTGTGGAGCCCAGCCAGGAGGCCGGGACGGATCCTGCGAGCAAGCGAGCGCTAGCCCAGCAGCCAGGAACGGGCCGAGCCTGGCCGCGGTTCCGGGTACTCCTGTGGCGCGCAAGCGCTGTGCCCTCGGCCTGCGCAGTGTCGGGTCCGGCCCACCGACCCCCGTGTCCCTTCCGCCAGCCTCGCCTAGAGTCCTGCTACCCAGTAAGCGCGATTGAATACGTTGGTGTCGACGACCTGAATCGCACCCGTTTGCACGTTGAACACCCGCAGCTCGCCCAAGTTGTCTTGGTCGGTCCAGCGGGCATAGGCGACGTACCGCCCATCTGGCGAGGGCTGCGGCAAGACGTCGTACCCCGTTCCGTCGGTCACAGCTTCCGAGGCGCCGCCTTGCACGCTGACTCGCCGGATCGTTGCCGACTTGTCCGCGGTGAAGTCGGTAAAGTAAATAACTTCATCGCCATAGCCAAAGACGGGACCTTGGTGACGCACCGGCCCAGAGGTCAGGGCGACGGTTTGTGCCGCCCCCACGTCGAACAGACTGATGTTCGAGTTCGCGCCATTGAAGAGCACGGTCAGGGCCAAGCGCTTGCTGTCTTGGCTCCAGCTCAGCCCATTGCGGAAGTCGTTGTCGTCGCTGATGTCGGCCAAGACGACATTGTCGTTGTTGCCGCTCCCGTCGGCCATGTGCAGCTTGCCATCGGCACCGTACCACACGAGCCACTTGCCGTCGGGCGAGAAGGCGGGGCGAGTCTCCCACGACGGCATCGACTTCACAGTCACGGACTTGCTCGTATCGAGGTTCACCACGGCCAACTCCGTGTCGTTGCTCATGTCGCTCAGTCGGCGCGTCCAGGCAACCCGCTTGCCATCGGCGCTTACCGTGCCGAAAATCGGTGCGTCGCCCGCGGCCGATACCTGGGCGACGAGTTGGCCACCCAAAGTCATCACGCGCATCGATGGCGCCTTTGGGCTGCCGACCATGGCCACGTAGCGCCCGCCCGCAGGCTGAGACGAGAGGATGGCGTTTTCTTGCAGGGTCGTCGCCCCAGTGCCGTCGGGCATCGACTGCATGATTTTGACCGCATTTGCATTCAGGTCGATGTGGGTAAAGACCAGCTTGCAGTCGCACGGCGGACCGACGGCGATGTCGCCTTTGCCCGAGGTATCTTGAGGGGACGCAGTGTCTTGCCCTGCCGCAGCGTCTGGCTGCGTCTGCGCGGCGTCCGCAGAGTCGCCTCCCGTCTGGTCCGCCGCGGTGCTGGAATCCTGCGAAAGTAGGGCGTCGGCTTGGGTTCCAGAGTCGGCACCGCTGGTCTGGGCGGAACTGGTCGGCGTACTGCAGGCGGCTGCAAATGCGAGTACGGACGGAAGAAAACGCTGCCAATTCATTTCTCACCCCGATGCGGTGGGTCGCGAGCGCAGTGCACTGCCGGTGCAGCCGGGCGTCGCTCGCACCATGGCGACGGCGTGTTGGCGTGTCAAGTGTGGGACGGGTGTCAGGTATTGACACTTGACATCTTTTCCGCCGAGCTGGCGCGTCCGGCTCGCAACGAATGCGCTGCCAGGTTGGATTGGTCACAGAAATCCAGTGAACATACAGGGAAGTATTGCCTCTTCCGGGCGTGACAGCTATGGCGCTCCCCGGCTGCGCCGGGTCGGGCCCTAGGCCTGCGCCGCTGGTCGCGGCTGCGGCCCCGCTGGTCGGCCGGGGCTGGCGCCCGCCCGCCCAACGGCCCATACGGGTAACGGTCCCTAGCGCGGGATTTCGCAAGCGAAACAGGGCGATTGGCGACCCGTGAGCCCGCGGGCAGCGGCCGGCGGCCTGCCGAAAAAGGTGTCAAGTGTCAATACCTGACACCAACCCATCGAAGTAGCGGCGTACCAAGGCGGCGTCGATCGGGTCGAGCTCCCCAGCGTCCAAGTGCCGACGCAATGCCGTTCGTGCACCCACAATCGGCGCATCACGGCCACCGGCGGCAGTGTACAGGTCGTCCACCTCGTCGGCGCGGAGCGACCGCCACTCGCCGGGAGCAAGAGCGCCGAGCTCCAACGGGCCGATGGCGGCGCGGTGCAGGTGCACGAACTTGAGCTGGACTTGGTTGGCCATGCGCCGCACCTGATGGAAGCGGCCCTCCGCAATCTCGATCCAGACCTCGCTCAAGCGTCCGTCGCCACCGTCGGCTCGCCCGGTCCCGGCCACGACGCCGCAGCGCGCCGGCTTGGTCCGCACGCCCGAAATCGCGACACCTTGGCGCAAACGCTCCAGGCGCGGATCCAGCTCGTCCGGCTCGCCGACCACCGTCAGGATGTAGCGCTTCCAGACGTGCGAGGCCGGGGCGGTCAGCAAATTGTTCAGGTCTCCGTCGTCGGTGACCAGCAGCGCCCCGGTCGTCGGCTTGTCCAGGCGCCCGACGACGCCGACGCGGCCCCGCCAATCCTGGGGCAGCAGCGCCGCGACGCAGCGGCGGTCATTGGGATCCGCCAGCGTCGTCAGCACGCCCCTCGGCTTGTGCAACAGCGCGAAAATGCTTGGCGTGACCAGCCGCGCCGCCACGCCGGCGACCTCGATCCGGTCGCGCTGCG
>JACRCU010000513.1 GCA_016218865.1 Deltaproteobacteria bacterium | reverse complement strand
CTTCGGCGGCCGCGACCGCATTCTCCTTCAGCGCGAATTCAAAGCGGTTTTGCAGCACGGCTGGCGCGGCCGCGGTCCCCACCTGCAGGTGATCGCCCGGCGCCGCTCGGCTGAACCCGCCGGCAACGCGCGCCTGGGGCTGTCGGTCTCGAAGCAAACCGGCAATTCGCCGGCACGGGCGCGCATGCGCCGGTTGATTCGCGAGGCGTTCCGAGCGCTTCGCGCCCCACGCTTGAGTGGAGTCGACGTGGTGGTTCTGGCGCGCATCCCCTGGCCGATGGCGAGCCTTGCCGAGGTGAGTGCAGAAATGTCGAAAGTTTTCGACTATGTATGCAGCAATCTCGACCGCGAACGCCGCAGTCGATCGCCGGGCGATCGCCGACCACCGCGGGGCGCCACACCATGACCACCGCCGACCCCTTGGCGCCGATGCCGCCGCCCCGCCGCCCCGTGGCGTGGTTGCTCGCTGCCCTGGTGGCCGGCTATCGCCGCTTGCTGTCGCCACTTTTGCCGCCGGCCTGCCGCTTCCACCCGTCTTGTTCGCAATACGCGCTCTTGGCCCTGAGCGGGCACCCGGTCTACCGGGCGCTGCCGCTCATCGCCTGGCGCCTGCTGCGCTGCCAGCCGCTCTGCGCCGGCGGGGTGGATTTTCCGCCGCCGGGTCGCTTTGGGCCCACCGATGGCGGCTCGGACGCCCGCCAGCCGCACGCACACCACCACCCGGTGCCGTGACGGACTCCGCCACTTGGAATGAACCTGATGTTCGAACGTTACAGAATCCTCAACTACCTTGCCCTGGCCGCGGCCGTCCTTGTCGCCGCGCCGGTCGCGGCCGAGGCTCCGGTTCCGGTTCCGGCTCCGGCCCCGGCTCCGGCTCCGGCTCCGGCTCCGGCTCCGGCTCCGGCTCCGGCAACCGCCGCAGTGGTGCCAGCTGCGGCACCCACGCCGAGCAACGCCGCCATCGTCAAGGTGATGCTGCCGCCGGCCGGACCGTGCCGCCCCGGTACCCCCGGCGTGGTGCTGAAGTCGGCCAAGGTCCAGTGGACGGTGTCGCCTTGCTACGGCGGCATCGAGTCGATCCGCTTGCTTGACCCGCAGTTCAAGCTGGCCGCACGCACGCCGCCGGCCGCCAATCCGCCGGCCTGGGCTGCCGCCAAGTTCGAGGCCGGGCCGTTGGAGCTGGTGGACTCGTGGGATGCCAAGTGGGACCCCTACCGCGACTTTTTCGACAGCGTCGAGGCCGGCGACCAGCCGGTCACCGCCAAGGCCGACGGGGCCCTACTGGCCAAGCGCCTGAAGGACTATACGCTGCTCGATCCGGTGTGGGGCGTGGTGGAAAAGACCGACCACAGCGTGGCCCTGGCGTGGCCCGACCCGCAGCGCGTGGCCAGCCCGATCTACCTCCTCAAGCGGTTCTCGATGGCTGCGGCCGACTTGCCGCACAGCCTGAAGCTGGAAGTGGCCGTCTACAACGTGGGCAACGCCCAGGCGACGGTGACGCTGGCCCACGACCTGACCACCTTCCATGGCGAGGAGCACGGCGGCGGCCTGATGGCCATGTTCTCGGCCCCGCCCGACCTGAAAAGTGCAGCGATGCTGGTGGGCGACAAGACCGTGCGCTTCGATGGCCCGTCGCTGGCTTCGGCGGAGCTGGCCGACCGCACCAGCGTGGGACTGCCGGCCTGGCTGGGCGTCGACAGCCGCTACTTCCTGCTGGCCTCGGCGCCCGAGCGCGGTTTTGCCGCCCAGAACGACGCCCGCCTGCAGGCTGTGGGCAACGGTGTGCTGGTGGCGCGGCTGCGGCTGGCGCCGGCGACCCTGGGTGTGGCGCAAAACGGTTGCGTGGACCCGGCTTTGGCGGCGGCGACCGGTCACCCGGCCTGCACCAAGGACCAGAAGATCGCCCACGGCCAGAGCTGGCACTGGAGCCTGTACACGGGTCCCAAGGACGTGGATCTGCTGCGTCCGGCCAAGGCCGAGCTGGTCGAAGCCATCGATTTCGGCTGGTTCGGCACCATCGCCCGGCCGATGCTGGCGGTGCTGGGCTGGGGCTTTTCGGTGTCGGGCAGCTGGCCGGTGGCCATCCTGATCCTGACGGTGCTGGTCAAGGCCCTCCTGTGGCCGATCACCATGCGCTCGATGCGGTCGATGAAGAAGATGAGCCAGCTCAAGCCCGAGATCGACAAGGCGCGCGCCGAATTGGAAGCGCGGGCCAAGAAGCTGGGCAAGCCGGTCGATCCCCAGGAGCTCAACCGCGTCACCTTCGACTTGTACAAGCAGCACGGCGTCAACCCGGTGGGCGGTTGCTTCCCGCTGCTGCTGCAGATGCCGATCTACATCGCGCTGTACCGCAGCATCAACGCCTCGGTGTCGCTGTTCAATCAGCCGCTATTTCTATGGATCGGCGACATGACCCAGAAGGATCCGTACTATGTCCTGCCGCTGGTGCTGGGCGTGGTCATGTTCCTGCAGCAGAAGTGGACACCGCAGGCGGCGGGCGGCGACCCGGCCCAGCAGAAGATGATGCTCTACTTCATGCCGGTGCTGTTCACGGCCATGATGCTGGGGTTGCCCTCGGGCCTGACTCTGTACATCCTGATCAACACGGTGCTGTCGGTCGTGCAGACCCTGGTGATGCAGCGCAGCGACGTGCCCGCCGGTAAGCCCGCAACCTGACAAGCCTTTGTCCCGCAACTGGTTCGCTAGAAAGGGGAGACATCCATGACGACCGCACCCGAGCTTGAAGGCGCGCCCACGCCCGACACCGACGACGAAGAGGGCGGCGGCCTGCGGCTGCACGTCTCGCTGGACGAGAAGGTGGTCATCGCCCGCGATACCGCCGCCCGCATGTTCGAGCTGCTCGGCGCCGGCCAGCCGCGCATCGAGGTCGCCGTCGAAGACGAGCAGATCGTGGTGCACCTGGCCGACATCCATCCGCAGTTGCAGCCGCAGGGCGACACGCGCGTGCTGGAAGCGCTGCAGTTCATCCTGAACAAGGCCGTCAACAAGATGGCTCTGCAGCGCACCCGCCTGTCGCTGGATGCCGAGGGCTTCCGCCGCCGCCGCCCCGAGGGCATCGACAAGGTCGCCGAGGCGCTGGCGCAAAAGGCGCTGCTGCTGGGCAAGGCCATCGCCCTGGGGCCGCTCAACCAGATGGATCTGCGCATCCTGTCGCACCAGGTGGGCAAAGTGGCCGGCGTACAGGCCCAAGTGCACGGCAGCCACGACAGCCGGCGCCTGGTGGTCGCGCCGCAAGCCGTCCGCAGCGACGATGCCGAAGGCGACGAAGAGGGCGACGAGAACGATGCCGGCGCGTCTGCGGGCAAGCGCCGCCGCCGTCGTCGTCGCTAATCAAGCAAACAATTAGGGAACTTGGCGATCGCGCCAGTCGCCGCTCGGGATCGCCACGGCGCCGGGCGGCACCTCGTTCATCTGCCACAGCCACGCCAGCCGGTCTCCGCCGCCAGTGTGCACCCGGCCCAGCACCCGCCAGTACATCGACTGCGGGTGGTAGCCCGTAAAATCTTCGAGCTCATCCAGCTTTTGCAGCCGCTCCGGCAGATCGCGGCAGTGGCGCACTTCGCCCACGACCCGCGCCGGCTCGGCCGCCGGGGTCAGCACCGGATATGCGCCCAGGCTCCACAATTTCCCATTCATGTAGCCAGGCTCCGCCGTGGCCGGCTCCAGTAGCGGCGCATTGGGCTCGCCCAGACGCAGCGTGCCGTAGGCGAAGACGTCGCACAGGGCCGGCACGGGGCGATCCGCGGCGGCCAGAACCACGGGTTCGCTGTCGATATTCCATGCTTTCAAGAAGTTCTGTGCGGAGCGCAGCTGCTGCGGATCCGGCTGCGCCGTCGCCATCGGCGGGCCCACCTGGGCCGTCCACGCCCACACCACCCGGCCGTCGTCGCTCAGCGCTGGGTGCTCCGTCCACTGCAAGTCCGCGTGGCTCGCCAGGTTTGCCGCGGTCGCGGCGGTGACCTGCAGCAGCAGCCCCGGCAGCGCGCCGGCGGGGCTGGGCACCGCAGCCAGCTGGATCGGTCCGCCGGCAACCCGCACCCACGCGGGCGCAAGGTCGGGCAAGTGGGCGCGGCCGAGGCTGCGCAGGGACCCCGCGGGCAGGTGCAGGTCGCGGCAGGCCTGCGCCAGATCCGTGGGGGTGGGCCCGCCGCCGTACAGGAACAGAAACTGAGTCATGGTGGTATCATTCGGGATCGCAGACGCCGTCGCAGGTGTGCTGGGCGGTCCCGTCTTTGCGCAAGAAGAGATCGACCTGCTTTTTGGATGCGCCCAGCGCGCGCTGGGTGTTGTGCACGAAGTTCTCGACCTCGGCCGGTTGGGCCAGCAGGTCCAAAGGCGGGGTCTTCAGGTCGAATTCGTTCAGGGCCGCTGGCGCCGGCGCGGCCACTTGCGCAAGGCCGAACAGCTGCCGCGGCGAGGGCTGCAGCAGCGGCAGGCCCAACAGGCGCGCGTGCAGGTGGGTGGCCAGGTTGGGCACGCTGGTGTCCGCCATCCCGCAGTGCATCAGGATCTTGCGCGTCGCCGGGCTGCCCGGGTAGGTGTCGCTGACCACGTGCCCGGCGTAGCTGACCGGGTCGATGCGCTCCAGCGGCCCGTGCAGCAGCAGGGCCAGCCGCGCCGCACCGTCCTGGCTACCGGCGGCGTTCTCCAGGATGCCCAGGAACGGTCCGAACGGGGCCGCCCGCGACATCATCAGGCCAAAGCTGGCGCCGCCGTTGGACAAGACCGCCCGATCCAGCCACGGGTTGATGGCCAGCTCGGTGCCGCCCAGGATGTGGCCCATGGAAATGCCATAGAAGTACACCTGCTCGGGGTCGGCCAGGCTGGCGGCGCCCGGACGGGCCTGCGGCAGCTGCCACAGCCCGTGCTTGGCGGCCCAGGTGAGCGAAAGCTGATTGATCAGGCCCTGGTAGGTGCGCTCGATGAAGCGCGCGCCCTGGTTGGGGCTGAGGATGAGGTCGGTGACCAGCTGGCCGGCGTCGGGCTTGGACATGCCCACCCAGTCGACCGCCATGGCCACGATGCCGTACTCGTCGAGCAAGGCGGGCAGGAAGCCTTCGTAGGCCTCGGCCTGGGTGCCGAAGAAGCCGTGGCCGAACTGGATCACCCGAACTGGGCCGGGGAACTTGCCGCTCCACACGCTCGGCGGAATCAGCAGCGAAAAAACCGCTTTGGTGGTGCCCTTTTGCAGCGGCTTGCCGTTGGCATCGCGCACCACTTGCGTGCCCGGGTTGTCGCTGGCCATGAAGTTCGGCACGGTCAGCACGCCCTCGACGCGGCGGGCCAGGTCGGGGCGCGGGTTCTCGTACACCTGCGTCACTGTGGCATCCAGCGCCATGGTTTCAAGGGCTTGCAGTGCCTGGCTGCGCACCGCGAGCAGGTCGCCGGTGGCCACCGCCTCGCTGCGGGTCGTCACGTCCCAGGCCAGCAGCAGGTCGGCGCGCTTGACCCCGAACTTGCTCAGAACCGGGAAGATTTGCGCCTCCCAGTGGCCCCGCAGCGGCTCGGCCTTGGCCAGGGCGGTCTTGTCGCGCAGGGCCGCAAACACCGCAGGCGCGGTGTGGGCTTTGCCCGTCAGGTCCTTCAGCCCCTTGCGCAGCGCCACCACGTAGCGGTGCCCGGGCTTCAGCACGTTCAGCGGCCGCAGCATCAGCAGGCGCTCGGCGGCGACGGCGGGGCGGGCGTCGACCTCGGCGATGTGCGGGATGGCCTCGCCGCTGTCGGCATCGAGCAACAGTGTAGTCGAGGTGGGCTTTTGCGACGGGGAGTAGTCGGCCCGCAGGTTCTGGCCGTCGTAGGGAGCCAGCAGGTCGGCCGGGTCGACGCCGCCCGGCAGGTGCACGGCCAGCTGCGGCAGGATCGGCGCGCCGTCTTGCGGAAACATGCCAAAGAAGTCGAGGGCTTCGCCTTTGCCCCCGCCGCCTGCGTGCTTGGGTGCCGCCGCGGCCGGCAAGCGCAGGTAGCCGTCGCTCTGGCGGTACCAGTCCGAGGGCCACGGCGTCAGACAATCCCAGTCCTCGGCCAGGGTTTGGCAACCCTCGGGGACCTTGCCGTCGGCGTGGATCGGCACCGGCGTGTGGCTGGGCTCGTGGGTG
>JACRCU010000519.1 GCA_016218865.1 Deltaproteobacteria bacterium | reverse complement strand
CTGGAGGCGCGCGACCAGCTGACGATTGCCCTTGCAGTCGAGCCGGCCAACGTGGCGCAGCTGCCGGGTCTGGGCGCGGCAGTGGAACTCGCCTGCTTCCGCATCGCGCAGGAGGCGCTCACCAACGCCGCCCGCCACAGCCGCGCCAAGCAAGTGCACGTGGCACTGCGGGCCGGCCCGGCGCAGCTCCTCTGCGAAATCCGCGACGATGGCTGCGGTTTCGACCCTGCGGCGGTCGCCGACGGCCACGGGCTGACGGGCATGCGCGACCGTGCGGCGTTGCTGGGGGGCGAGGTTGAGGTTGCGGCGGCTCCAGGTCGCGGCTGCCGGGTGACGGTCCGCTTGCCGCTTTCGCCGGTGTCGGGGTCGCGCTAGGCTTGGCCCATGCGGATCCTACTCGTCGACGATCACACCATAGTCCGCCAAGGGTTGCTGGCCTTGCTGGGCACGGCGCCCGGGCTCGCGGTGGTCGGCGAGGCCGGCAGTGCCGCCGAGGCGATCGCGCTCGCCGGCGAATTACTCCCCGATGTGGCGGTGATGGACCTCAGCCTGCCGGATCGCCCGGGTCCAGAGGCGATCGCCGGCGTACGCGCCGCCAGTCCCGACACCGAAGTCCTGGTCTTGTCGATGCACGACGGCGAGGACTACGTGCGCCCGGCGCTGCGGGCCGGCGCGCGGGGCTATCTGGTCAAGGGCTCGGGCCTGCACGACCTGGTCGCGGCGATTCACGCCGTCGCCCTGGGCCACACGTTCTTCAGCCCCGCAGTGTCGGCCCTGTTGGTGCACGACGCTGCCGCGGACAACAGCAGTCCGCAAGCGCGCTTGCGCCTCCTCTCGGCGCGGGAGCAAGAAGTGCTGCGCTGGGTGGTGCTGGGCAGGACCAGCAGCGAAATCGGCGACTTGCTTGGCATCGCGGCCAAGACCGTAGAGGCCCACCGTGCCAACCTGGGCGCCAAGCTGCACCTGCACGACGTGCCGGCCCTGGTCCGCTTTGCCATCCGCGCCGGGCTGATCTCGGCGGATGCGTAGGTGGTATGCAACCCAATGAATTCGAGCGGAAACGACGTTCCGACCCCGATCATGACCGCTGCGCCTGATTTGCACCCAGCCGATTCGCTCACAGACGGCTGGACGGACCCGTTCTGCCGCTGCCGACAATCAGGCCGGGACCCCGACGCGGTCCGGGATTGCGCGCTGCGCGACCTAAGCCTGGACAATCGCTGACTTGACTCGCGGGGTACCGCGCTACTGCACGCGCTCGACGCGGAAGTTGCGGCCCTTGATGCGCAGGCTCTGCAGCCGGCCGACCAGCTGCCCCAGCACGGGCTGGGCGATCGCCACGTACGTCAAGCGCTCGCCGATCTCGATGCGGCCGATGACGCTGGCCTGCAGCCCGGCCTCGCCCGTCAAAGCGCCCAGGATGTCGCTGGCGCGGAGCTTGTCCTTGCGGCCGCCGCTGATGAACAGGGTATCGACGGCGGCGCTGCTCGCAGGTCCGGGCGCGTGATGGGGATTGTGGGTCGGCACCGGCTGGCGCTCGATCTTGCCCACGCCCGCGGCCTCGCAGGCCGCCAGCTTCTCTGCGTCGCCCGGTCCGACCAGTGCGACCGCCAGGCCCGGCACGCCAGCGCGGCCGGTGCGGCCGATGCGATGCACGTAGACCTCGGGCGAGCTTGGGAATTCGAACTGCACCACCGCCGCCAGCCCGGCCACGTCCAGCCCGCGGGCGGCCACATCGGTCGCCACCAGCACCTTCACAGTGCCATTGCGAAATTTGGCCATCACCTTGTCGCGCTCGCGCTGGTCCAGGTCGCCGTGCAGGGCGTCCGCGGCGAAGCCGGCCTTGGCCAGCAGCAGGGCCACGCCGCGCGCCGACTCTTTGAAGTTGCAGAACACCAGCGCCGACGCCGGCTTGTGGGCTCGAAGCACCGCCCCGAGCGCGGCCTGCCGATCCTGCGGCGCCACGGGGTGGACGATCTGCCGGATCAACGGCTTGTGGTCGGCGGACTCGGCCACCCGCACGTGCACCGGATGGCGCTGCCAGGTGCGGCTCATCGCGGCGATTGTGGCAGGCAGCGTGGCCGAAAACAGCAGCGTCTGCCGCGGCGTGGGCAGGGTCCGCAGGATGGCCTGCACGGCCTCGGCAAAGCCCATGTCCAGCATGCGGTCGGCTTCGTCCAGCACCACCGTGCGCAGGTGGCTCAGGTCCAGGCCGCGCCCCAGGTGGTCCAGTACGCGCCCTGGCGTTCCCACCACCAGATGCACGCCTTCTTCCAGGGCTTTGCGCTGCGGTGCCGCCGGCGTTCCGCCGCACAGCAGCACCACCCGCAACCCGGGGCGGTGGCGGCCAAAAGTGCGAATCGCCGCCGCGACTTGCGTGGCCAGCTCGCGCGTCGGGCACAGCACCAGCGCCTGGATCGCCCGGTTGGCCAGGTCGATGCCCTCCAGGATCGGCAGGGCAAACGCCAGGGTCTTGCCGCTGCCGGTGGGCGCCTCGCCCAAGAGATCGCGGCCCGCCAGCAGGGGCGGCAGCGCCTGCGCCTGGATCGGCGTCGGTTGTTCAAAGCGCAGCTCGCGCACCACCCGCAGCGACTGCTCGCCCAGGCCAAGGTCGTTGAAACTGGGCGTCGTTTGCGGTTCGTCTGCGGTGGTCATGGCGCTCCGTGGTGCGCCTGGGTGGCCGGGAGGCTGCAGCGCGGCCGCGCAGTCTACGCGCTTTGGCCAGCCGCCGATATGGAATTGTTGGCACCGCGCCTGGCGCGAGTGGCCAAGAGGGGCGGTCGCTTTTCGCCAACGCCGCGGCGAATCCGCCCACAGGCCGCTCGCTTGCGGCGCACCTGGCAGCCGAAGTGTTCGCAATTTTCGCTTTGGAGAACCCTACTCGTCGCCGCGCACCCGACCCCGCTGGGACTTGACCGCAGCCCGCCGCACCTTGTCGGCCAGGCGCCGGCGCTTCTGCGCCTTGGGCACCGCGGTATCGACCCGCTGGGTGGGCTCGACCGCCGCCGCCGCCAGCAGCGCCAGCAACCGCTCCAGCGCTTCGCGGCGATTCTGCAGTTGGCTGCGGTGGCTCTGCGACACCACCCGCACCGTATCGCCCAGTTGCTCGCGCACCCGCGGCGGAAGGTCGGGAATCTGCGTCAGATCCAGTACATACTCAACACGCGAGTCGGTGCGGTTGACGTGCTGGCCGCCCGCGCCGCTCGACCGCGAGGTGCGGATCGTCAGCGCGCTGTCGGGCCAGTTGGGCTGCCAATCCACCATCGCCTGCCTTGGCCGAGCACGCAGGTGCCCGAGCCGCCACAGGATATCGGCCGCCGCTGCCCGCGTCGAGGCGCGCTGGCGTTGACGCGTGCCGCGCTGGGCCCTAGGCTGCATGCATGGTTGCACGGTCCCCCAACCGACGCTCGCCACCGCGCCCAGTTGCGTGGGCGAAGCTAGGCTTGCTCGGCTTGCTGGCGGCGGTGGCGGCAGGCTGCGCTCCGGCAGAAGAGCCCGCAAACAGCGGCGGCGACGCCAGCGGCGGCGACTCGGGCAACCTGATCCTGGATGTGGCGGGCCAGCTGGACGGCGCGCCCCCCGGCGACAGCGCCGCCGACATGCAGAATTCGGACCAAGTGGGTCCGGCCCCGGACCGCTATCTGCTGGTCGGCACCCTGGTAACGCCCACCGAGCACTTCGCCGGCCAGTTGCTGGCGGTGGGTGCCACCATCACCTGCGCCGAGCCCGGTACCGCGTGCGAACAGCGGCCCGACGCGGCCGGAGCTCACCGCATCGAGACCAAGGGCCTGATCCTCCCGGGCCTGATCGACATGCATAACCATATTCTTTTCGACATCTTCGACGACGACGATTGGTTGCCGGCCAAGTCGTATCTGGACCACAACGAGTGGCCCAAAGAGGCGCGCTACGCCGCCATGCTCGACGTGAAGCAGTGCCTAGAGAACGCGTCGCAAGGCAAGCCGACGTGGTGCATGGCGCCGTACAACACCAAGGAAGGCAACCTGAAGTGCGAAATGGACAAGTGGGGCGAGCTCAAGGGGCTGATCGCCGGCACCACCAGTATCGTGGGTCTGGCGGGCACCACGGCGCCCTGCTTTGCTTCGGTGGCCCGCACCATCGACGCGTCGCAAAACGGCCTGACCGCAGACAAAGTCCAGACCAGTGCCCTGTTCCCACCGTCTACCGCGGCCGCCGACGGCGTGTGCAAGAACTTCGCCAAAGGCACCACCGCAGCCTATCTGATCCACTGCGGCGAGGGCATCAACGACAAGGCCAAAGCCGAGTTCGCCACACTGAACGCGGTTTCGACCGAGGACGGCTGTCTGTTGGCGCCGGGCACGGTGATCACCCACGGTACGGCCTTTGATCCGCCGATTTTCGCGACGATGGCGAGCACCGGCGTGAAGCTGACCTGGTCGCCAGCGTCGAATGTCGCCCTGTACGGGAGCACAACGGACATTCCGTCCGCGCTGGCGGCGGGCGTAGTGGTGTCGCTGGGCCCGGACTGGTCGATGGGCGGCAGCCAGAACATGTTGGATGAGCTGCGGTTCGCCGACGGTTGGGACAACAGCCACTGGAGCAACCATTTGACGCCCAAGGACTTGCTGAAGATGGCGACGGTCAACGCGGCGCAGTCGCTGGGCCTGGGCGACCAGAT
>JACRCU010000518.1 GCA_016218865.1 Deltaproteobacteria bacterium | reverse complement strand
GGAACAAGTCGAACACGCCCACCAGCGTGCCCCAGCGCAGGCCCGACACGGCGGGCATCGACACCAGCAGCAGGGCGTGATCGTCGGTGGGCTCGATGCGCTGCCAGATGGGGTGGCGCGAACTGGCGGCGCGGGTCAGGAACTCGCTGGCGTCGCTCACCGACAGGCCCGCGACGGCCGGCGGCTGCAGGGCTGCGGTCGAGGCCGCGACGATGTGCCCCTCGGTATTGAGCACCACCAGCACCCGCACCATCACGTCTTGGGTGGTCGGCCGGGCGGCTTCGGCCAGGTAGGAGTCCAGCCGATCCATGGCGTAGTCGGCCAGGGTCAGGGCCGTAGGGGCCGAAAGCGTCAGCAGCACAGCACCGGCGCGATCGCGCGCTTCTTCGCGCAGGCCCTGGCTCAGTGCGGCCATACCCACGGCGCCCACCGGACCCAAGGTCAGCAGCACCGTCAGGGCCAGCGTCAATCCCATGCGCCCCGAGAGTTGGGCCCCGGAGTGGCGCGGACGGGCGCGGCTATCGGCCATTGCGGGCCCCCGTTGCCGTGGCTGCCGCTGGCGCTGTCGCCGCTTGGTGCAAGGTGGCGCGCGCGCTGTCGTAGACCGAGTCCTCGGCCGGAATCCAGCCCGTGATGGACCAGGTGGGGCGCAAGATGCGCCGGCCCTGCGGTGTGCGCGTAGACAGGCCGACAAAGGCCCAACCGATCTTGCGTGCTCCCGACGGGCGGATGTCGGCCCGCACCACCAGAGCGTCGTAGGGAATCCGTCCGGCCTTGTGCAATACCCGCAGGCTGCCGCGGTCCACGTCGCCGCCACCCACGCGGCCGATGCGCTCGAAGATGCCCGAAGCCACCGCCGCGACGTCGGCGCGTCCATCGATGACGGCCGTCACCGCATCTTCGTGGGTGCCATAGAAGGTTTGGCTGCCAAAGAACTTTTCGGGGTTCAGGCCCATCTCGTTCAGCGCTTGCCGTGGGTACAGGAACCCAGAGGCCGACAGGGGATCCACCCATGCCACCCGGCGACCGCGCAAGTCGGCTACCGCGCGCGCCGGATCGTCGACCCGCACTACTAGATAGGATGCGTACTCCGGGGCACCGTGCGTCAGCGTGCGCGCCACCAACTGCAGGTCCGGATCGAGCGACTTGGCCTCGACGTACGAGGTGGGGGCCAGCAGCGCCAGCTCGACTTCGCGGCGCTGGGTGATGCCGACCAACTCCTGGTAGCTGGACGCCGCCACCAAGTCGACCGGCATGCCAAGCCGCTCCTGCATGTAGGCGATCACTACGGCCAAGTCGCTGGCGGCGCGCTCGCGGGTGGTGTACGGGGTGACGCCCAGGCGCAAACGGGTCACGCCTTCGGGCAGATCCGCGGCCACCAAGCGAACATCGTGGCCACCGGGCGGATCGTCGGGGTAGGCGCGGCCGTTGCCCAGCAGGCCGCGGTCGCCGCCGTCGCCGCAGGCCCACGCGCCCCACAGGCAAGCGAACTGGGCGAGGCACCGCAACCAGCGACGGGTGGGTCCCGGGCGGTCGGAAGCCGGGCGACCGGGGATCACCGAACCAGGGCCGTCCCCCAACACCAAGATCGCGCGGGTTGCCGCCATCACCGTCGCCTGCGCCTCCACCTTTCGCCCACAAGCAGAGTGTCACGCCCGACCGAGACTTTCAAGAATCGCCTGCCGTCGGTTGGCCCGGCATGGCAGCGACGCCGGCGAGTAGATCGCTGGGCACGGTGGTGCGTCGCAAGCTGTGGGTCGCGCCGCCGCGGCCCGCCAAACCGGTTGCGGAGGAGTCGATGACCCTGCCACCCGCCGCGCCCCTGGGCCTGAGCCCAGAGGACCAGCAGACCTGGACCTGTCACATGCAGCTGGCCCGGCAGGCCCAGACGCCGTGGCTGTTCGCCGTGCTGCTGCTCGCGCTAATTCTGCTGGCTGTGTGCGTGCTTGCAGTGGGTCGCCTGAGGCAGGCGCCGGTTGCCAGCGAGGCAGTGGTGCCGCTCGATCCGGCGACCCTGGATTCCAACAATGCTTTTGCGCACGTGCCGCCAATGCGTTGACACGGACCCACGGCCTGCCTACAAGGCCTCGCCGCTGGCCCACCTGCCAGACGTGGAGACCTGATGGCACATAACCACTCGCCCCAATCCCGTCCCGGACAGAGCGGCGCGCCGCGACCCTCGCCGGCCCGCCTACCGCACATCCGCAACATTTTGGGCGTGGGCGCCGGCAAGGGCGGTGTCGGCAAGTCGACCGTTGCGGCCAACCTGGCGATATCGCTGGCCAGATCCGGCGCCAGCGTCGGCCTGCTCGACGCCGACCTGTACGGACCGAGCGTGCCGATCATGCTCGGCCTCCGGGGCGCCAAGCCCACGGTCAACGCCAACAGCAAGATTGTTCCGGCAGAAGCGCATGGAATCAAAGCGATTTCTATCGGATTCATGATCCAGGACGACATGGCGGTGGCGTGGCGCGGGCCCATGGTCGGGCAAGCGGTGACCCAGTTCATCCGCGACGTCGAGTGGGGCGAGCTCGACTATCTGATCGTCGACCTGCCGCCCGGCACCGGCGACATCATCCTGAGCTTGGGCCAGACCGTGCCGCTCGACGGCGCTGTGGTGGTGTCGACGCCGCAAGATGTGGCCTTTGCCGATGTGCTCCGCGCCGTCAAGATGTTCGGGATGCTGCAGGTGGAAGTGCTGGGCCTCGTCGAGAACATGAGCTACTTCCACTGCCCGGATAATGGCAAGGATTATCCGATCTTTGGCCCATCGAACAGCGACCGCCACTGCGCGGAGCACGGCCTGCCGTTCTTGGGCGCGCTGCCCATCGAACTGGGCGTGTCGCCCAATGCCGACAAGGGGCGGCCGATCGTGGTCGCCGAGCCCGACTCCAAGCTGTCGCAGCTCTACGTCCAGCTCGCCGCGGACATCGCCGCCAAGCTGGAAGCCAAGCGCGCCGCGGCCGACGCATTGCCCGAATTCGGCAAGGACTTCTTCCACGACGCCGTCACCGAGTACGAGCCGCCCAAGGGCTAAGGCTCCGCGGACGCCGCTACTGCAGCGCCTCGTCGTCGACCGGCACCTCGCCGCGCCGTTTGGGCAGGTCGGCCGGCGGCGCCAGCGGTTGTTCGGGCGCCAGCTCGGCGTCGTCCAGGTCTGCGGCACCCGCCTCGGCGTCGACCGCCGGCCCGGGCAAGTTGGCCACCGGCCCGGCCATGATGTGCGGCAGGCGCGGCAGCGGTCGCACCGGCACGGCGGCCAGCCCCTGCTTGAAGAACTGCGTCCAGATCGGCACCGCGAGCATGCCGCCGGTCGCTTTGGGCATTTCTTTGCGGTCGTCGTAGCCGACCCACACGCCAGCGCACAAATCCGCAGAAAAACCCACGAACCACGTGTCGCGGCTGGCGTTGCTGGTGCCAGTCTTGCCCACCACCGGCCGCCCCGCGTTCTGCGCTTCTTTGCCCGAGCCGCGCCGCACTACTTCCCCTAGCATGTCCGTTAGTTGTCGCATCACGTTCTCGCCTGCCACGATCTGGCCGGGCTCGCGCGGCGCCAGGTACAGGTCCTTGCCAGTGCGGTCGACGATGCGGGTGATCAGGATCGGCTCGGCGGCGCGCCCATCGGCGGCGATGGTGGCGTAGGCGTTGGTCAGCTCCAGCAGCGTGACCGAGCTCGCGCCCAGGGCCAGCGGCAGGCCGGGCGTAAGAGGGCTGTGGATACCCATGCGTTCTGCGAACTTGGCCACTTGGTCGGGGCCGACCTGCTGCGCCACGGCGACGGCGATCGAGTTGATCGACTGGGCCAGTGCGTCGCGCAGGGTGTGGGCTTTGCCGTCGTATGAGCCAGAGAAGTTACGTGGTGTCCAGGTCTTACCTCCCACCGGGTAAGCGACGGCGCTGTCGACCCGCTCGCTGTCGGCAGTGACCAGGCCCGCCTCGATGGCGGCACCATAGGTGAAGGTCTTGAAGGTAGAGCCCGGCTGCCGCAGCGCCCGTGTCCGGTCGTAGGGGTGCACATCGAAGTCGTCGCCGCCCACTAGTGCGCGCACCAAGCGCGACTTGGGATCGATCGCCACCAGCGCCGCCTGCGGGCCGAATTCGGGCGAAAGCATCCAGCCTTTGGGGGTGTTCTCGCGCAGCGACACGCGGATCAGGTCGCCCGCCCGCAGGGTCACCGGCGCGCCCTGGGTCTCGCCCTTCTTGGTGTCGGGCAGCGCCCGGTAGCGCTCCAGGTCGGCGGCGGCCAACGTACCGACTACGCTGCCCAAATTGACCTTGTAGCTCTTGGTCGCGGCCTCGAAGTCCTGGACAACCCCCAGCAGTACCCGCCCGGCCGCTGGGCGATCGCCCTGTTGCGCCGCCAGCTTGGCCAGACCGGCCTGTAGCGACGCCGGATCATCGTAGTGCTTGAGCGGAGTTGCGACCTTGTAGCGGGCATCGATGCCCTGCAGGCCGCGCCGCACCGCCTGCTCGGCCGCCTGTTGCAGGCCCACGTCCATGGCGATCTCGATGCGCAGGCCGCCGCCGTAGATCTGGGCCTTGTCGATCTTTTCCAGCGCTTGCCGGCGCACCGCCTCCAGGTACCAGTCGCCGCCCAGGCCCGCCGCTTCCGCCGGGGCACTGGGCAAGGGCGCGGCGTCGGCGCGGTCGAAGTCGGCCTGGGCGATGTAGCCGTGGTTGAGCATCTGTCGCAACACGTAGCTGCGGCGGGCGCGCGCGCGGTCCGGGTGCTGCAGCGGCGACAGCCGCCCGGGACTGTTGACCAGACCAGTCAAAAGCGCCGCCTGCGCCAGATCGAGCTCGCTCGCCGAACGGCCAAAGAAGAACCGCGCCGCTTCCTCGATTCCGTAGCGGCCGTGGCCGAAATAGACCTCGTTCAGGTACAGCGTAAGGATCTCGTCCCTGGTCAGGTGCGTCTCGAGCTTGCGCGCGAGCACCAGCTCCTTCAGCTTGCGCGCAAAGGTCTTTTCGCGGCCCAGAAAGCGGGTTTTCGCGAACTGCTGGGTCAGGGTGGAGGCACCCTGGGCATAGCGACCTTGGGTGACATCGACCCACAGCGCGCGGGCGATGCCAGCCAGGTCCAGGCCGGGATGCGAGTAGAAGGCCGAGTCCTCGGCGCACACCATGGCATAGCGGACTGTGGGCGGGATGCGCTCGGGGCCGATGACCGTGCGAATTTCGTCGCCAAAACGCGCCACTACCTCGCCGCCGGCGGCGTAGACGCGGGTGCTCTCTTTGGCCAGGCCGCGGTAGGCCTCCAGCGAGAACACATCGGGCAGGGTGGCCTCGACCCACAGCCAGCCGGCGCTGGCGACCGCCAAGCCGCCCAGGAGCAGGCCGAGTGCCACCACCAACAGGCGGGTCAGGCAGCCCCGTTTGGGCGGCGCGCCGCGGCTGGGGTTGCGGGTGTTTTGGGGCGGCTTGGCCGATGGGGCCTTGGCCTCGGATTTGCTGGAGGATTTGGCTGCGTCGGCGCCCATGGGGCCGCAGTGTACCGCAATTCGGCTCAAACACGATTTCCGCGCCGCCGCTCGGCCCGGCCGCGCCAAAGCGTTGCACCTGTTCGCGGCCTGTGGAACCATCGGCACGCCGCGGGCCGCCTGCCCGCGCGAGGCCAAGATGGGCAACATCGTCTGCGGCACCTGTGGCGCGTCGTGGCCACAGGCCTTTCAGTTTTGCGGCAAGTGCGGCGGTGTGCTCGGTTCCGCCAGCGCGTCTGCCGTGCTGGGTCTGCCGTCGATCCCGCCGCCGCCCAGCGGTCCGGCGCCGGTGGGTCCCCTGGAGCCCGCCAAGATTCGCCTGGTGGTGCTGCGCGGGCCGGGTGCCGAGGGCGCCACCTGCGAAGTGCCGATCGGCGCGTCGACGCTCGGGCGGCAGGCCGACTTGAGTTTTGCTGCGGATCCGCTGTTGGCCATGCGCCACGTCGTGTTCGATCGCAGCCCCGAGACTCTGGATATCATAGAGATCATTGGCGACTCTGGCGTGTTCCGCCGCGCGCGCGAGCCCACCCTGATCCGCTCGGGCGAAGTGGTGTTCGCCGGCGAGCAGTACCTGTTGGCCCGCCTTGCCGAAGACATCGCGTCGGAGCCGTGGCCCCCCGGCGAGCAGCCCGCCGAGACCTTTGGGACGCCGCTGCCGCCGCCGCGCCTGCAAGTGACGCAGTTGCTGGCCGGTGGCCTGCCGGGGCGGGTCTTTTCTACAGACCGCGACCTCATCACCATCGGTCGCGAGGGCGCCGACCTCAGCTTCCCCCACGATCGCTTCATGAGCGGGCGCCACGCGCGCATCGAAATCGGCCACGGCGGACTGCTGCAGGTGATCGACAGCGGCAGCCTGAACGGCACCTTTGTGCGCGTGCAGCGCCTGCCGCACCGTTTGCAGGCCGGCGACGAGATTCTGTGCGGTTCCATGTTGTTCCGCGTCGAGATCCAGCTCAGTCACGGCGGCCCGGGCTAGGAGCCTGTCGGGAGAATGCGTTTCACTATATGCTCATGAAGGATTACTCTACGATCTTATTGCAGTCCGTCGGGCTCCCAACCTGTATCGTTTGTTCAACTGGCCGAAAATCGCCCGAAGTAAAATCGTGCGATTTCATCCAGTTGCCGCTGCGCCAGACGCGGCGCCAGGATCGTGCCGGGAAGATCCCGACACGATCCTGGTACTACAAAACCGGAATTCGCATCGGGTTCCTGTGGCAGAATGGTTTGTAGTATTCGCTTCTTGAGTAGGAATAGGGGGCGCGCCGCCCACCCCTAGACTTTGGGTGCAACCCCTGCGTTTGACCGCGGTTGCGGTCAGCTAGTACGTGCGCATGGAATGTGTCGAACCCACCGCGAACTTGCGAGCGCAGGTACCAGCGAGAGTTCCCCGATGATGAGCGACTCGAACCAATTGACCAGCGAAATTGTCGTGCTGGGCAGCGGTATTGGCGGCCTATGTGTGGCCCTAGAAGCCGCCGAGCATGCGACCGTGACGCTGCTGACCAAGCGCGGCCTGACCGAGAGCAACACGGTCTGGGCCCAAGGTGGCATCGCCGCGGTGCTCGATCCGCGCCACGACACCTTCGATCAGCACCTGGGCGACACGCTGGTGGCGGGTGCGGGGCTGTGCCGGCGCGACACGGTGGAGCTGGTGGTGCGCGAAGGTCCAGCGGCGATCGACTGGCTGGTGGCGCAGGGCGTCCACTTCGACCGCGACGGCCACGGGTTGCTGCACTTGACCCGCGAAGGCGGCCACTCGACCCGCCGCGTCGCCCACCACGCCGACAACACCGGCGCCTCGATCGAGCAGGCGGTGGCGGCGCGGGTGCGCGCTCATCCCAACATCCGCGTGCTCGAACACTGCCAGGCGATTGACTTGATCACGCGGGCGCGGCTGGCGCGCGGCACCGGGCGCGGCACTCCCGGCGGGCGCAACGACCGCGTGCTGGGTGTGTATGCCCTGGATATCGCGAACAACCGCGTGCTGGCCGTGGCGGCAAACGCGGTGGTGCTGGCCACCGGCGGTGCGGGCAAGACCTACCTGTACACCACCAACCCCGACGTGGCGACCGGCGACGGCGTGGCCATGGCCTGGCGGGCCGGCGCGCGCGTGGCCAACATGGAGTTCTTCCAGTTCCACCCGACCTGCCTCTACCACGCGACCGAGAAAAACTTCTTGATCTCGGAAGCGTTGCGCGGCGAGGGCGGCATCTTGCGCAACCGCCGCGGCGAGGCCTTCATGGTCCGCTACGACCCGCGCAAAGAGCTGGCACCGCGCGACGTGGTGGCCCGCGCCATCGACTCGGAGCTGAAAAGTTCGGGCGACGACTGCGTTTTCCTGGACATGACCCACCTGCCGGCGCCGTTCCTGGAGGCGCACTTCCCCACCATCCATGCGCGCTGCCTGGAGCTGGGCATCGACATGCGCAAGCAGCCGATCCCGGTGGTGCCGGCGGCCCACTACCAGTGCGGCGGCGTGCTGGTCAACCACGAGGGCCAGACCAGCCTTGCCGGGCTTTTTGCCGTGGGCGAGGTGAGTTGCACGGGGCTGCACGGTGCCAACCGCTTGGCGTCGAACTCGCTGCTGGAAGCGGTGGTGTTCGGCAAGCGCGCCGCGGCGGCCGCGGTCGGCGTTTCCAAGCAGCGCATGGGCGACACCGGCGGCAGTCCCGACGTGCTGCGCGTGCCGGAGTGGGACACGGGCGCGGCCGGCGATCCCGACGAACAGGTCGTCATCACGCAGAGTTGGGACGAAATTCGCCGGCTGATGTGGAACTACGTCGGCATCGTGCGCAGCAATCGGCGCCTGCTGCGCGCCCAGCGGCGCCTGCAGCTGATCGAGCAGGAAGTGCGCGAGGACTATTGGCGTTTCCTGCTGACGCCCGACCTGATCGAGCTGCGCAACATCACCGCGGTGGCGCTGCTGATCGTCGAGTCGGCGCTGGCGCGGCGCGAGAGCCGCGGGCTGCACTACTCCACCGACTACCCCGAGACGGACGACGAGACCTGCCTGCACGATACGGTGTTGCAGCGTCCGGCGCCGTGACGGCCAGGCCCGGCCGCTACGGCTCCGGAAGCTCGGCCGCCGGCCGCGTCATCGCCACCGCCCAGGCCAGGTAGTCGGCACCCACACTGCCCGCAGCAATCTCGACCATTTCGGGCACGGTGTACGGGTGCAGCGCCCTCAGCTCGGCCATGCAGGCGGCGACGCGGTCGGTCGGTGTCTTGATCAGCAGCAAGGCTTCTTCTTCGCACTGGATTTCGCCCTGCCATGCGTAGGTCGAGCGGGCTCCCGGCAGCGCCGACACGCACGCCGCCACCCGGCGCTCGACCAGGGACCGGGCCAGCGCATCGGCGGCGTTCGATGGGCAACTACTCAAGATGATGGACAACATCTGCTTCCTCGCGGTGGTGCGTGGCGGCGATGGTAGAGGACCCCGCCACAAAAGCCAGCGCCGCGCCATGGCCGCGAACTGGCGCCGCAGCCGAGGCCAGTGTACGATCGCAGTATGGTGAGCGATTTCTACAAGATTCTTCAATGGTACGATGCACTTGACGACGGCGAGGGCCGCGTCCCGGCCGCTGGTCTGGCGGTGGAACCCCTGGCCGGCGGCCTGATCAACGCCACCTTTGCCCTGGGTCGCCGGCATGTGCTGCAGCGCCTCCACCCCATCTTTGCCCCGGCCGTCAACGCAGACATCGCCTCGCTGCTGCCCGAGTTGCGCGCCGGTGGCGTGCCGGTGCCCGAGCTGGTGGCCAGCCGCGCGGGCGAACCGGGGGTGGTCGTCGACGGCGAGGCCTGGCGGATCATGACGCGCCTGCCGGGCAAGACCTTGCACCGCCTGGAGAATGCCGAGCAGGCCCGCCGCGCCGGAGCGATGATCGGCCGCTTCCACAGCGCCGTTCGCGGCAGCCAGCACGTGTTCGCCTTCAGCCGCCCGGGTGCCCACGACACCGATGCGCACCTGGCCAAGCTGGCGGCGGCTTTGGAGCGCCAGCCGGACCACCGTTACCACCGCGAAGTGGCTGAAATTGCCAGCGACCTGGCGCCGATGTGGCGGGCTTGGGGTCGTCCACCGCGGTTGCCGCGCCGGCTCATCCACGGCGATCTGAAGGTCTCGAACCTGCTTTTCGACGGCGACGACGTCTGCGGCGTGATCGATCTGGACACCATGGGCTGGTCCAGCCTGGACATCGAGCTGGGCGATGCGATGCGCTCGTGGTGCAACCCCGGCCGCGAAGACGACCCCCAGCCGCGCTTTGACGTCGAGATGTTTGCTGCAGCCATGCAGGGTTACTTGCCGGTGGTCGGTTCGTGGCTGCAGGCCGACGAGGTGGCCGCGCTGGTCCCGGCGGTCCAGCGAATTGCGCTGGAGTTGGCCGCGCGCTTTGCCGGCGATGCCTTGGACGAGAGCTACTTTGGCTGGGATGCCAGCCGGTTTGCCAGTCGCGGCGAGCACAACCTGGTGCGCGCGCGCAACCAGTGGCAATTGGCGCGGCAGATCGGTCTGCAGCGGGCCGCGATGGAGCGCGCTGTTGCGGCATGCCTGCCGGCGACCTGAGCTTGCGTCACTTTGGCGGCCTGGATAAGGTGTGGAGACGGCGTGCGCGGACAGCGTAGCGCGAGGGCGCAGATGAAAACCAAGATCAAGTGGACTTTGATGGGCGCCCTGTGGGCATCGCTGCTGCTTGCTGCCTGCGGCAATGAGCCGACCGGCAATGCGGGATCCGCCAACTTCGTGGGCAACGGCGCCGACACCGGCCTCGGCAACGATTTGGGGACCGCCGAGGATGCGACCCCGACCGACGATGCCGCCGGGGGTGACGATGCGCTGGTTGGCACCGACGACAGTGCCAGCGGATCCGACACGGCGGGCGGCGACGACAGTGGCGAAGACACGGCGGGGGGCGATACGGCCACCCCAGACGACACCAGCGCCGGGCCCGACACGGCGCCCGCCGACACGGGCGAAGCCGACGCGAGCGCGCCCGACACCGCCGCGCCCGACACCGCCGCGCCCGACACCGCCGCGCCCGACACCGCTGCCCCCGATGTCGCGGTACCCGACACCACCGCGCCCGACACCGCCGCACCAGACACCACCGCACCAGACACTGCGGCCCCGGATGCGGGCGTGCTCTGTGGCGGCGTCTCGTGCGACGACGGCAACCCTTGCACGGTGGACAGTTGCAGCGCCGGTCAGTGCAGTTGGTCGACCCAGGCGGGCCTGCTGTGCGACGACGGCAACGCCTGTACCCAGGGCGACGCCTGCCAGGGGCTGAAGTGCGTCGGCGGCACCGGCAAGCCCAATTGCGACGACAAGAACCCGTGCACGGCCGATGCCTGCGACAGCAAAGCCGGCTGCGTCCATACCCCCGCGGGCAGCACCTGCGACGATGGCAACCCCTGCACGACCGGCGATGCCTGCAAGGACGGCAAATGTGCTGGCCCCACCGGCACGTGCGACGACGGCAAACCCTGCACAACCGACAGTTGCGACAAGGTCACCGGCAACTGCAGCTGGGTTGCCGCCAGCGGGCCGTGCGACGACGGCAACCCCTGCACCGTGGGCGAAGCCTGCGCCAGCGGCAATTGTGGTGGCGGCAGCAGCAAGAACTGCGACGACAAAGACCCTTGCAGCATCGACGCTTGCGACCCCAAGTCGGGCTGCGTCTACAGCGTGAACGCCGCCAACCCGCCCTGCGACGACGGCAGCAAGTGCACCAGCGGCGACGCCTGCGTACAGGGCAAGTGCACGGGCGTGGCGACCAACTGCGACGACGGCAACCTCTGCACCACCGACGGCTGCGACCCGGCCACCGGCAATTGCAGTCTGCTGGCCAACACGTTGCCCTGCAGCGTCGCCGACAAGTGCGTCACGGCCAAGTGCGGCAACGGCAAGTGCGTCGCCTCGACTGCGGTCAAGTCTTGCGACGACAAGAACCCATGCACTGCAGACAGTTGCGAGGCAGTCACCGGTGCGTGCGTGCACAAGGCAGCCAACGACGGCGCGGCCTGCGACGACGGCATCGCCTGCACCGCCGCGTCGCAATGCGCCGGCGGCGGCTGCAAACCCACCAAGGCCTGCCAGGTCTTTGCCAACGCTTTCGACTGCAATGTCGCTACGCCCTTCGCGTTCGCCGTTCCGGAGCCGACGCCACCCAACCCGCCGCGGGCAGTGAAGTGGCTGGTCGACGACACGCCAAAGGTGGCGGCGCTCGCGGGCCTGGGCTGCAGCCTGAACATCAACGACGGCACGGACTTCTGCGACCTGATCTCTCAGAAAGACGGCGTCAACCAGTGCCAGTTGCCGCTCGGCACGGCCACCTCGCCGGTGCTCGACTTCACGGCCACTGGTGGCCTGTTGCCGACCATCACCTTCGACACCTACTACGATGTGGACGTCGGCAGCCCCGAAAACGACACGCCCAAGCTCCGCGTGCTCGACGCGGCCACCGGTCAAGAACTCGCGGCCATGATGCTGCCCAAGGGCCCCGGCGACATCAAGGTGCTCAAGACCGGCTACACCATTACCTTGCCCCAGGCGATCGGCAAGAAGGTCAAGGTCGAGCTCAGCCTGAACGTGTCCGTCAGCACGCCCTTTGACCAGGGCAATTCCGGCGCCGGCTGGTTCGTGGACAACTTCAGCGTCACCGCCGCGCCCGGCACGGCCGAGGTCTGCGGCAACGGCCTGGACGACGACTTCGACGGCGCCGCCGACTGCGCCGACAGCCAGTGCGCCAAGCAGGCGAGCTGCATCGAGAATTGTGGCGACGGCATCGACAACGACGTCGACAGCCTGACCGACTGCGCCGACAGCGACTGCTCCGGCAACTATGCTTGCGCCACGCCGATTCAGAGCTGGAACTTCGACCAATGCAACAGCCTGGGCTGGACCATCAGCGCCACGGTGGGCAACGGCGTGGCCTGGGCGGTGGACGCGACGCCCAACATCGGACCGATGCCGTACGGCGCCTGCGCTCTCAACTTCAACAACGGCACCAACTACTGCACCGCCGCTCAGTGCCCGGACAGCATGCCCGTCCCCGCCGGCACGGCCACCTTGGCGACCACGTTCAGTCTGCCGGCCGGCAAGAAGATCACCCTGGCGCTGTGGACCTACCTGGATGTCGAGGATCCCAATCAGCAGAATGGCGCCAACTTCGACAACACCTACGTGGAACTGTCGACGGGTGCCGAATTCAACAACCCTCTGTCGTTCAAGTTGGCCCGCGACGTGACGAAGGCGTGGAATCAGCAGAGCTTCGACGCGAGCTCCATGGCCGGCAAGACGGTCTATTTGCGGGTGCGCTTCAACGCTGGCGACGGCAAGTACAACAACACCGCCGGCCCCTTCGTCGACGACATCCGCCTGTTTGCGCTGTGATCGCGGCTACGCCCCAGCAATCCGCAGCCCACGGCGGCGAGTCGGCCGCCCCCGGCGCGCTGGACCGGCGCGTGTGGCTTGCCGTAGCCGGCCTGGCCCTGGCCGTGCGGCTGGTGGCGCTGGTCTGGAGCTGGTCGGGCTGGCAGGTCCTGCCGCTGGACTATCTGAATCAGGTGTACTTTGACCAGGGGCGCGCCCTCGCGGCGGGCGGCGCCTACCTGGGCGTGGACGGTCAGCCCGAGCTGTTGCACCCACCCGGCATGGCGCTGCTGCTGGCTGGGCTGTACCGGCTGTTCGGTACCGCCGATGTCCCGGTCCAGCTTGTTTTTTCGCTGACCGACGCGGCGGCGGCCGGGCTGCTGGCCTGGTTGCTGGCGCACGTGGCGGGGCCGCGCATCGGCAAAGCAGCCGGGGTCGCCTATGCGCTGTGGCTGCCGGCCGTGTGGGGTGCAGTCGCTCGTTCGCCCGACGGTGGCATGGCGCTCGCGGTGCTGGGTGCGCTGGCGTGTGCCTTTCAAGCCGGTCGCACCGGCCGCGCTGGGCGCTGGGGCGCCTTGGCTGGCGTATGCCTGGGCGTCATCTCGTACCTGCGGCCCGACTACCTGTTCCTGCCGGTGTTCTTGGGCGCCGGCCTGTGGTTCTGGCAGCGAAAGTTGTGGAGTGCGCTGCAGTTTTCGGTCGTTGCCCAAGTGCTGGCCCTGCTGTTGCTGCTGCCGTGGGCGCACCGCAACCACCAGCTGACCGGGCGGTGGATCTTCACCTCGACCAGCGTGGGGGCCACCTTGGTGTCGGGCCTGGGCGCCTTCAGCAATCCGTGGGGGTTCGGCTACACCGACGGCGACCGCAAGCGCGAGGTCCAGGCTGCCGGCATCGCCTCGCAGTGGAGCTCGGAGGCCGACCTGTTCTTTCGCAAACGGTTCGCCCAGGCTGTGGCCGAGCACCCCGGCGCGGTGGCCGTCACGGTGGTCAAGCGCCTGCCGTTGGCGTTGGCTCCGCCGCAGACCCTGGGCTGGGCCAACCCGTGGAAGACTTCGACCTTCACCCAGGACCGCGCGGCCGGTGCGGACCGCTACCAGGTGCTGCTGCGCGACCCGCTGCGGGTCCTGGCGTCCTACGGCGACGTGTTGTTCGTGGGGCTGCTGAACCTGGGCGCACTGCTGCTGTGGGCGGTCATGGCGTGGCGCCAGCCCGACCTGCGACCCCTGCTGCCTCTGCTGACGATGCCGCACGCCTACGGCATCGCGAGCCACTTGGTGGTGCACTTCGAGCCGCGCTACGTGCTGCCCAGCGCATTCGTGCTGGCGGTCGCCGTTGGTTGGGCGGTGGCGACCCGCTTGGGCAGGCGCTAGCGCTGGGATCCGCGGCGGATGGGCCGGCGCTCTGCGGCCGCGCCCTGCCAAATCCGGGCAATTCGGATCGGAAACCTGGGCAATTCTTCGGGGCCAGAGCGGGGTCCCCGCCTGATTCTCGCCAGTTGCAGAACCGGTCCGTCCGGCCGTGCTTGCGCAACTCCGGTGGAGTGCCTCTCAGCGGACCGAGACGCTCCACTTGGTTCCCGCCACCGGCACGACCGTGATGCGCACGTCGCTGCGTTCGATCTTGTGCTTGTCGGTCTCGTGGCAGTCGTGGCACTTGGTCTGGAAGGGCTTGCCGTCCTGGATCTTGTCCAGCAGGTAGGTGCCGTGCACCGCCGACTTGAAGCGGTCTTCGATCTTGGTCGACCAAGCGGCCAAGCCTGTATCGTCGAGCACTTGCAGGTTGTGCGCGCCGACCTTTTGCAGCGACGCCAACAGCGCGGCGGTGGTCTTGCCAACCAAGGGGTAGGCGGTCACGGCCGTCAGCGCCTTCTCGCCTTCGCCGGCCATCCGACCCTGGGCCACCCAGTAGTGCTTGTCGTTGCCCAGCCAAGCCTCGGTCACCACAGGCTTCTTGGTCAGCTGGCAGCGCCGCAGCAGCGGCATGACCACCTTGTAGGGCGGCAGACCCTCGGGGCCCACGTCGCTGGCGACCAGCTGGCGCTTGGCGTCGAACACCATCAGCGGCGCGTGGTCCGGCAGCTTGGCGCGCGCGGCCGCCAGCTTGGCCGGCAAATCCGGCGTCTTGGCGCCCTCTTTCTCCACGTCGGCCAGCACGCCTTCCAGCACCTTGGTGTTGGCGGCAAAGAAGTCGGCCAAGGCCTTGCTAGCAAAGTTGGCAGCTTCCAGAGTCGGGCCGGTGGGCGCCGAAATCTCGGACTCTTCCTGGTGGCAGCCGCTGGCGACGGCCACAGCCAGGGCCATGGCGGCGCCGAACCAGGGCCGGCGAAGGCGAAGTTCCTGTGCAGGCATGGCTTACTCCTTGGGGGCGGCGGGCTGGGCCGCCGGCGCATCGGCCGCGGTGGGGGCTGCCGGGGCCGCGGCGGGCTCGGCAGGCTTGGAGCCGGCGCGGTTGTAGGTGTTGCCGATCTCGTCGTGGCACGAGCCTTGGCAGGTGCCGCCGCTCGGCGTGCCGATGTACTTGCCCGGCTGGCCGTCCTTTTCGGCCGGGCGCAGGAAGATCATCGCCCGCGAGGCGCCGCTGCCGTGGCCGTCGTGGCAGGCCAGGCACAGCCCCTCGCCCTGATCCGAGGCGTCCGAAGCGTGCGAAGTGTGCAAGTCGGTGCCATCGTTGTTGAACGAGGTCAGCGTCGTGGCCTTGGGCAGCGCCAGCGCGCCGGCGATGTTTTCGTGGCAGCTCAGGCAAAACGCCTTGGTCGGCTTGGGTCCGTCTTTGAACAGGTAGGCCGGGGCCATGACCTGGTGGCAGGTGTTGCACTTGCCCTCGGCGAACGGCTTGTGCTTGGACACGAACGAGGCGCTTTCCTTCAGCTTCTCGTGGCACTTGCTGCACATCGGCGTCAGGTTGTTGTGGTCCAGCAGGTAGTGGCGGCCGCCCTCCTTGTGCTCGTGGCACTCCAGGCAGGGCTTGCGGGCTTGG
>JACRCU010000526.1 GCA_016218865.1 Deltaproteobacteria bacterium | reverse complement strand
GGCCCAGATCGCCCCGGTCTGCGGGTCCACCGAAAAGCGCCACGGGTTGCGCAGGCCCAGAGCGTACACCTCGGGCAGGACGCTGGCGCTGCCGACGAAGGGATTGTCGGCCGGAATCGCATAGTTCTTGCCCAGGCTGCCTTGGTTCACGTCGATGCGCAGCATCTTGCCCAGCAAGCTTTTGCCGTCCTGAGCCGAGCCCAGCGGGTCGCCGGCCGAACCGCCATCGCCCATGCCGACGAGGAGGTAGCCGGCGGGGTCGAAGGCGATCTGACCGCCGTTGTGGTTCGTGTACGGCTGGTCGATGGTGAGCAGCACCTTCTCGCTGGCGGGGTCGGCCGCGTCCGGGTTCTGGGCGCTCATGCTGAACTCGCTGACAACCGTCGCGAATTTCCCGGTGCTGGTGTAGTTGACGTAGAGCTTGCGCTGCACCTGGAATTGCGGGTGCAGGGCGATCGACAGCAAACCGCCCTCGCCCGCCGTGGAGATCTTGGCCGACAAGTCGAGCACGAGCTGCTTTTTCGCGGTGTCGGGCTGGTTGTCGAGCAGGTAGACCTGCCCGGGGCGCTGCACCACCAGCACCCGGTTGCTGGGGCCGGGGTAGTCGGTCAGGTAGATCGGCTGGCTGAGCCCGGCCTTGGCGAACCACGGCACCAGTTGGATGGCGTCGGTCTTGGGCGGCGACCAGCCAAAGTGGCACGGCGAGCTGCCGATGCCCTGGGCGAAGCTCAGATCGGGTTCCTCGACGCTGTCGGGCGCGGCGTCGGGCCCCGCATCCAAGGTCGCATCGGGTGCGGCATCGGCTGCGGCATCCCCCGAGTCGCTGGCGGTGTCCGCCTCGGCGTCGGGGCTCCCCGCGGCGTCGGCCCCGTCGGCATCCGCGGCCGAATCGGGCGCCGCGTCGGCAACCTGGGCATCGGCGTCGCCCGGCAGCGTGTCCAGGTTACCGGCAGCGGCGTCGACGGTGTCGCCCGCCCCGGCGGCATCGCCAGCCGCGACGGTTCCAGAGACCAGACCTGTCTCGCCTGCGCTGCTGCAGCCGGCCAGCGGACCTGCCATTGCCCACGCCGCCCACGCTGCCCACGCCGCCCAGATGGGCCGAAACGCTGCTGCCCTGCCCCACGCCATGCTGACCTCCCCGCGTCAGGGTAGTGGGCGGGCCGGCGACGGGCCAGACAGTGGCGAATTTCGTGCTGTGTTCTTGCGCAGGTACGTGGGGTGGTGGCGCGGGCGGCCGCGTCCGTTCAGCGCATCCCGACCTTGACGCTGAGGACCGCCCCTTCCGCCGCGGTGACGCCTGCGCCCATCTGGAAGGTGCCGCGGCCCAGGCCGAAGAGCTTGCGGAGGCCCTTGTGGTCGTCGATCTTGGCCCACTGGTCGCCGTCTGGGCTGAGCCACAGCCGCTTGCCGTCGAAGTAGCCGTAGAGGTCGCGGTCCAGGCGCACGGTAGCGGGCGTCGGGCTCGCGACCAGGGTCAGCCCGGGCACGTCGAGCCCAAGGTTGAGCGCCAGTTCGTCGCCCTTTTTGAAGTGCACGGCGATGGGCTGGGTCAGCGTCATGGCGCGCTTGACGGCCTCGTCGGGCTTGGCGCGGAGATCGGCCAGGGTGTACATCGGTGTGTCGCGCAGTTCCAAGTGCTGCACGCTGCTGCAGGCGCCCAGACTGAACGCCAAAGCGGCGGCCGCGACCAGGCGGTTGGGGAATACGGGCATGAGAACTCCTTGCGCTGCCGGCGAAAATCAGATGGCAGAGTCCGCATAACCCGCAAGGCAGGCCCGATGTTCCTGGTTGTCGGCGGATGCCGGTCGAAATCGGCTCGGGCGTCATGGCATTGTCAGGCGGCGGAAACCGCAGGCAACTTGCGCCGCGCCGGACTTTGGGCATGCTGGCGCGCATGAACACCCAGCTATTCCTCACCGTCTTTGCCAGCGTCTTCCTCGCCGAACTGGGCGACAAGACCCAGCTTGCCACCCTGCTTTTCGCCGCGAAGGCCGAGAACCCGAAGCTCACCGTGTTCGCCGCCTCGGCACTGGCCCTGGTGGCCACGTCGGCGCTGGGCGTGTTGGCGGGCGACGCAGTGAGCCGGTTCGTCGACCCCGAGTGGCTGACGCGCTTGGCCGGCGTCGGCTTCATCGCCGTGGGGGTGTGGACGCTCTGGAAGGGCTAAGGCCCGGTGATCTCAATCGAAAATGTGCCGTTGACGCTGGTAGGAGCATCGACGACCGCGAACCACTCCTCGCCGGCCTGCGCGCTGATGGCGAGCGTCTCGGTGCCGCTGAGGCCGGTCTTGTCGGCGTAGCCCGCGCAGGTGGTGGCCAGGTTGGTGCAGTCTTTGGCCGCGTAGACGATCGGGTCCATGCCGCCGGTCCCGACCACCTTGACCGTGTAAGTGCCGGTCTTGACTGCCTTGAACCGGTAGGCGGTGTTGCCGCCGCCCTTGCCCAGGACCTTGGGCGCGCCGCAGGCGCCCTTGGGCAGGAAGTAGCTGTCGATACCGACGGTTCCGTTGGCCTTGAACGGGAAGGTCGCCACCTCGATGCCGAGCGTGCAGTAGTCTCCCGGGGTCGCGTCGGGGCAGTCGCTGGGCGCGAGGCAGTGGGTGGCCTTCAGCGTGTAGGTGCCGTACTGCTGGCTGTAGCCGTCGACGACCACGAAGATGGGGGCATTGGCTGGGCTTTCGACCAGCAGCTGCTTCTTGAGCGTGTAGCCGTGGTAGCCGGCCTGCTGGCACGAGATCGGGTCGCTGCAGTCGGTGACGGCGTAGATCTCGAGCATCGTGCTGGCCTTGGTGAGCTCGACGAGCCAGGTGCCGGCGACCTTGCCGCCCAGGGCGAACACTTGATCGGGCGCCTCGTCGCCGTAGTAGGCGCTGGTGCCGTTGCCCTGGCAGAACGACCAGGCGTACAGGTTGTTGCCCAGGCCAGTGGTGTCGCCGTTGTAGGTGAAGGGCGAGATCGTGGCGGGAATCGCGTTCTTGCAGGTGTCGCCCAGCTGGCCGGGCTTGACACAGTTGCCGGTGAACTGGCCCTGCATGCTGCCGTCGTCGCACTCCAGGCCGGGACCGCACTTGCTGCCGCAGGTACCGCCGCAGCCGTCCGAGCCGCAGCTTTTCTGGTAGCAGTTGGGCACACAGACGCAGGTGCCCGCGGTGCTGCATTCGTACGACGAGAGCTTGGGGCAGTAGCCGCACACGCCGCCGCAGCCGTCGGTGCCGCATTGCTTGTTGCTGCAGTTGGGGGTGCAGCTGCTGACGTCCAGGGTGTAGTCGCCGCCGTTGTCGTCCGCGTCGACGACGATGAAGACCGTCTGGCCCTTCTTCACGGCGGCGTAGGACGGGCCGAGCGTGGACTGGCCGTAGCCCAACTGCCCGACCAGGCAGCTGTTCTTGGCATCGCCGCAGTCGGCGAGCACGTAGAAGGCCGGCTTGTTGTCGTAACCGCTCAAGGCGATGCCGATGGTCGTGTCCGCGGCGGCGGTATAGCGGTAGACCACGTCGGGGCTGTAGGTACCCAGGGGCGAGCTGTAGCAGGCGGCGCTCGGGACGTCGAGGTCGTTCTTGCGGCCCTTGGTGGTGCCGGCGTGCTGGTAGGGTAGCGACGGAATTTCCAAGGCATCCTGGCAGGTTTCGCCGGCCGGCTGGTCCTTGACGCAGGCGCCGTTGCCGCATACCTCGCCCGGCTTGCAGCTGCCGCACGGCTTGCCGCAGCCATCGTCGCCGCAGACCTTGCCTTTGCAGCTGGGCTGGCAACAGCCGGCGATCGGGAAGCCGCTGCAGGCGCCAAGGATGCACGAGTCGGCCTCGGTGCACGGGTTGCCGTCGTCGCATTCACCTTGCTTGTCGCTGACGAGGCAGAGGCCGCTGTTGGGCTCGCAGGTGCCGACCTTGCAGGCGGGGACGCCGCCGGAGCAGTCCTTGAGCGTGCCGACGCACACCCCGCCCTGGCAGTGGTCGCCGGTAGTGCACAACTTGCCGTCGTCGCAGGGGTTTCCCTCTGGGCAGCCTGCGGTGTCGCCGGTGGAGCCGTCGGACAGGGTGCCATCCTGCACGGTGCTGGCGTCGGTGCCGGCCAGCGCATCGGCGGTCGTCGTGTCCGCGCCCCCGCTGGCGATGTCGGTCGCCGTGGCCGAGGTGCCGCCGCCGTTGGTCGGGGCGGTGCCGCAGCCCGGGTTCAGCGCCAGGGCGAGCAGCCAGGTTGCGGCAATGGTTGCGGATGGGCGCATGGTCGCGAGCATGGCGGTCCTTGGCGAGGGCGTCGCGGTGGTCGGAAGTGCGGCGCAGAGCATAGGGCCCGGGTGGACCTACCGCCACCACCACTGACACAAGACCGCACGACGCAACGGAATTGAGTGGTGTCAGGTATTGACACTTGACATCTTTTTGGGCGAACCAGCGCCCGGGTTGGCCCCTGGGCTGGGGGGCGAAACCTGCGGAGTGTCAAAACCTTGCGCCGCGTCGACTTCCATCGCACTCTGCAGCCAGCGGGCGGGCGGCTGCCGCCGAGGAAGGCCATGACGGCACGCAAGGGTTCGATTGGACTGCCATTGGCTGCGGCGTGGCTGGTTGGCTGCAGCTCGGAGCCCGCGCCGGCGCCCACAGGTGCCATGCCTGCGGTAGCGACCATCTTCGCCGCGGCGGACCTGCCCAAGGGCGTCAGCCCGGCGCTGGACGACCTACAGCACGACCTGCAGCAGCTGGGCTTCGGCAAGGTGCCGCGCTCCACGCTGCCCGCGCCGGCCTGCCGCGACAACCACTTGGATCTGTTGGTATTGGGCCCGGCGACGGACTTGCCCGACCAGCACATCCAGGTCCGCGAGACGCTGTGCGGGGCCAGCGGCCGGCAGGTGCGCCTGCGCGGCGGCGGGGTCATGGCGGCGCAGTGGGCGGTCTACGCGTGGCTCGAGCACGTGGGCGTGCGCTACCTGCACCCTGAGCAGACCCTCTACCCGGCCAAGCCGGCCCTGGGCAAGACCGCGTTTTCGCTGGACGACAAGCCGTTCTGGCCGGGGCGGTCGATGCACGCCCACCGCACCCACCCGATCGACCTGGATCCGCCCTTGGACGTCACCAAGACCGGCCTGGACATGGCCGGCTACCAGCGCCGCTGGGTGGCGTGGAACGTGAAGATGCGCCAGACCGAGGTGGACGGCTGGGACTACGACAAGCTGGGCAACTTGCCGTTCGAGCGTGGTTTTCCACGGCACACCGGTTTTTCGCTGGACAACACCCAGCAGGGCGCCAAGAAGCTGATCAACCCCGACGATCCGCGGCCGGTCAGCGAGCAGCTCGCCGACGCGATCGACCAGCGCATGGCGCCGATGGCGGGCCTGCCGGCGCCCTCGACCTTCGGCTTTACCTTTGGCTCCAACGAGTTTGCCAAGGACGATCCAGTCGAGGCCCTGGAGCGGATGACCTTCATCACCGAGTACATCACCAAGAAGTACCCAGGCGTGCAGGTCTCGACCATCAACCACGGCACGCACATGGAGCCGACTCCCCCTTACAATGTGCGGTATTACGACCTGTCGGGCCTGGCGCCGCCAGCGCTGGAAGTGTCCGTGCACATGCTGATGTTCTACGACCTGGTGCGCGGCGCGGCGGGCGTGTACGGCAATCCGGACTACACGCCGCTCCGCAATTTCATCATGGCGCAGAAGGACAAGCGGCGCATCGAGTACTATCCCGAGTCGTCGTGGTGGCTTACCTTCGATCTGCCGGTGCCGCTGTACCTGGCGCCGGTGTCGCTGGATGCGCGCGAGGCCGACTTCAAGCTGCTGGCACCGTTCGTGCAGAAGGACGCCAAGGCCACCAAAGGCCTCATTTCGCACCATGTTTTCAGCAGCGGCCAGGAGTGGGGCTACTGGCTCATCGACTACTGCACCGCGCAGATGACCTGGAACGGCAACCCCAGCGCCGACGCGTGCATTCGCAACACGTTCGCGCCCTTCGCAGGTGGCGACGCGGTGGCGGACGTGCTGAAGGAAGTGAACGCCGACCAGGTGGTGGCGCTGCGCGACCCGGAACTGGTGCGCTTCTTGGTGGGCACCGACGACCCGACCGAGACGGCGTTCCAGGCCGGCATCGTCTTCCACCCGCTGCCGCCGGCGCCTGCAGAAATCCTGGGTTACAGCGATGCGCAAGTGGCGGCGCTGCAGACCCAGAGCCTGGACAAGCTGGAGAAGATGGCGGCGGCCTACGCCGGCTGGGCGCAGCGGGTAGACGCGGTGGTGGCCAAGCAGGATGCCCAGCGCGCGCCGTGGATTCGCGAAGTGCGCGACGGGCTTGCGATCTTTGGCCTGCGCGCCCAGCACGCGGTGGTCGTATACAAGACAGCGCTGGCGCTGCGGGCCGCGACCAAGAAGGGCGACGCGGCGGCGATCCAGGCGGCGGCGGCGGGCGTGGAGCAGGCCGTGCAAGTGACCGAGGCGGCTCGCAAAATCGTGGCGGCGCGCGAGCTGGACTACCGCTATCCGCCCGCGCTGACGATTGCCGGCGACGAGCCGGGCACCCCGGGGGCGGTGCCGAACCAGACCATCTATCCGTATCGGTACTTGTCGCGCGTGCACCGGCTGTTCTACTGGACGCGGCCGGACCAGCAGCTGGCGGCCCTGTTCGGCGCGGGGCTGCCGGTGCTGGACGTGCCCGAGCGAATCCTGAAGAAGGGCGAGGTCTTTGCCCCGAAGCTCCTGGTCGAGGCGAGCCAGCTGTCGGTGGACTGGGGCGACGGCGCGGTCGAGGCGGCCCTGACGCCGC
>JACRCU010000524.1 GCA_016218865.1 Deltaproteobacteria bacterium | reverse complement strand
GACCTTGCCGGCCATGCCGCCGCCCTGCCCGGGCACTGCCGACGAAAACTCGAACATCTTCTGCATCTGCCCCACGGTCGCGGCCAGATCCGGGTCGCGGTTGGGCGAATAGCCGGCCTGCTGCACGGCCGCGGGCAGCAGCGGCTTCAGCTTCTGGTCCAGGACCTGCTCGACCTTCCACTTGCCGATTTTGCCAATGATGCCGAAGAGATCCATGCCGTCCGATGCGACGTTGGCGTTGAACTTGGCGGTGTCGAAGTTCCAGCCGATGCTGTTGATGCGGATGTCGGGGGCGTTGCGCACCTTGACCAAGATGCCGGGATCACACGAGAAGCGCAGGCCGCCCCAGCCCAGCGAGGCCTGCATTTTGCTGCCGGCGTCGAACACCACTTCGATGTCCTGGTCGCGGTAGGCGGTGCTGCCTTCGTCGAGCGTTGCGCCCACACTGCCGCCGCGCACCGACTTCTGGGCCGTCTGCAGGGCCTCGGCGCCATTTTGCGGAAGGCCGGGCACGGCCGGCGGTTTCACGGCGTCGCGCCCTTGCTGGTAGTTCATCCCGCGCAGAGCTGAGTCGCGTTGGGCGCTGTCGCCCCCGGCCGCGGCAGGAGCGCCCGCTTGCGGCTTTTGGCCAGGCGCGGCGGCGGGTTTCTGAGCAGCGCGGGGAGCTTGGGCGGCGGCGGGCATGGCGGGCTCGGGCGCGCAACAGGCGCTGGTGAAAGGCTAGCTGGCGGCGGCCACCGCGGCAACCGGCAAAGCGAATTTTGCCCCTGGGAACCTAGGGACTTGCGGTCTGCGCACCCCAGGGTAAGGAGCCCCACGCGCTGGGACCGTCGGTCAGCTCCAGCTCCAGCCAGCCGCCGCCGACCAGCTCGCTGTGCGAAATCCGCGGTCCCTTCAGCGGCTTGCCGTTCCATTTGGCCGACAGGATGTGCGGCAGCTTGGCGGCGCCCGGGGCCACCACGTGCACGGTCTGGCCGCCCACATCGAAGTCGATGCGCTCGAACATGGGCGCGGTCAAGGTGTAGGTGCCGTCGCCGGGGTTGACCGGGTACAGCCCCATCGCGGCAAACACGAGCCAGGCCGAGGTGGCGCCGGCGTCGTCGTTGCCCGGCAACCCGTTGGGCTGGATGGTGAAATACTGGTCGACCAGGGCGCGCACCTTGGCGCTCGCCTTCCACGGCTGACCGTAATCGGCGTAGAGCCACGGCGCGTGGAAGTCGGGCTCGTTGCTCATGTCGAAGTGGCCACCGCCGAAGAATTCGTCCAGGCGCGCCAGCACTTGTGGAATGCCGCCCAGCTGAATGGCCAGCGCCAGCGGCTCGTGGGTGACGGTCCACTGGTAGATCCAGGCGTTGGCCTCGGTGAAGCCGACCATCGCCTTGGGGTCGAAGGGCTCCTTCCAGGTGCCGTCGGCCCTGCGCAGCTGGGGAAAACCGTGCGGACCCCAGGTGTTGCGCCAGTTGTGCGCGCGCTGGCCCAGGTCGGCGGCCATGGCCTTGTCGCCCTGCTGCTGCGCCACCACCCCCAGGCACCAGTCCGAGTAGGCGTGCTCCAGGGTCATCGACGCGCCCTGGGTGGCATCGCACTCGGCCGGAACATAGCCATTTTGCACATAGAACGGCGGCGAGCCCTGGTTCAGGTAGCCGCACAGGCCGGCGTCGCCGTAGTTCTGCGAGTCGCTGATGGCGCCGTGCTCGGCCACCGCGTAGGCCGCCGGCACGTCGAACTGGGTCAGGCCCTTCTGCACCGCATCGGCCAGCACACAGAACGTGAAATTGCCCGTCATCACGCGCGAATCGCCGCTGGCGTGCCACGGACACTTGGGCAGATAGCCCTCGGGACCGCTCAGCCAGACCAGCGACTGCAGCATGTCGCCCACCAGCTCGGGCGCCAGCAGGGTCAGCAGCGGGTGCACGGTGTGGACGGTGTCCCAGATGCACCAGTCGTCGGTGTAGAAGTGGCGCCCGCCGGTGGTCTGCGCGGCGGGAGTGGCCAGGGCACCGTTCCAGAACTGACCTTCTTCTGTATAGTCGGCTGGTTGCAGCATCGAGTGGTAGAGCGCGGTGTAGAAGCGCACCAGGTCAGCTGTGGGCGCGGTGGGCAGGCGCACCCGACCCAGCAAGGAATTCCAAGCACTTTCCACTTCGTACTGCACATCCTGAAAGGTCTTGCCCAGCAGTTCCTTGCCGCGGTGGTGGCGCGCCAGGTCCGGCGACAGCAGCGACAGGCACACGTGGGCGTTCAGGGTCCAGGGCTGCGGACTGGAAAACGCCAGCCACGACACCAGGTTGGCGCCTTCGTGCAGTACGCCGCCGGGCAGCGCCTGGCCGTTGCCAAAGGTCTGCACCGCGGTGGGCGTGCGGTCCAGCGCCAGGTCGGCGTAGACCGAAATCAGCCCAGTTTCCGGCACCTTCTTGATCAGCAGGTCGTGGAGCAGCGGGTGGACGTCGTAGTCGCCGCGCAGGGCCATCCGCGCGTCGCCCAGCCCTTGGATGCTGCCGCCGATGCTTTTGCCGCGGTTGTGGGCCAGGCTGACCACCAGCTGCGAGGTCCCGGCGGGCATCTGGT
>JACRCU010000051.1 GCA_016218865.1 Deltaproteobacteria bacterium | reverse complement strand
TCGGGCTGCAGGCCGGTCGCCTCGACGTGCCAGGCCACCTTGGGCCCCGGCGACGAGCCGATCGGCGTGCTGTAGCCGGTGCCCAGGCCCTCGAAGACCTTGCCCTTGCTTAGGAAATTGGCACCGTTGGCGTCGACGTCGCCCGCCGGCGCCAGCAACAGGCGCGGCACATAGTTACCCAGGTCGCCGGCTTCGGTGGTCCAGCTCACCGTGACCGTAGTCGACGGGTCGTGCTGCCATGTCTGGTGCAAATTCAGGACCATGAGTGCCGGGTTGCCCGCCCATTTGGGGGCCGGAACGTCCGCGACAGCCGTGTCGGCGGTCGTGTCCTCGGCCGCGTCCACCGCCGCATCCGGGCCGGTGTCTGGGGATGTGTCCGGGATCGCGTCGGGAGGAGCGCCACCGTCCGGATCCGCGTCGGCAACCGTGTCCGCGGCGGTCGCGGCGTCCGGCATGGCGGCGGCCGCGTCATCCAGGACAGCATCGACATCGTCGGCAGCCGGCAATCCGGCGTCGGAAGTGGCATCGGGACCGGGATCGGGATCGGGATCGGGACCGGGATCGGGTCCGAGTCCTGCGTCCGAGTCTGCATCCGGTGGCGTGTTCGGCATCGCGTCGGTCACGGCGTCCGGCTGGGGCTCGGCGTCGACGGCAGGAGTGGCATCCGGTGCCAGTCCGCGGCTGCTGTCGGTCGGGCCAACCTCTGCGTCGGCGCTGCCCGCGTCGGCGTCGGCGGCGACGGTCACGCTGTCGGGCAGTGTGGAAGCCGGCGCGGTCGCAGCTTGGCGCTCGCCGCCGCATGCCGCCAGCAGCGCCAGCAGCAGGCCCATTGCAGCGCGCGCCTTGGCAGCCGGCACGGTACGCATCGATTCCTTGGCTGTGTCAGTCGATCCAGCCGGACACACAGGGGGAATTGCCCAGGCCGTCGATCCGGGTTCGACGGAGTCGGCATGATCGGATGCTGCCGGGTTCCGCCGGGCACTGCAAGCGCGATCGGCGCGGGTGCCGACTAGCGGACGCTCGGCGGCGCCAGGTGAACGCGTGCGGAGTTGCGCAGGTCTGCGAGTCGGTGCCGGCGCAGCACAAAGGCGCGCTCTTGGCGCAGCTGGGCTTCGACCAGGGGTTGCGCTTGCGGCCAGTCGAGCATCTGAGCGGGACGGCGGTCGCGCAACTGAAGAAGATGCCAGCCAAAATCGGTGCGCACCGCCGTGCTCACTTGGCCAGGTTGCAGGCCGGCCACCGCGTTGGCCAGGCGCGGGTCCAGGCGGTCCAGACCGGTCCACCCGCGGTCTCCGCCGCTGCGCGCACTTGGTACTTGCGACAGGGCTACGGCCACGGTCGCGAAGGGCTGGCCGCCCGCCAAGCGGTCCTGCGCCGCGGCGAGCACCTTCTCTCCGTCGCCGCTGCCGTGCGGCACCACCAGCTCGGACAGAAGCACTTGCGCGCTGTGCACGAACCGGCCGCGGGTCTTGGCCCAGCGCTCGGCCGCGGCGGTGGCGTCGATGGGCGCGTCGATGGCGGCGCGATTCAGGGCGTCCAGGGCGCGGTCCGTGCGCACTGCCAGCTGCCACGCGGCCAGGCTTTGGCCGTGCTGGCGCAGATTGGCCAGCCAGTTCTGCCTAGTTCCATGCAGTTGCTGCTGGTGCGCTTCTTCTTGGGCGACTTGGGCCGCCACCCGCTGCTGGTCCGCTGGCCCCAGAGCCTGCCAGGCCACCGCCCCATCCAGAGCCACATCCAGCGCCGCTTGCCAGGCCGCGGCTTGCGACCCGCCGTCTCCCGGCTGCGGCAGTAGCGCCAGCACCTCGGCCTGCAACAGCGGTTGACCGTTGCATTCGGCCACCTGATCGGCAGGCCACGCGGCGGCGGCGGTGGCGGCGGGCGCGGCTGCAGGTGGTGGACTGGGGCGGCAGGCCCCCACCAGCGCGAGCGCCAGCCACCGGGCGGCGGTACCGCGGACTCGGCTACTTCGGCAGTTCGGCAAGGGACTTCCAGTGGTGGATGGCCTGCCCGGCGTAGGCAGGGTGCAGCTTCAGGGCCGCGTGCAGCTGAGCCAGCGTCGCCCGCAAGGCGGTTCGCCCTTCCTCGCAGAACGTCAGGTCGTTGTCCAGGCCGCACTGGGTCTCGACTCCGACGATCAGCCGCTTGTGGACCTTGTCGGCATAGGCCAGCTCGCTGCTGATCCTATCCAATAGGTCGGGAAGGTCGTCGTCGTAGTCCATCAGCACCGCCGTGTCGACCGCGTCGATCACCCACTCGGACATGGGACGCGTCTGGCCCAAGCGGGTGACGGCGATGCTGTCGTACCAGGTCGGCATGTCGAAGTGCAGCGCGATTCCGGCCTTGTGGGCGATCGGCTGCAACTTGTCCAGCAGGTCCAGCAGGTCGAGCAGCAGTTGCGCGCGGGCCGCGGACCACTCGGGCAGGCCGTGGGGTTCGATGTTGAGCTGCAGCGCTACTGCGCGCGGACCCTTGGCCTTGGCAATGAACGCGACCAGATCGCCCACCAGCTGGATGGGTTCACCGGCTTGGTCGGCCCGCGCCCACTCGGGCCGGCCGATCAGCAGTTCGACCTGGACGTTGGCCGCGGCGGCGCGCACTACCAGCTGCTGCAGCGCGTCGGGCGCGTCGTAGACCAGGGTCTGGGCCTGCATGTACAGCGAAGTCACCGACGTGTCGCGCGCCAGCTCGATCAGAGCCGCGGCCGCAGCGGCGTCCGTGGCGGGTAGGTTGCTCCACACCCACAGTCCCAGCTCGTACTCGCTCGGCGTGGGCTGCGGCGGCAGCGCGGGGTCGCAGGCCAGCAACAGCAGGGCCAGCAAGGCCGATTCGACCCGTGCCAAGGTGCCGCTCGCGGTGCGAGCCATGGCCGTTCTCGCCTACCGCTGGACGGCGACGGCGCCGCTGAAGTTGCTGGTGCCGCTGCCGAACTCCTTGAGTACGCCGACTTTTTTGGCGGTACCGTCGGTCTGCAGCTGCACCCCAACCAGCGTGTTCAGGGCCGAGACCAGCGCCAGGCCCGTGTTGGGCCCGCGTTCGACGATGTCCATCTCGGCCGCCAGCGGCAGCCCGCCGACGGCGGTTCCCTCTTTGACCTGGACCGGTGTCACGGTCATCGGAGTCACGCTGTTCTTGTCCAGATTCGACACCAGCAGCACGTGCTGGTTCGCGGTCGAGCCCGGGTGAAACACCATGTTGAACGGCACCTTCTTGGGCTCGATGCGCGCCTTTTCAAAGATGGTCTGGCTCAGGTCGTAGCGCACCAACAGGTTGCCGAACAGGTCGCTGGACAGCAGCGCCAGGCCGCCCGCCGGCGAAACGGCAAAGTCGTTCGGCACCGCCACGTCGGAATCGAGTACAGGGGCCGCCAGACCGCCGTGCCGTGCCACCGCCGCCACCCGGCCCAGGTCCGCATCCGGCCCCGAACCCAGCACGACGTAGGCCCATTCGTCGCGGTCGGTTGGGTGGTCGCGCTCGACGGCCAGGGCCATGGCCGGGCGGTCAAACGTCGCGAGTGGCGTCGGGACGCCCAGCGCGCTCAAATCCTCGGCCGGGTCGTAGCGCCAAAGGGTCGCCGGCTGGGTCGACAGTTCGCCTGAAGTACCAAGGACATACAGTGACCGGCCGTCGCGGCTCCAGGCCAGATCCGCGGCCCAGCCGTGCGGCAGGGGCTGCGTGAACAGCACCGTGATCGCCGATGACGCGGGCGCCAGCGGCGTCGCGACCAGCGAGAACGTGCCATCGCTGCCGTCGACGTTGGCGGTGGCGCGGCCGTGCGGCGCGGCGCTCAAGCTCTCTGGCCCCTTGCCCACCTCCACGCGGACTTCTTCGCCTTGCACCGCGCCGGCGACCAGCAAGAGTGCGCCAATTTCGCGATTTTGCGGCCCAGAGCCGCCGCTCGGCAGGTCCATCGACGGGTGGGCGGTCAGCACCAGCCGCGCAGTCGTCGCCGCGTTGCGCAACTCGACCGTGTGCTCGACGACTTGGTTCGCTACCGTAGCCCGGACGGCCGCGCTGCCGTCTTGGGCGAAGTTGGCGAAGGAGTCCCATACGAATACAACGTCGCCGCCTTCGAGCATGGCCGGCCCGAGCAGCGCGGCGCTGTTCCACTGGCCTGCGATCTGCACCTGCAGCTTGGCTTGGGCGGCGATGGCCGCCGTGGCGCCGGCCGGTGCGCTGATGTGGACGGCGATCGGACCGCGCCGCGGGCCCAGCGGAGCCCGCCACTGCAGATCCGCGAGCGTTTCGGCCGCCGCCGCATCGGCAACGGCGCCGTCGCTGGCATCGGATGCGGAACCCAACGCGTCCTTGGCCGCCGTGTCGGTCGCCAGCGAGTCGCTGTCTGCGGTGTCGGTCCGATCGCCGCCGCCGTCGCCAACGCCGCTGCTCGCGCGGCCGGCGCTGTCCGAGCAATTCGCGGTGGTCGCCGCGAGCACTGCCAGGACGGCCATGGCCAAGTAGGGAATTCGCAAACGAGAAACCATGCGCATGGGCGGGTCCGTCGGCCGGCTCGGCCGGAGCAACAAGGGTAGACGACCCCAGGGCCCGCGTCGAGGCGCGCCGGCCGGTTGCCGCCATGCGCTTGCCACGCGCCGCGCGGTTTTGCACCATGGCCACTATGTTGCGACTGTTTCCATGCTGGGCCGCACTTGGCCTGACGATTGTAAACTTGCTGGGTTGCGCCGCCACCCTGGCGCCGTGCGCGCGCCCTGCCGCCGGCACCCGCATGGAGTGTCCGGTCGCTGGCGAGCCGAAGCGCGCCTTCACGTTGCACGTTCCCGCCAACTGGGACGGCCACAGCTCCCTGCCCGTCGTCGTCGCCTTCCACGGCGGCGGCGGCAGCCGGGCCTCGGCCGATCGCGTCACCTGCCCCGGCGGCGCCACCGACAGCCCGCTGTGCTTCAGCGCCCGCGCTCAAGCCCATGGTTTTGCAGTGGTCCTGCCCGACGGAACCGGCAGCCGCGTCTTGAGCAACGTCCGCACCTGGAATGCCGGCGGCGGCCACGACGACTGGAACTGCACCAGCGGCCACGCTTGCCAGAGCGGCGTAAACGACGCGGCCTACTTCGACGCGCTGTTGCAGGAGGTCGGCGCACTTCTACCCATTGACAACAAGCGTATTTTCTTGACGGGCCTGTCCAACGGCGGCGCGATGGCCCACCGCTTGGCTTGCGAGCGCAGTGCGGTCGTTGCCGCCATCGCCACCGTGGGCGCCGGCAACCAGTTTGCGGCGGCCGGCGGGGCCTGCCCGAACCCCGTGCCCGTGCTACACATTCACGGCACCGCGGATCCCTGCTGGACCTACGAGACCTCGCAGCAGGCCTGCTCGGGCGACAACAACGGCAGGAAGATCGGCGCGGAGCCCAGCGTGGCCGGCTGGGTGGCCCGCAACAAGTGCAGCGCCACCTTTGCCGACGAGGACATACCCGACGCGGCCAGCGATGGCACCCGCACCACCCGCAGGACGTGGCAAGGTTGCAGTGCTCCGGTGCAGTTGCTGCGGGTCGACGGCGGCGGGCACACGTGGCCCGGTGGCCACCCCTACCTCCCCACCAAGACCGTGGGACCCGTCAGTCAGGACTTCGAGGCGAATCTGGAGATTCTTAAGTTCTTTCAGGCGAATCCGCGACCATAGCTGCGGCGGATCCCGGCCCGCGCCAGCAGCGCCACCGCCAGGCCGGCCAACCAGGGCGCGGCGGGACCGCTCTGTCCGGATTGACAGCCGCTGTTGGGCGATGCGGCCGCAACTGCGCCGACGTGGGTGCCTCTGCCCGCGCCGATTCCCAGGTCCAGCGCCGAGGCATCGGCCGTGCCCGCGCGGGTCGCGGCCCCGTCTGCATTGCCCGCGCCGCCGCTGCCGAGGTCCTTGTCGCCGCTGGCGTCGTTGGTCGGCTTGTCTGCGTCCGGCGCGTCGGCGACATTGTCGGCGGCATCGGTGCCGGCAGTGTCCAGCGCCGCCTTGATATCCTCAGCACTTTCGTCAGGTTCACTGCTGTCGGCCGCCTCAACTGCGTCCTTGCCCGCGCCGGGCGTCGCATCACAGTCGTCGCCCTGGCCATCGCCGTCGCTGTCGACCTGGTCCGGGTTGTAGGTGGTGGCGCAGTTGTCGGCCTGGTCCGGTTCGCCGTCGTTGTCGTCGTCGGGGTCGCAGGCATCGCCCTGCTTGTCGCCGTCCAGGTCGACTTGCGACGGATTGGCCAGGTACGGGCAGTTGTCCAGTGCGTCGGCGATGCCATCACTGTCGTAATCTTGGATGGGCACCAAGAGATCGCTGCTGCCAGCGTCGACCGGTGCCGCGTCGACCGGGATGTCGCTGGCGCCGGCATCGGCCACGTTGGCGTCGGCAGCGCCGGCATCGGGCCCAGGATCGGCGGGAGGTTGCGGGGTGTCGTCGACCGGGTCGCAGGCGTTGCCCAGGCCGTCGCCGTCCTTGTCGGCCTGGCTGGGATTGTCGACCAGCGGGCAGTTGTCCTTGGCGTCCGCCACGTTGTCGTCGTCGCCGTCCGCATCGCAGGCGTTGCCAGTGCCGTCCTTGTCCGTGTCGAGCTGATCCTTGTTGGCCAGCAACGGGCAGTTGTCGTCCTCGTCGAAGACCGCGTCGTTGTCGTCGTCGCCGTCGCACGCGTCGCCGGTGCCGTCGCCGTCCTTGTCGGCCTGGTTGGCGTTCTTGACCTTGGGGCAGTTGTCTTTGGTGTCGACCACGCCGTCGCCATCGACATCGGTGGGGACAGTCGACACCACCAGGGGAAAATCGAGCTTGAGATCCTGGCCCTTGGTCACCGCCTTGGTGAAGGCGAGCGACTTGTAGCCCGACAGCGTGCACGTCAGCGTGTAGGTGCCCGCAGCTACGGACAGACTGTAGGCGCCTTTGCTGTCGCTGCTGTCGGAAGGCCCGCCGGTGACTTTGACGGTCGCGCCGGCCAACACCTTGGTGGGTTGCCCGGACACGTAGACTTTGCCGTAGAAGCTGGCCATGGTGCCGCTTTTGGGCGCGTACACCGCCAAATGGTTGCCGACAGTGCGCTCCACGCCGTCGGACGGCGAATTCACCACGCCCTGGCCCGACACGTAGACGGTGCTGGAGCCGCCGCCGTCGAAGTTGAGGGCGGTCCACGCGCCCAACCCCTTCATCAGGGTGGCTTCTTCGTCGCAGCGCATGCCCACGCTCAGCGACGGCTGGCGGCCATCGACCACCGCCAGGATCAAGATGGTGCCCGTCTTGTCCAGTCCCACCATGGTGCGCGGGTGGCGCGTCTGGCAGAACGACGACTTGGGATTGGTGGCGGCGCTGGTGGTCTTGCCCGCGTCGACCAGTACCGGGTGGCCCGAGACCACGCCCCACATGGTCTTGGCGTCGAACTTCAAGATTTCCGAGGCCAAATGGATGGCTGGCTTGCTCGGCGTGCCCTTGACGAAGACCAGGTTGGCGTCGCCCTTGTCGTCGGCCGTGTCGGACCAGGCCTTGCCGTCGCCGGCCGCGAGGCCGCTGGTGGCATAGGTGGCATAGCTGAAGAAGTCGCCGTTGATGGCCGCCTGGGCCTTGATCGCCTTGGCAAAATTCGACGTCTTTTGCTTGCGTTGGGAACTGGCGGTGGCGTCGAGGGTCACCCCGGCGACGGTGGTGTCGATGACCAGCGCGTGGATGCTCCACTTGGGCGAGCTGGTGGTGCGGTGCAATTGTTTTACGCCGTCAAAGGGTTGCGTCCACTTGTCGCCCGCGGTCGCCGGCCGCCCCAGTCCCAGCGTCGCCAGCGCGGCCAAGGCCAGCCACCAGCGTGCGCCAACCCGCCTGCGAGCAGGGGTTCCGGTGCCGAAATCGCCTGTCGCCATCGCCGCCTCTGCCTCCGACCGACCGCCGTGCCTCCCCACGCTACGGCCGGTCCGCGGCGCCGTCAAGGTCAAGTTGCCGGCCCCCAGCCGCGGTTGCGGCCTCTGGGCACCGCGTGGAATACTCGGCGGCGGAGGTGTCCCGTGGTCCGCGTTGCCGTTTGTATGATCGCCAGTTGGCTCCTGGTCGCGTGCGGCGCCACCGCCTCGGGTGGGCAGGGTGGCGTTCTCCCTGCGGACACCCACGCCGCCGACGCCGCCAACGATGCCGCTGCCGACTTGGTTGCTGGAGACGCGGGCGATGCCGCCGCCGCCGACGTCGCAGCGGAGGTAGCCACCAGCGATGCTGCGGCCGACAGCGCTGAGGATGCCGTGTCGAGCATGAAGGACTGCACCTTCAACGCCGACTGCATCGCCGCCGAGCGGTGCGAGTGCAGCGAAACCGCCGGCTGTTTCTGCAAGACCGGCCCGCGAGGCACCGGCAAGGCCGGCGTCGACCCGTGCAAGGACGGTCAGGACTGCGAAACCTCGCTGTGCGTCGAGGGACCGGCCTACCAGACCAGCTACTACTGCTCGGGACCGTGCACCACCGCCGACGACTGCGGACCCAAGCTGCCGCTCTGCGCCAACATCGCGTTCTTGGGCAAGGTCTGCATCCGCGACCCGAACGCGAAGCCGTGACCGGGCCTGGCGCAACAGAACGTCAATCAGAAACCTCCGAGCCCCAGAGCAACGGAAATCCCGTCGGACGAAAGCTCAAGGATGCCGGGTGGGTCGCAAGCGGGCGCTGCCGCGACCCGCCGCGACGTGGATCGTTGGATGCGGGTTTCTGATCGGTGCTCTAGCGCGCCGCGCAGGCCGCACTCAACTGGGCGAATCCACCGGGGCCGGCAGCGAAGCGCGGTAGCGGGCGGCGGTGCGCGCGGCCTGGTCGGCCATGTCGGCGCGCAAATCGGTCGGGGCCAGCACCTCGACCAACGGGCCGAAACCGCGAAGCCAGTGGCGCAGTTGCATGGTGTCCGGCACGGCCGCCTGCAAGTGCACGCGCCCATCGGGCAGGGTGGCGGTGTGCTGGCTGGCCACGAGCGGTGTTTCCAGGACCCGCACGGCGGCCACCGCGTCGAAGACGCATTCCAGGGCAATGTGCGCCTCGCTCAGGCGGTAATCGAAGGAGCGCTCGGCGATCCACGCGTCCAAGTCGAAACCCTTGAGCGGGTCGATCGGGTCGGCCGTCACCTGCACCTCCTCCATGCGGTGCAGCATCAGCTGTACGGGGTCGCGGTAGTGCCATAGCGTGCACACCAACATCGGCATCGCGTCGCGGTAGACCAGACCCAGAGGATGTGCAAGATATTCGCGCAATTGTGCCTCGCCGCGCCGGCGGTACTGCACGTGCAGCTGGCGGTCGCTGGCTAGGGCCTGATGCACCGCCTCTAGAACCTCGCTGGACACCACGGGCGGCACCAGCGGCTGGCCAACCGGCACCGCCCGCACTTTCTTGGGCCAAGAGGCGACGGAATTGGTCGCCATGTTGGCCAAAATCCCCTGGGCTTGGGCAAACCACGGCGCCAAGTATTCCCGAGTTGCCTCGGGGAGCATGTGTCGCAAGTGTTCGTCTGCCATGCGAAAAGCCAGCGCCGTGTGGACGTCCATGCCGGGAACCCCGCTGGAGGCCGCCTCGCGTTGCCACGACCAACCGTGCGGTCGATGCTGGTCATCGCAGATCAGGGGGAAAACGCCAGACAGCTTGCGCAAGTCGCGCTGAATGCTGCGCTGGTCCACGGGGAATCCCCGCTCATGCAGGTGCTTCTGCAGGGTCGCGGTGTCGACCTTGCGGGGCGCGCGCGGGACGCAGGCGAGCATCGTCCATTGACGGAGCAGGGTGTCGTTCATTGGGGGAATCGCACTCCTACTGCGGCCGAAGCTGAGCTTCAGGGGAACGCCGCTGTGTTCCCAGTGTCGCCGATTGGCGACGCGGGTCAAGCCAAAACGCCCGATTTCGACCGAACCCGGCCCACGAGGGCAACCCGCGGTTTCCCGGCGAGCCAAGCGGATCCCGGCGGCTTTGGGTGAGTCAAGTCTCGT
>JACRCU010000527.1 GCA_016218865.1 Deltaproteobacteria bacterium | reverse complement strand
CGGATATGCTAGTGGAGTCGCGATCTTGCAAAGCAAGCAAGCTGGGGTCGAGCTGATTGCCCCGGTCAACGCCGGGCCGCTCGAAGAGGAGCACGTGGGGCGCGACCAATTTACGTTTGACGAACAGGGACATGTGGTGCAATGCCCCAAAGGTCACGCACCCATCCGGCACGGCCTGCGGCGGTCGGATACGACCTACAAGCCCGAACTGCATGCCTTTTTTGACCGGAAGCTGTGCGACCAGTGCCCGCTGCTCGGCAAATGTGCGAGCCGGCGGCCCAGTAGCGGTAAGGGATTGTATCACATGGAGATTCGCGACTCATTGCTGGCTCGAGACCGCGCCCTGGCGCTGCAGCGGCAGAAGGAGTGGTGGACGACGTACGCGATTCGGTCTGGCGTCGAGGCGACCATGTCAGAACTCAAGCGAAGTCATGGTCTTGGGCGACTGCGGGTGCGACGAATGCCGCGTGTGCGGCTGGCGGTCGGCTTGAAGGTGACGGCCTGCAATGTGAAGCGCTGGCTGCGGCCGCAGCGGGAGAAGCATGTCCAAAAACTAGCGAAATAGCCAAAAGCGGGGCGCCACAAGCCCAAAAACGGGCTTCGCGAGGCAAATTTTGCCCTGGTGGGCGCCCGGAACTCGTGTACGGCGTGTCGGGCCGTGGTGGGCGAGGTCCGCCGTGGTGGCTGCGTCGGGCGACACCTCGCGCAGCAGACGTCGCTGGCGGAATTCGAAATCGGAGTTCTTTCTCAGGGATCAAGTGTCAATACCTGACACCCTTCAATACGAGAAAATCTCGCTGGTTCCGCTGGGCAGGTGCACCCGGATGATCATGGTCAGGTTCACCACGAACAGGTACTCCTTGTCGGTCGGGTGCAGCCACAGGCCGCGCTCCATCGGCAGGCCGTTGTTGCCCCAGGCGCCGGGCTTCAAGCAGGCGATCCCCATGAAGTCGCGGTCGTTTTCGGGGCACCACAGCGGCTCGCCCTTGCCCTTGACCGGGTCGAACATCAGCGTGGAGCCAGACAGGCCGGCTTGCCAGATCAGGTTGCGGTGCGCGTCCCACAGCACGTGGGTGCCCGAGCTGCCGTTGTGCGCGTCGGTCAGGCCGTCTTTGTGCAGCAGCGTGCGGTCGCCGGTGGCAAGGTCGACCTGGTACAGCTCGTCGTTCAGCGCGGTCGAGGTGTAGATCTTGCCGTCTTTGACCAGCATGCCCTTGTACGGCCCGGCCTGCGGCTCGGCGCCTTTGCCAATGTTCTGGCCCTTGTACAGCACGTTGTCGACCCCGGTCTTGCTGCGGGTGACGAACTTGCAGTCCTTGCCGTTGGCGCTGACCTGGATGATGCCGATGCCGTCCGAGGTGGGCGTGTAGCCGTTGTGGGCGTAGCTCAAGAAGAAGTTGCCCTTGTCGTCGATGCCGAAGGCCTTGGTGCCCACCTGAACCGAATAGTAGCCGAACTTGTCGGTGCGGCCGTTGGCGCAGTGGCCGTAGGGATTGGTCTTGCCCTCGAAATTGAAGCCCAAGTGGTTGCTGCGCCAGGCGTATTCGCGGTCGCCGGTGGCGGGGTCCATGCGGATGATGTCCACGGTCGGCACCAGGCTGGCGTCGATGCGCACGTAACCATGGCTGGCCACGTAGTATTTGCCGTCGGGACCCTTCTGCACTTCGAAGGGGTACGACAGCACCGGGCCCTTGCCCAGGTCCGAGATGGCGCCCGTGGCTGGGTCCTCGGTGCGGCCGCCGATCAGCCGGCGCTTGCGCGTCTCGGTGTCGATGGCCATCACCGCGCCCACGTCGATGGTGATGTCGTTCTCGGGCCACTTGGTCTTGTGGTCCTTCCAGCTCATCACGGCGATCAGCTCGTGCTGGGCCGCCTCGACAAACCCGCTGTGGAACCCGCCGAAATTGTGGGTGCGCGCCCGCGGTCCCTCGCCGATCTGCATGCCCAGACCGTCGGCGATGTCGGCTTTGCACTCGGGGAAGTCCAGGCCCACGATGTTGACGTGGCAGCGGCAGTCCACCGGCAGCTTGGTGGCGTTGGCGATGTGCTGGCTCAGCGGACACGGGAAGTAGTAGCGCGGGCTGTCCTGTTGCACGTTCTGCACGGAGGCCTTGACCGTCACCGTCAGCGGCGCGGTCACCGGCTGGCCATCGGCGCTCAGCACCGGCTTGTCGTCGCTGCCGCCGGGCGTGTAGGTGAACTTGTTGTCCTGCGGGTCGTCCTCATAAAGGAGCACGTGGAGCTTGTCCACGCCCTTGGCCGAGCGGCGGAAGGTGCCGGGCTTGCCCGTCAGGTAGTCGGCGATGCTGCCGCCTTCCAGGAAATCGCCCGTCAGATTCCACAGGTGCACGTTGCCGGCAAACTTGGGCAGCACCTTCTTCTGCGCCAGCAGCATGCCCGGCTTGCCGCCCTCGTCGCGCGCCAGCACCACCCACGCCGGCTTGCTGTACGAGTAGGCGCGCGTCACCACCACGTGGCGCGGATTGTCGGTGGTATAGGGGTCGGCGATGATGTAGCTGAGCGGCTTGGCGCCGATCATGAACTTGGTTTTCATCTCGCCGCCGCCGGGGGCCAGCATCACGGTCTTGACCGCGTCGTCCCACTTCTGGCCGGCGTAGAGCACCGCGTGCAGAGTCTTTTCGCCCTGTTGCGCCACGGTGAACACCAGGGTCTGGTCCTGCTTGCTGCCCACCGGGTAGTAGAGCTTGCCCAGCAGCTCGCCCAGCTTGCCGGCGTTGTCGGCGTACACGGCCACCCAGCCGCCGGCATAGAACTCCTTGGGAATGACCACTTGCTTGACCAGCAGCTTCTTGGGGTCGGTCAGCGTCTGATCCTCGATCTCCAGCACCGGGTGGAACGCCTCGCTGTCGACGGCGAACGTGGTCGCAACCGGCTGCCCGGACAGGTAGTTCACCACCGGCGCCGACGGGGTCCAGCTGCCCGAACCGGCCGCGCCTTCGCGCATCACCGCGTGGAGCATCTGGCCCTTCAGCAAGTTGCTGACCAGCGGCAAATCGGTGCCGGTCTGGTCGCCCACCTTGACCTGGACTTTGCCCAGCAGCGCCGCCGGCTTGCCCGCGTCGTCGGCATACACGGCCACCCACGCGCCCATCGGGAAGCGATCCGGCACCCGCACCGACCCCAGCTTCAGCGAGTTCAGCGCGCCAGGCGCAAGGGTCTGATTTTCCACCACCAGCTGCGGATCGACCGTGTCGCCGGTGACCTTGAAGCTGGCCAGCAGCGGCTGGCCGTCGGCGCCCAGCACGGGCTTGCCGTCGCCGTACACCATACCGGCCAAGAAGGCCTTGTCGCCCACCACCGCCTGCTTCAGCGGCACCGCCAGGTCGGTCAGGACCTTGGCATAGGGCACAGGCACCTCGCCGGCCAGATCGCCTGCCACGCCGCCCAGATCGGCCCACACGCGCAGCTTGCCCAAGGCCGCGGCGGACGACGGCAGCGCCACCTCTTTGACCAGGATCTGCTTGTAACCCTTGTCCAAGACTTGGTCTTCCACCAAGAGGATCGCCGGCTTCACGGTGGCCACGTCGGCCCCGGCGGCATCCGTTCCGGCGACGTCCGTCCCAGCGCCGTCCGGCGCAGCGATGTCCTGGGCCCCAGCGTCGTCTGCGGACGCATCGGCGGCTTGGCTGTCGGCGGCGCTTGCGTCGGCAAGGTTCGCATCGGCCGTCGCCGTGTCGCCCGCGCCGGAGTCCGCAACCGAGCCATCCGCGCCAGCAGAATCGCCACCTTGCGCGTCACCCGCCGCCACGTCCGCGGCCGGACTCGTCGCAGGCTCGCTGCCGCACGCCGCCAAGAGCACCAGGACCAAGGCAGCCAGGCCGCCGCGCGCACCGCGGGCCAGTCGGCGACGGCCGCCGCCACACTCCATCAGCATCCCATTCATGGGTATTCCTTGCAGACGCAGGGGTCCGCCGCCGCGCAGCACGCCATGCCCACCCGCACGGCCGCTGCCCGGTCGTTGCACAACAGCCGATTCCAGGGGTTGGCGGGAGCGGCTCGCTGCCCAGGCTAGACGAACGCCGGCCATTGGTCAAAGTCAACCGCCATTCGTTGCGGTACTTCATTTGTAGTTTCAATGTATTACAGCGCATGGCGCGAGCCCACTGGCCAATGCAGCGCGATGGGTCCCCACCGTAGCGTCGCAAGCCGACAGGGTCTCGCGGCCGCCGCGCGCCCAGCCAAAAGATGTCAAGTGTCAATACCTGACACCAATCGGATCAAATTGTCATGCCGGCCGCCGCCCGATTTGACAGGCCGGTGCGGCCTTCGCACAGTCAGTCAGAACTTTGCGATCCCCAAGGAGGATTTCATGCTCCTGCGCACTATTTTTGCCAAGCACATGGCATGGGCGGCAGTAGGCGCATGCCTGGTCACGTGGGTGCCGGTGCCAGCCTGGGCCTGCGGCGGCTGCTTCGGCCCCGATATGGGTGGCAGCGCGACGCCGGCCCCGGCCCCCATCCAGCAAGTGGGCGAACGGGTGCTGTTCGTGGCCGACGCGGAGCGCGGCGTGACGCGGGTCTGGATCGAAATCCGCTACAACGGCCCGGCCTCGGCCTTTGCCTGGGTGCTGCCACTGCCCAAGGTGCCCAAGGTGAGCGTGGGCGAGTCGTGGCTGTTCGACCGCCTGGACCTGGCCACCCTGCCGCGCTTCCGCGTCCAGCAGACCGCGGACGAAAACTGCGAACAGTGGCAGGCACCTGCACGCACACGGGGCACAGCTGGCACGCGGCAAGGGGCCACGACCAAGCAGCCCCCGCGCTCCGAGTCGCAAGACTACAGCTACGGCGGCGGCTGCGGCGGCGGCACCCTGGACACCAGCGGCGCCGGCTACACCGTCAGCAGTCAAGAGAGCTACACCCTGGGGACCGGCTCCCGCGGCAGCCGCTCCGGCAGTTCCAGCGACGAAAGCGATGCGGGCGCAGCCCCGGACACTGGCGAGCCGACCCAAGGCGACCTGAAGCGCTCGTCCAAAGTACAGCTGAAAGTCCACGACCAGACCGGCCCCTACGACTACGTCGTCATCGACAGCAAGGACCCGGCGGCACTGACCAAGTGGCTGAACAGCAACGGCTATGCCGTGCCGGCCCAGGCGGGTCCGATCATCGCCGCGCATGTGGCCAAGGGCGACGTGTTCCTGGCGGTGCGGCTCGCCAACCCGACCGGCGTGCAAGAGATCAAGCCGATCGCCCTGGAAATGCCCACGGTCGAGGCCTGAGTGCCGCTGCGGCTGACCTCGATCGCCGCCGTGCAAGACACCTCGGTGGTGGTGTTCCTGGCGGGGCCCGCGCGCGCCCTCCCCAAGAACACCCTGCACGTCGCGCCCAACCCGGTGCGGCTCAATTGGCTCGGCGGCGCCAGCAACTACCAGCAGGTCCTGTCGGCGGCCATCGACGAAGCCGGTGGCCACGCCTTCGCCACCGAGTTCTCGGGCCCCATCCAGGACTTGCAGGTGCCGAACACCCAGGAACTGGCGCAGCGCCGCGGCCTGTACGGCGAGCAGCAGGGGCTGTACAAGCCGGGGCCGGCGCTCAGCTTGCCGCAGTCGGCGACGGGCGACCTGGCGGAAGTAGTGGATTTGGCGGGCCTGGCGCAGGTCCTCTCGACCTACGGCGTGCCGATCAACGCCAAGACCGTGGCGATCCTGGAGCCGGTGGTCAAGCTGGTGGCTACCCTGGATGTGGCGACGGACCCGGTGGAGCTCTACAAGCAATTCGTTGAGAGTCCTTGGCAATTTGGCGGGTCGGTGCTGGACCTGCCGGTCCAAGGCAAGCTGCTGGTGCCGCGCCTGGCCGCCTACCTGCCGCCGCCGCCAGCCGAAACTGCGGTGCTGGCGCCGATGCTCGCCGCGATCGCCCAGCAGCGCACCCTGACCCGCCTGGCGCTGTTCATCTCGCCCGAGGAAATGGACCGCGACCCGCAATTCGCCTTTGATCCCAAGCTGCCCGCCGTGGACAACCAGCACACCGTCCGCGCCAACTACGCCTGCAGCGACGGCTGGTACCCGGCGAACCGGGTGCGCATGACAGTGCCGGAGCTGGGCAGCTGGACGACGGTCAGCGGATCGCTGCTGCAGGACCCGCGATTCTCCAGTGCACCTGCGGCGTTGCGGGTCGAACTGCTGGACGAAGTGAGCGGCGCCAAGCCGGTCGCGCCGCCCCAGGTCGACCTGGTCGACACGGCCATCGCTGGCGCCAAGCCCGGCCTGCCGTCGCTCCCCGCCGGCATCGTCCTGCAGCCGGACAGCGGCTGGCAGGCCCCGCCCAGCGACCCGACCCTGACCGCCAAAGTCTATGCGGGCGGCCTGGGCCTGCTGCGCTCGCCCGAGTCGCGGATGGCGACCCTACTCCTGGCCGTGGCGACCGCGATCTGGCTGCGGCGGCGGTCGACCCAGCTCGGTCGGAACCGCTAGCCAGGGACTGGCTTTGCGCAAGCCATGATCTCCACTTGCGCAAGCCTTGGCCCACTCCCTGCACAGTGCCGCGCTGCGGCAAGAACCGCCATACGGATGTGTTGATTTTCTCAACATGCGGCATTTATCAACATCTGGACCGCGGGGCCATGCCGAAACTTGCGCGTATTTTCGGGGTCTTGACTCGTTCCGGCGCATGGCACGGTCCTTGCGTTCTGTTCCGGCACACGCCTTTGGCCGGCGGCGCAGCAGCGCCCGGTCCCCCTGGGAGGAAGTCATGCAGAAGTTCCACTGGATCGCGTTGTGCGCGGTGTTGGCCCTCGGAACGGCCTGCGGCACCATGAGCAGCAACGACTCGGCCACAGGTGGCGCGACCTCGACCACGGACACGTCGGCTGGCATGGACAGCAGCGCCGGGGACGCGGCCGGCGGCTGGAGTGCGGCCGAGGACACCACCACCTGGGGCGGCACGGACAGCGCCGCGGACACGAATGCGGGCTGGACCACGGCCAAGGACACCACCGGCATGGAGGACAGCGCGGCCGTCGACGCCAGCGCAGACATGGGCGCCGGCGTGCCCAGCGAGGCCGACCAGACCGCGCAAGTCTGGAAACAGCTTGTGGAAGCCGCCAGCTTTGCCCAGGTGTCGATCGGTGGCCAGAGCAAGCTCGAGCTGGTCGACGTGCGGGTGACGGTGCAGATCGAGGGCCTGCGCGCCCGCACCCTCGTCGACCACATCTACCGCAACCCGACCAGCCAGGTGGCGCAGGGCACCTTCCGCTACAGCCTGCCGCCGGACAGCAGCGTGTCGTACTACGCGATGTTCGCAGGGCAACCCAAGGTGACGCCGCAGTTCTTTGGCCCCGGCGATCCGCTGCTGGGCAAGGACGACGAGAGCGTGGCCACCACCTCGCCGGAAGACACCGCGCAGTTCGCCGACCAGAGCCAGTGGGGCACCCTGCAAGAGGCCAAGATCGCAGGGCAAGTTCAGGCCACCCAGGCCTACGAGGGCGAGATCGCCAAGAAGATCGACCCGGCCCTGGGCGAGGTGGTGGGCCCCAACACCTTCGAGGCCAAGGTCTACCCCATCGCCGCCAATGGCTACAACCGCGTGCTCATCGCCTACGAACAGACGCTGCCGCGGGTCAAGGGCAAGCTCCGCTACACCTACGCCGTGCCCAAGACCGACCAGACCAAGAAGACGAACCAGCTCAACCACTTCGAGTTCACGGCCGTGGCCAAGAAGGACGGCAACGGCGCCGTGACCTGGACCGGCAACCTGCAGGGCGTGACCGCCAAAGACAGCAAGACCGCCAGCATGGCCAAGGTGGCCCTGGACGGACCGCTGGCGGGCGGCGTGCTGGCCTGGGATCTGGCCACGGCCGCCACCGAGGTCGACGCGCTGACCGGCACCGACCCCACCACCGGCCACAGCTACAGCCACATCCGCCTGCAGCCGCTCCTGGCCGAGCTGGCGACCGGCGACAACTACAGTCCGCGCGCGGTGTTCCTGCTCGACACATCGCGGTCCGAGCACCAGCGCTTTGCCTCGAGCATGAAGCTGCTAGAGGGGATCCTGGCGCAGTCGCCCAAGATCCAGGAGTTCCAGATCATCACCTTCGACGTGGGCGCGCGCTGGCTGGGCGCGGCCTGGCTGCCCAACACGCCGGAGGGGCGGCAGGCGGCCAAGGACGCCCTGGATGGCGTAGTGCTGGAAGGTGCAACGGATTTCGGCGCGGCCCTGCGCGCACTGACCAAGCCGCCCATGCCGCTGCCGGCCGACAAGGGGCTCGACGTGTTCGTCCTGTCGGACGGGTCCCTCAACTGGGGCGATGTGGGCCTGTCGTCGCTGCTGGGCCGCTACACCGCCGAGACGCCGTGGCAGGCGCGCTTCTTCAGCTACCGCATCGGCGTCGGCTCCGAAAACAGCGCTCTGTATCAGGCACTTGCCCAGGCCTCCGGCGCGGTGTTCAACTGCGAAGGCGGCGATCCGGTGCTGGCGTGCGCCACCGCCCACCACAGCGCCGGGCTGCACATCGCCAGCGTGCAAGTGGTCGGCGACGGTCCGGACGGCGCGCAGCTCGCGGATCTGGTGGTGGCCGGCCGCCAAGCGACGCTGTTTGCCGGCGGGTCGCTGCAGCTGGCGGCGCGGGTGAACAAATTCGGCCCCGCCAAGGTGGTGGTGAGCGGCACGGCGCCGGGCATTGGCGCCAAGACCTTGGAATTCCCAGTGGACCTGCAACCCAAGGGCCAGCTGGCGGCGCGCGCCTGGGCCGAAATCGCCGTGGCGCTGCTGGTCGACGCCCACGACCCCAAGCTGGAGAAGCTGACCCTGGCCCTGTCGCAGCACTTCCGCGTAGCCAGCGCCGCCGCCAGCTTCCTGGTGCTCGAAAGCGAGGCCGCCTACGCCAAGTACAACATTGTGGACGAGAGCAACGCCTTGGCCAATGCGGACTTGTCGGCCCTGCTCGGCCTCGCGGACAAGATCGCGGCCCAGGCCTGGACCACCTGGAACCGCCTGGACGCCGTGCTGAAGAACTACAAGGCGACCTCGAAGCTGGCCGATCTGGACGGCGGCCAGCTCTACGCCCAGCTGCAGGCCCTGGCGCCGGCGAGCGAGCTGCAACTGCCCGACTCGACGACCCCCATCCCGCTGGTCAAGGCCAGCGAAGTGTCCGCCAAGTACCTGGCCCTCACCAAGCAGGCCCAGGTCGACGCGTTCGATCCCCTGCCGTGGTTCCAAGAGGCGGACGCGCGGCGCACCGCCGGCAAGACCGGGGCGGCGATTCGCGCCCTGTCGACCCCCGTGGAAAACCGCAGCGGCGATCCCGAGTATGCGCGCCTCATCGGCTGCCAGCTCAAGGCGTGGGACGAAGGGGCGCTGGCCGCGGGCACCCTGTTGAACGTGCTGGAAAAGCGGCCTTTCGAGCCGCAGTCGTACCGCGACCTAGCCGGCGCCGTGGGCCTGAGCCGGCCGGTAGTGACGACCATTCTGTTCGAGGCGGCGCTGGCCGGCACCTGGGACGGCAAGTTCAAGAGCCTGAAGACCGTCATCGGCGAAGAGTACGCGCTGTTCGCCGCGAGCGTGCTGGCCGGCGGGGCCAAGCCGGGTCTGGCCAACTTCTTGAACCAGCGCATGGCGAAGCTGAACCTGCAGGCCCCGACCGGCAAGCTGCGGGTGACCCTGACCTGGAACGTCGACGCCACCGACATCGACCTGTGGGTGACCGATCCGGTGGGCGAGAAGTGCTACTACAGCCACAAGACCACCAAGTCGGGCGGGCAGTTGCTGGACGATCTGACCGGTGGCTACGGCCCCGAGCGCTTCGAGGCCAAGCAGGCCATCCCGGGCAAGTACTTGATCGAGGCTCACTACTTTGGCAGCACCAGCGTGCAGCAGAACCCGCTGATCTTCATCAATGCCACCATCCAGACCCACCTGGGTCAGCCGGATCAGACCACGCAAGGGGCAACGGCGGTGCTGAGGTACCAGGGTCAGGTCGCCAAGCTGGGCGAAGTCTGGTTCAAGTAGGGGGGCGCGATGCAAAGGTCTTGGTTGCTGTTGGCGGCACTGGCCCTGCCCGCCTGCGAGTGGCGCTACGCGCCGCAATGGCCCGTTGCGCCCGACGGCGGCACCACCCTGGACTCGCCGCCGACCGACGTGACCGACGGCGTTAGCTGGTCACCGGACGGCGGCAGCAACTGGGCCCCCGACGCGCCGCCGGTCCAGCGGAACCCCAACCAGTTCCCGCCCATCCAGGGTGCGCTGGCCATTGGCAACGCCACGGCCAGCACGCTGGTGGTGCGGGTGCGGCCGCTGCTGGCGACGGTACAGCTGGACTGCGAGCAGGTGGCGGCGGCGCCGTCGCAGTGGCTGTCGCGCAACCTGTTCGCCCCCGCCCAGATCTGGCAAGTGCAGTCGGGGCGGGCGTTTGCGGTCGGCGTGTCCGGCTCCAAGGACGCCTGCACGGCGCTGCTGGTCGACGGCGGGTCCATGCCGATGGCGCTGCTGTTTTGGAAGACTGGCAGCTACCCGGTGGTGTCGATGCCGTCGACGGTGGACGGTGGCTTGGCCGACCGACTGATCTTGGTGCAGAACAGCAGCGACGGTCCGCACTTGTCCAACCATCTGGCGGTGCACAGCGCGCCGCCGGTGCAGCCGGCCGCCACCCCGCCGGGCTGCGCCTTTGGTCAGGCGGGCGACGCGCTGGAGTGGACCGAGCCGCTGCCCGACGGCGACGGCACGGTGCTCGACCTGGCCACGGCGCCCAACGGCTGCCACATGCTGCAGTGGCTGGGCAAGACCGGCATCCACACCTGGACCGTGTGCCTGCCGCCGGGAGCGATGCCGTTCGAGCCGGGCGACGACTTCTACGCGAGCCCGCTGCAAGGCGGCCACAATCTTGGGCAAATCCAGGGCGTGGACCTGCTGGGCAGCGCGGGCAAGCGGCTGCGGGCCGGGCGCGGCCAGGACGTGGTCTACTTTGGCAAAGGTACGGCGCAGATCGCGCCCCAGCCGGCCTGCGGCGTGGGTCACGACGGCTGCGGCAGCGCACTGGAGCCGCTGGCCGTGCAAGTGGGCGGCAACGGGGCGACCGCAACCCTGGTGGCCGGCCAGACCGCCGCGGCCGGGCAGGGAAAGCTTGGGATCGTCCGGGCTTTTGACGTGCCGGTGCGCAATTCCGCCTGCGCCGGCGCGCCGGGCATGGGCCGTTGGGTCGAGTCCGTCTACACCGAGGGAGGGGAGCCATGAAGCGTAGCGCGATTCGGCAGTTGTGGCAGGCGCGCTGGCTTTGGGCGCTCCTGGCGCTCGGCGCCCAGGCCTGCGTGGTCAATCCGGTGCCGACGCCTTTCACCTCCGGCGAAGCCAACGCCGGTGGCGGAGCGAGCAAGGTCGAGGACGCCACCAGTGCTGGCGACGCCAGCGGCGGGGCGGACACAGCATTGGTCTTCCCCGGCGGCACCGATTCGAGTTCCGACGCGAGTGCCGCCGACAGCAGCACGGGCGCCGATTCCGTGCTGGGCAAAGACAGCTCGGCCGCACCGCCCGACAGCATCGGCAACACCGGCCTGAGCCAGGCGGGTGCCCAGGATTTTGGCTTGTTCCGCGCCATCTTGGAGGCGGGCGGCATCCCCAAGCCAGCCACGCTGGACGACCTGGGCTTCTTTGCCGAGCACAAGCTGGACTACCCCGACCCGCTCTGCGGCCAGGACATGTGCATGCACGCGCTGCTGGGCGTGATGGGCAACATGATCACCGGCAGCACCTGCACGCTGGTGCAGATCGGCTTGAACACGCCGCTCAAGGTCGAAGAGCAGACGCGACCGCCGCTGGACCTGGTGCTGGCCATCGACACCTCGACCTCGATGCAGGGCGAGCCGATCGCCCATGTGCAACAGGGCTTGCAGCAGATGCTGGACCAGCTGCAGCCAGGCGACACGGTCTCGCTGGTGGCCTTCGCCGATGCGGCGGTGGTGCTGGCTTCCGGCGTGCCGCTGGCGAACAAGGCGCAGGTCGAAAAAGCCATCCTGCAGCTCAAGGCCGGCGGCCAGACCGACCTGTTCGCCGGACTTTTCCAGGCGTTTCAGCTGGCCAGCAGCCTGCACCAGCCGGGGCGCGAGGCGCGGGTGGTGCTGCTGTCGGACGGCGCCTCGACCACCGGGCTGCAGGCGCCCGCCAAGCTGGTCAGCATGGCGGCCAGCTACGCCAAGCTGGGCATCGGCCTCACCACCATCGGCGTGGGCGGCAACGCGGCGGCGGCGGTGCTGGCGGATCTGGCCGAGGTCGGCGCGGGCCAGTTCTACTTCTTGGACAAGCCCGCGGGCGTCAAGGAGGTTTTTACCGAGGAGGTCAAGACCTTCTTGATCCCGGTGGCGCTGGACGTGCACATCGCGGTCAAGGTCGGCGGCGGCTACGTGCTGAAGGCGGTCTACGGCACCCACGGCTGGCAGGGCGGCTCGGACGGCGGCGTCATCAGCATCCCCACGCTGTTCCTGGCTGGGCGCCTGGCGGCCGGCGAGCCCCTGCCCGGCACCGGCGAAGGACGGCGCGGCGGCGGCGGAGCGATCCTCATCGAGCTGGTGCCGCTGCCGGGCGTGCAGGACAAGGGCGTCACCGAGCTGACCCTGACCTGGAAGCACCCCAAGACCGGCGCCGTGGCGACGCAAAACGTGGCCGTGGTCGGCGCGCTCTACCCGGGCGCCCAGATCCCAGACGGCGGCCTTTTCTCCAGTCCTACCGTCGAGAAGGGCTTTGTGATGCTCAATGTGCTCGCAGCCTTCCAGCTGGCGTGCGCGCTGGCCCTGGACAACGACCCCGGCGCCGCCCAGGGTGTGCTGCTGGCGCTGCAGCCGGCGGTGAGCAAGTGGTTGAGCGGCCAGGCCAAGCCCGACCCCGACATCGCCGACGACATGAAGTACGTGGCGATGTTCATTGCCAATTTGCAGAAGGCGGCGCAGCAGACGCCGGTGAGCAAGCCGCCGGATCCGTGGCCCAAAGACTGAATATACCATTGTTTTCGCTGGAACTCTTCGGAAGCAGCAGGACCCGCGCCGGCCGCTCCGTCACATCGGCGCGTAGTGGAAGCGCAGCTGCAGCCCCTGCTCCACCGCCCACGGCACGTCGGGGCGCACATGCGGCTGGCGCACCACGTTCAACGTGTAGGTCAGCGAAGCGAAGCTGCCCAGGCGCAGGCTGAGGGCACTTCGCCAGTTCAGCTGCGTGGTTACGACCCCATCGAAGGGCAGCAGCGCGTCCAGCTCGGTCGAACCCTGGACGTAGCGCGTCAGGCGCAGCTGGCCTAGGGCCGAGGCCTCGAAACCGGTCAGCACCGTGCTCGCCACCTCGCGCACCTCGAAACTTGGCGTATTCGGGTTGTCTTTGGCCACCAGCTGGCTGCGCGCCAGGTACTGCCGCGAGCCCAAGCCCGAGCGCAAGTCCAGGTCTGCCATGGTGTTGTGCAGCACGCGGAAGTTGACGCCGGCGCCCTGCTTGAGCTGGACCGGGGTCAGCGGGCCGCTCAGCACAAAGCTCGTCTCGCCCTTGCCGTCCACGCCGCTGTGGCTGGCGATGCTCGTGCCGCTGGTGTTCTGGACCACGACTTGGGTCGGCTTCTCGAAGTAGGTCTGCTGGTCCACCAGCGTGGTCTCGCCGCCCACCCGCAGATACGGGCCAACCCACGGCAAAAACTGGTAAATGTAGATCGAGTTGAAGTACACGCGGTCCTTGACCGACTGCAGGCGCCCGTCGAGCAGGCTGCCCGGCTTGTTGTCCTTGCCGATGGTCGGCTGCAGCGACTGCCCCTCTTCGATTTCCAGGCGCGTCGTCCACACGTGCGGGTCCGAGGTGTAGGTCAGGCGGTTGTCCGAAAAGACGTCGATGCCCAGGCTGCTGCCCACCGGCGCGCTGGAGTAGCCCTCGGTGCGGTTGCCCAGCAGGACGCTGCCGCCCAGCGAGGTGCGGAAGCGCCAAGCGCCCTCCAGGTCGGCGCGGGTCTCGGCCCAGCGGCTGGCGTCGGGCTCGGCCACGCCGGCGCCCAGAAAATCGCGGCTTGCCTCGTCCTGGACCAGCAGGTACGGCACCGCCATACCCGGCAGCAGCTGCACGGTGGCGAAGTTGGTGCGGGCGCGGTAGGTCGAGCCCGATTGCACGATCTTGTACAGGCCGGGGCGCAGCACCCACACTTGCGCGCGCTGGCCCAGCTCTTCGTCCACGCCGTAGCCCACGCCCATGTACTCGCGGTCGTCCATGCGGATGATCTCGTAAGCCCCCAGGAACGGGATGAATTTCGCGTTCACCACGCTGACGTCCAGCGCGGCCCAGTCCGGCGTGACCACAGTGGTGCGCCCCTCTTCGACGCGGACAGAGCGGGTCAGGTGCTGGGCGGCCGGTCCGGAGCCGAACGAGACGTCGTACTGGCCCGGCGGGAGCACGATCCGCCGCCCCATGCCGCCGCTGCCGACGACCTTGCCGTTGCGTTGCACGGTCACGGGCGGCTCGCGCTCGGCCTTGAGGCTCAGCGAGGGCAGGAACAGGGCGCCCTGGCCGGCGGGAATGGTAGTAGTATCGCTGTGGTATTGGGCGCTGGCGCGCCAGTTGACGTCGGTGCCGTTGGTGCCGTCGAATTTCGGCTCGGCGCCGGCCGGCGGCTCGCTCGCGGACTTGGGCGGACTCGCGGCGCTGGGCACCGGTTTGGTTTCTGGGCCCGGCTTGGCATCTGGAGTGGGCTTGGCCTCGGGCACCGGCTTGCCGTCCAGGGCCGCCTCCATCTGCTGTAGGGCGATGCGCAGCTGCTCGTCCAGGATCTCGGACAGGGCCCGCGCAACCAAGCCCAGATCCTGGCGATTCAGCGGACGGCGTTCGTCGAAGCTGTACTGCCACACCGCGCGGTTGTCGTCGAAGCGCGCCAGGCGGAAGGTCATCGCCAGGTGGGCGTACCACAGGTTGCCGCCCTCCAGCTCCTCGATGGCTTCCACGCTGGAGTCGAGCACGTACAGCGGTGGCACGGTGCCCAGGCGCGACACCACGCTGCTGAACACGCCCGAGGTGGTCAGGGCCCGCTCCAGCAGCTGCCCCACCATGCGCGACGGCCGGTCGGCCCAGCGGTGCCCGCCAAAGAACTGCAGCTCTTGCGGCGAGAAGCGGAAGACGATCTGCGGGCGGTTGTAGACCGGCGCAATCTCCACTTCTTTGACCCACACCTCGGCGTTGTGGCGACCGTGCGCGGGGGCGGCAGCCTGCGGCAAGCTCAGGGTGTAGAAGCGCTGCTCGGCGGTGGTGGTGCCCCAGCAGCCGCTGAGCACGAGCGCCCCGACCACATAGAACAGCCTGAAAAGACCGCGTATCCGTGCGGCGCAGCGTCGAGTCGAATGCGGCGGACTGGGTCTGGTCATCGCACGCTCACTTGCCGATGCGCCGGTCGCTGCCGTGTTCGCTGGTGAACATCAGCAGGGTGGGGTTGTCTTTGACCGCCTGGGCAAAGTCGCGCAGGTCGGCGGCGGCGTCGCGCAGGTGCCGCAGGGTCACGTCGATGTCGCCCTGGCTCCGCACCACCACCATATTCAGGCCGTCGACCAGCTTGGCGACCTTGCCCACCGCCAGCGCCACTTCGCCTTGCGGCGCGGCGGCTTGCTTGAGCTCGTGGCTCGCCGTCTCCAGGTTGGCCATCACCCGGTCGGCGCGCTCGGTCAGCACCACCCCGCTGCGCGACATCTGCGCCAGGTTGTGCGAGATGGTGGTCATATCCTCGGTCACTTGCTGGGCATTTTTCAGGATCGCCGCGATCGCCGGCCGGTTGTCGACCAGGATGCCGCTCGTCTCCGCCAGCACGCCGTCCACCCGCTCGAAGACCTTGTCCAGGCTCTTTTGCTGGGTGGTGCCCGTCATGGCCTGCAGGTTGACCAGCAGCGCGTCGAGCCGCTCGCCGATCGACTGGGCGCGGGCGCTCAGGTTGTCGATCATCGACTCGCCCGGCGGGATGCGCTCGCCGGGCTGGCGCAGCTTAGCCTTTTGCGAACCGCGCGAAATGTCGATGTACTTCATGCCCGTGATGCCCTGGGTGCCCAGGCTGGCGGTCGAGTCGGCGGCGATCGGCGTGCCGTGGGCGACCGAGATGCCGACCTCGATGACCGACACGTCGTCTGGCGCCACCGCCAAGCTCTCGACCCGGCCGATCTTGATGCCGCTGTAGGTGACGTCGCTGCCGATCGAAAGTCCAGAAAACGACGCGGCTTTGTTCGAGTAGCGGATCGAGTAGGTGTCGAGCTGCTCGGTGAACTTGCGGCCGGCCAGCACCACCGTCGCGGCGATCAGCACCGCCAGACCGGTGGCCACAAAGATGCCCAGGCGGACTTTTTGACCCTTGGTCAAGCTGGCCACTAGGCACCTCTCGCTTTGGGTCCGGGTCCGGGTCCCGGTCCGGGTTCCAGTTCGGGTCCCGGTTCCGGTTCGGGTTCCGGTTCCGGCTCGGGTTCCGGTTCCGGTTCCGGTTCCGGCTCCAGTCGCGCCCCCAGCCCCAGTAGGGCGGCGGCGCTCACGGTCGTCTGGGCATCGGCCTTGGCCTTGCGGGCAAAGAAGTCGTCGACTTGCGGGATACCGCGCCGGCGCACCTCGACCACCGGTCCTTCGGCGATGACCTGGCCGGCCCCGATCATGATGAGCGAATCGGCGATTCCTTCAATACTCGCCAGCTCGTGGGTGACGATGACCACGGTCACGCCCAGCCGGTCGCGCAGCTGCAGCAGCAAATTGTCCAGATTCAGCGAGGTTTGCGGGTCCAAGCCGGCCGACGGCTCGTCGCAGAACAGCACCTCGGGGTCCAGCGCCAGCGCCCGCGCCAGGCCAGCGCGCTTCTTCATGCCGCCCGAAAGCTCGGACGGATACAGGTGTTCGGCGTGGCTCATCGACACCTGCGCCAGCTTGCTGCGCACCAGCTCGCGGATCGCACCTTCGGGCAGGCGGCGGTGCTCGCGCAGCGGCAGCGCCACGTTTTCGCCCACCGTCAGCGAGCCGAACAGCGCGCCGTTCTGGAACAGCACCCCCACCCGCTGCATCAGCAGGCGGCGCGCCGACTCCGGCAGACCCAGCATCGGCTGACCCAGCAGCTTGACCTCGCCGCCGCTGACCTCGGTCAGGCCCAAGATGCCCTTCAGCAACGTGCTTTTGCCCGAGCCGCTGCCGCCCAGGATCACGCGAATTTCGCCCGCCGGCACGCGCATGTCCACGCCGCCCAACACGGTGCGCTCGCCGTAGCGGACCACCAGGCCGCGGACCTCCAGCGCGTGCGCGCTCGGCGCGACGTCGGTCATCCCAGCACCACGTAGAACAGGATCGAGAAGAGGCTGTCGGCGACGATGATGAAGAAGATGCCGCTGACCACCGAGGCCGTGGTGGCCCGGCCCACTTCCTGGGCCCCGCCGCGCACCCCGGCGCCGTAGTACAGGCCGATGAGGGCAATACCCCAAGCAAACACAGCGCTTTTGAAGAGGCCGGTCGCCAGGTCCTTGGCCACCAGCGCGTCCATGGTCTTTTGCAGATAGGGCCGCGGCGCCAGGTCCAGGTAGACCATGCCCACGATCCAGCCGCCCAGGATGCCCAGCACGTCGGCCAAGACGGTCAGCAGCGGCACCGTCACCAGCATCGCCACCAGCTTGGGCACCGCCACGAAATCGACGAAGGGGATGCCCATCACGTGCAGCGCGTCGATCTCCTCGCCCACCTTCATGGTCGCGACTTCCGAGGTGATCGACGACCCCGAGCGACCCGCCACCAGGATCGCCGTGATGAGCGGGCCCATCTCGCGCACCATCGAGATCGCCGTCAGCGTCGCCACATAGATGGCCGCACCGAACTGCCGCAGCTGGTAGGCCGACTGGAACGCCAGCGTCAGGCCGATGAGGAAGGTAATCAGCCCCACGATTCCAAGGGCTTGCGACCCCATCAGGCTCGCCTGCTGGGCCAGGGCGCCCCACCGCAGCCGGTGCGGTCGCAGCAGGGCCGCCGCCGCGCCCACCGTCACGTCGGCCGCCAGCACCACAAAGTCGCGCAGCGCCAGGGTGTTGGCCCACGCCGCCTCGCCCAGGGCCTCCAAGGCGCCCACCGGCGGCGGCTCGGCCGCCAGCGACGGCGAAACCTGGAATTGCGCCAGCTTTTCCAGCACGGCGGGCTCTGCACCCACCACCTGCACGGCGACTCCGCGCGCCTGCCCCAAGCGCCACAGGTCCACCAACGTGGCAGCGCCGGCGGCATCCAGGCTGGTCACTCCGCTCAAATCGACCTGCAAGGGACTGGTACTTTTGCGCAGTTGCCGGCTCAGGCCGCGCTGCAGCTGGTCGGCCGTGTCGGCGTCGAGTCGGCCCATCAGCTGCCACCGCCGCGGCTGTCCATGCGGCGCCGGCACCTCGGTCGCGGTCAGCGGGGCGGGCGAGAGGGAAATGGCAGCCTCCACGGTGCCCTGGGCCCGCAAAGGCAACAGAGCGTGGGCTATTGTGGACCGGCCACCGCGGGCTGACAACCGGGCCAACCAGGTGTCAGGTATTGACACTTGACACCTTTTTGACGGAGTCAGGACTGGGTCCGGCTCCGGTTCCGGCACCGGTTCGGGTTCAGGTTCGGGTTCGCGTTCGGGTTCAGGTTCGGGTTCAGGTTCAGGTTCAGGTTCAGGTTCAGGTTCAGGTTCAGGTTCAGGTTCAGGTACCAGCTCCGGCAAAAAGATGTCACATGTCAATACCTGACCCCCCGCCCTCCGCACGACTTGTGAGCTGGGCAACGCCGCCCCATACTCCCGCACGGCCCGCACCGCCACCGATGGGCGACCGGCCCGCCCGTGACCGCGACCAAGAAGAACCACGCCGACTTCGCCAAGCTGGGCCTCATCGAGCCGCTGCTGCGGGCGCTGGCGAGCCTGGAACACCGCGTACCGACGCCGATCCAGGTGGCGGCCATCCCCACCGTGCTGGCCGGCCGCGACCTTCTGGCCATCGCCCAGACTGGCACCGGCAAGACGGCTGCGTTTGCCTTGCCGCTCCTGCAGCGGCTGGTGACCGTAGGTCCGGTGGTGGCGCCACAGTGCGTGCGCGCGCTGGTCCTGGTGCCCACCCGCGAGCTGGCCGAGCAGGTCTGTGCCGGTTTTGCCAGCTACGCCAAGCACCTGCCGCTGCGGGTGTATGCGACCTACGGCGGGGCCAGCTTGGGTCCGCAGATCACGGCCCTCCAGCGCGGCGTGGACGTGCTGGTGGCCACCCCCGGTCGGCTGCTGGACCTGCACCGGCAAACTGCCGTGGACTTCCGGCAGTTGCAGACCCTGGTCCTGGACGAAGCCGACCGCATGCTCGACCTGGGGTTTGCCGACGAACTGCGCGCCGTCGGCGCGGCCCTGCCCAAGACCCGGCAGACGCTGCTGTTTTCGGCGACGATGCCCGGCGATGTCCGCGACCTGGCGGCGCGGCTGCTGCGCGACCCGGCGCGCGCCGAGGTGAGTCCCGGGCGCGTGGCACCGGCCGCGGTCTCGCAAGTCGTGATTCCGGTGGACAAGAAGCGCAAGGCCGAGCTCCTGGGCCACCTGCTGACGCAGCGAAACTGGCGGCAGGTGTTGGTCTTCGCCAAGACGCGCGAGCGCGTCGATGCGCTGGCCGCCTACCTACAGCAGCGCGGCATCGCGGCCCAGGGCCTCCACGGCGACAAGCCGCAGGCCACCCGCCAGCAGCTGCTCGGCGCCTTCAAAGACGGTGCAACCCGGGTCCTGGTTGCCACCGACGTGGCCTCGCGCGGCCTGGACATTGCCGACCTGCCGGCGGTAATCCACTTCGATTTGCCTTTGGCGGCCGAGGACTTCGTGCACCGCAGCGGCCGCACCGGCCGGGCCGGGCAGTCCGGCGAGTCTGTGGCCCTGGTCAGCGCAGACGAGGCGCCGCAGCTGGCGGCCCTCGAGCAGCTGTGGGGGCGGCCGTTGGCCCGAATCGACGAGCCCGGCTTTGAACCCGTGCACCGTGTGCCCACCGCGGCTCTGACCCGGCCGCCGAGCCCGCCGACTGCGAAACCTGCCACGGGGACTGCAGGTTCTGGGGCAGGTCGCGACCAGCGGCGCCGGGGTTGAGACCCGCCGCTCAGTCTGGCACGACTGAACCCTGGGCCCGGCGCGCCCGCATCTCGCTCGCCACGGCTTGCACCAGCTCGGCGATGAAGCTAGGAATTTCGGCCTCTTCCAGGCGCACATCGTCCGGACCGGGCTCGTTGTCGGCCGTGGCCGCCTGCCCGGCCAATTCCAGCAGAGCGTGTGCGGCCTTTTCGACCCGGTCGCCCAGGCCGTGCAGGACCCAGGCCAGGCGGCTCAGCTCGGTGGCCGAGTAGCGGGCCTGGGCGGGCAGCCCGGCGGCGACCAGGGCTTCGGCCAACAGCACCCGCGCCGACGCGTGGTCGTAGCGCCGCTCCAGGGCGAGGTACAGGGCATCGATGGCCATGGGTTGCGGCATCGGGCGAGCGTAACAAAACCCGCTCGCCAGCCAAAGCGCACGGCGCGGTCTTTGGCAGGCCAAGCCCAGCCAATTGCACACCAAACTTGACCCCGCGCGGCGTCTGGCCGATTCTGCGGCAGCGAACGACCGGCAGGGAGGCCCCCCTGCCATACTGGCGCGAATCGACATCCACGGGGCCGATCGGACTGCGCTGCGACGGCGCAAGGGAGCCTGAAATGCGAATGGACATGAACACGGTGCGGTTGGCCGCCCTGCGCACCGCGCTAGGCATCGCCATGGGCGTCTTGGCCGCTGGGGCGATGCTGGCCTGCGACGTGGTGGCCGGCGACAGCGCCGATGCCAGCAGCAAGCCGGCCGACAACGTCATCGGCTGCCTGTGCGCGTGGAAGACCGGCGTCAAGGGCGAGTGGAAGGGCCCGACCGGCAACGTCACCTGCCAAGGTCCGTGGTCGGCGACCTCGAACCTGGAGGTCGACAAGAACACCGCTGTCGACGCGTGCATCGCCCGTGCCAAGGCCCAGTCCAGCGGACCGGCCTACAGCTGCATCTGCGCCTGCGATCCCGACTACGTGGCCGGCGGCACCTCGGCGACCGCGCTGCTCTGTGCAGACACCACGGTCACCGGCGGCTAGAGACTCGACCGACCACTGCACATTCGTTCAGTGTTTTCCAGCCCTGTCAAGCCTGTAGCTGCGATGTGGCGCGCAAGCGAACGCCTGCCGCCACGCGCCGCGCCGATTTCCGAGCCGGAACAGCGCGGAGAACGGGCAGATTGATCGGGTCTCTACTGGCCAATCCGCTCAATTCGGCTCGAAAACCTGGGCAATGCTCCGGGCCCCCACGGGGGTCCCCGCCGGATTCTCGCCAGCTGCCAAGCGGGTCTGCAAGGCCGTTCCCGCGCGAATCCAGCGGAGTGCACAGAAAGCCCGTGCGTCGTGCCGGTTACTTGGCCGCCGTAATCCAGTACGGCCAGTAGGGCGAGAAGCCCTTGACCGACTCGACGCCAATGGCGAATTTGAACTCGCCGTAGCGCGTCGGCAGCACGGAATTGCCGCTGAAGCAGACCTGGCCGCCCGCGGTGGTCGCGCCCGACCACACCAGGCCGTCGACCTTGCCGTCCGCCGGGGCCGCCTTGGTGGTGTTGTTCCACTTGTCGGCGTAGCTGTAGACCTTGAGCTTGTATTCGCGGCCCTTGGGCGCCTGCAGGCAGACCTGGCCGCCCCAGGCGGTGTCGATCATGTAGTAGTCGACGTCGGTCGCGCTGGACAAGTAGCTGTAGAAGTTGCCTTTGCGCGTCAAGGCCGAGGCGATCTGGATGATCTTGTCGGGCAGGCCGTCGGCGTTCACGTCCGTGCCGGGGTTGGGCTCGAAGTTGTCCCACTGGCCGGTGCGCTGGTAGGGCGTGATGTGCGGCGGCAGGCTGGACTTGCGGTTCACCGTGGCGGCGCCCAGCTGCTCGCAGAAGACCTTGCCGGCGCCGTCGGCCACCATGACGTCCAAGCGACCGTCGCCGTTCATGTCCCAGATGCCGCGCAGGCCGGCCGACGAGTTCGACACCACGTGACGCGAAGGCACGTGCTCGACAAAGGCCTTGCTCGCGGGCACCCACAGGGCCACTCGCAGCTCGCTGCCGCTGGTGTAGATCTGATCCGGATAGCCGTCGCCGTTGACATCCCAAAGTCCAAAGTCCGCCATCAAGGTGCTGGTTTCGACCTTGCCGTCGTCGTCGATGTCGGTCGGGTAGCTCAGCGCGGTCGCCGTGGTGGGCGAGCCGGCCAGCGCCACGCCGGCGGTCGTGAAGCGGTGGTGCCAGGTCTGGGTCACATTCATCTGGCCGGCAACCTTGGTGGGCGAGTGGAGAATCGACGCCTCGATGCTGTCGCCGAAGCGGAACAGGGCGTTGACCTGGACTCCGTTGAGGTTGGCAATCGCGGTGTTGAACGCGCAGGTGCCGGCGGGCGTGCACCACGGCGCGAACGTTGCCGCCGCGGGGTTGGTCAGCTTGTAGGCAAACAGGTGTCCGCCCCAGGTGCTGGGCGACACGGCACCGCCGTCGCCGGTGTAGCCGTTGCCGACGATCAAGTCGCGCACGCCGTCGCAGTCCAGGTCGGACAGCAGGTGCGTGTAGTACTCGCACACGCCGTCGGGGTCGGGCAGCGACGCCAGCAGCTTGATGGTTCCGGTCGCGGTGTCGTAGCGGAACACCTTGTTGCCGGCGGTCTTGTCACACCAGTTGCTGTAGATCATCTCGGTCGTGCCGTCGCCGTCCAGGTCGCCGAGCAGGGTGCGCGACACGTCGATGACCTGGTCGGAGGCGGTGACCACCTTGAAGGTGCCGTCGGCCTGCAAGAAGTAGATCTGCGGCTTGCTGGCATTGGGGGTGATGATCTCCAGGCCCTGGGTGCCCGCGCCAAAGGTCTTGAAGTTGTCCAGATCCGCTACCGCCGCCAGATTGCGCGAGTAGTTGTAGTTGGCGGCGGAGTAGTTGTAGAGCGGCTGGCCCAGGGTGGACAGCACGGCGAAGCCGAACGAGTCCTGGACCACGACCTCGAAGTTGCCGTCGCCGTCCAAGTCGACCGGCCGCGCAGCCGCATTGCCAGACGTGTACTGCAGTTGGAAAGGCCAGGCGCCGTCGCACAGGCTGTAGCACAGCTTGTCGGCGCTGCCGTCGCAGTCGTTGTCCTTGCCGTCGCCGCAGGTGTCCGCCGCGCCGGGGTAGGTGGTGATGTCGGTGTCGTCGCAGTCCCAGTCCGATTTGCCGTCGCCGTTGACGTCTTTGGCGACGGTCCAGCCGACCGGCACGTTGCATTTCTGCATGGAGCTGGCACCCAAGCTTGCAAATTTGTCGCCATCATTGTCTTTGTAGATGGCCTGGGTGGTCAGACCTTCGTCGATCAGGCTGTCGCAGTCGTCGTCGACTTCGTTGCACGCTTCGGGTGCCGTGGGGTAGATGGCCTTGTTGAAGTCGTTGCAGTCGCCGCTGGCCGCAGCGAATCCCGCAGGCGCGGTGCAGGCTTGCTGGGTGGTCACGCCGCCGTACTTGTCGCCGTCCTGGTCCTTGTAGAACGTCAGCAGCACGCCCTCGTCGATGCTGGAATTGCAGTTGTTGTCTTTGCCGTCGCAGACTTCGGGCTTGCCGGGGTTGACGGTGGCGTCGTTGTCGTTGCAGTCGCCGGTCTTGGTCACCGTGTAGGTGGCGCTGGCTGCGCACAGGCACAGGGCGCTGACTTGGGCGCCGTAGGTGTCCTTGTCGGCGTCGGGGTAGAAGAACTGGCAGCCGCTGGTGCCGGTGGGATCGGTCTGGCTGTCGCAGTCGTCGTCGATGCCGTTGCACAGCTCGGTGGCGGTGGGCTTCTGCTTGCTGCCGCCCTTGGCGGGGTCGTCGTTGCAGTCGCCGCCCACGTAGGCCGTGTACGGGAAGGTCGGCTTGCCGATGCACTGCTTGTCGGAGTTCAGGCCAAAGCCGTCCTGATCGGCATCCTTGTAGTAGGTGGAACAGCCCTGGCAGCCGGATTCGTCGGTCTGGCTGTTGCAGTTGTTGTCTACCGAATCCAAGCACTTCTCGGTCTGCGACGGGCTGACCGCGATGTCCTTGTCGTTGCAGTCCCCGGCAACCTTGGCCGAGTACTGGCCTTGCGGTGCACAGGTGCACTGGGCGGTGCCGACCCCGTAGCCGTCGCCGTCCACGTCGGTGAAGAACTTGACGCAGCCGGTGGCGTTCAAGTCGTTCTCGCTGTTGGCGCAGTTGTCGTCCTTGCCGTTGCCGCAGACCTCGGCCTTGGCGGGATTCACGGCCGCATCGCCGTCGTTGCAGTCGGTGGGCGTGACCGAGGTGTACAGCCCGGCGGTCGCGCACTGGCACTTGGCCGTGCCGGTGCCGAAGCCGTCTTTGTCCCCGTCGGTGTAGTAGTTCTTGCAGCCGGTGGCGTTCTCCTCGTCGGTCTGGGCGTTGCAGTTGTCGTCCTTGCCGTTGCAGGCCTCGACCGCCTTGGGGTTGACGGCCTTGTCCGTGTCGACGCAGTCGCCGGCCAAGCTGGCCTTGTAGGTGCCCGTGGCCGCCGACAGGCACTTCTTGTCCGTGTTGACGCCGTAGCTGTCGCCATCCACGTCCTTGTACAAGACCAGGCAGCCCACGCAGTTTTCTTCGTCGGTCTGGCTGTCGCAGTCGTTGTCGGGCTGGGCCGGGCACTTTTCGGCCAGGGTGGGCGCGCGCTCCTTGTCGGTGTCGTCGCCGTCGCCGGTCAGCTTGGCGCTGTAGGTGCCCGCCGCGCCGCACAGGCACTTGACCGCGGCGGTGCCGTAGG
>JACRCU010000525.1 GCA_016218865.1 Deltaproteobacteria bacterium | reverse complement strand
GATGCCGCCCACGCCGTGCACGCCAAAGGCATCCAAGCTGTCGTCGTAGCCCAGCCGCCCCTTGAGCTGCACCGCGGCGAAGCACACCAAGCTGGACAGCGCCCCCATCACCAGCGCGGCCCAGGGCTGCACGTGGCCGGCCGCCGGGGTGATCGCCACCAAGCCGGCGACGATGCCCGAGGCCAGGCCCAAGCTGGTTACCTTGCCGTGGCGCAGACGCTCGACCAGCATCCAGGTCAGGCCCGCCGACGCCGCGGCCGCCTGGGTCGTGGCAAAAGCCAACCCCGCCGAGGTGCCCGCCACGGGCGATTCTACCGCGACCGCGCTGCCGGCATTGAAGCCGAACCAGCCGAACCACAGCAGGCCCGCGCCCGTGAGCGTCAGCACCAAGTTGTTCGGCAGGATCGCCGCCCCGCGGGTCACATCGCGCCGCGGCCCTACCATCAGCGTCAGCACCAGCGCCGACACGCCCGCCGAGATGTGCACCACCGTGCCACCGGCGAAGTCGAGCACGCCCTGCTTGAACAGCCAGCCGTCGGCCGCCCATACCCAGTGGGCCAGCGGGCAGTAGACCAGCGTAACCCACAGGGCGGTGAAGGCGATGAAGCTGCGGAAGCGGATGCGCTCGGCCACCGCACCCGAGATCAGTGCGGGCGTGATGATGGCGAACTTGCCCTGGAACATCACGAACACCAGCTCGGGGATGCCCTTGTCGCCGAACAACTTGGTGGGCGCCAGACCGTGCAGGCCGATCAGCGAGGTGTCCCAGCCGATCCACCCACCGATCGAGGTGCCGAAGGCCAGCGCGTAGCCGACGACGACCCACTGCACGCCGATGATCGCCATCGCGACGAAGCTCATCATCATGGTCGACAGCACGTTCTTGCGCCGGACCATGCCGCCGTAGAAGAGCGCAAGGCCGGGCACCATCAGCAGCACCAGCGCCGAGCTGGTGAGCATCCAGGCCGTGGATCCCGAGTCGATAGACAGGTTTGGAGTAGGCATGTCGTCAGCTTGGGGCGGCTGCGCTCGTCACACCAGCGGCGAGCGCGCAACCCAATGCGCTTCCTGCAAAACGTGGAGCGCGGAGGGGGGCTACTTCTTGTGGTAGACCAAGCGGCCCTTGGGCGCGGGCGCCGCCATGGCCACGGTGGTGGCATCCACGGCCTCGAGCGTCAGCTTCATCGCCGCAGCCTTGGCCGCGTCGAACGTCGCGATGCCCATCGCGGCCGCCTGGGGGCAGGTGCAGTCACCGGTGGGCGAGAAAGCGAAGATGTTCGCCGGGCTTTCGGCCTTGGCGATCGGGCAGCGCATGAACAGGTCGTCGCTGCCGTCGTCCTTGGTGCCGAACGACACGAAGAACCACTGGTCGCCCTCTTTGTCGAGGCGAATGCCTTCCTTGACCGCGGCTTTGGCGATCTCGGCCATGCACGCGTCCTTCTTGGCGCGGTCGCCAGCGGCCTTCGCGTCGCACATCGCCTCGGCGTTCTTCTTGGCGTCGGGCGAAGCCTCCAGGTCGAACATGAAGCGCACACCGGGCTGGATGACGGTGGCGGCATCCGCGGTGGTCGGCGAGGCGGCGGCGGGGGCGGCCGTGGGCGATGCCGCGGCGGGGGCGGCGGTCGGCGAAGCCTCGGCGGGCGGTTTTTCGGCGGCCGGCTCGGCGGCCGGGGCCTCGGTCTTGGGCGGCTCGACCGGCTTGGGCTCTTCCTTCTTGCAGCCAAAGGTGGTCAGGGCCAGCCAGGTCAGGCCTGCGCAGGTCAGCGTCTGCACCCGAACGAAAGCGAACTTCTGCATGAAACGACCTCCCGTGCGCACGGCCATTGCCGCCGCCTGTGTCGGTTGCCGCGCCCAGACTTTGCCGCCTTCACGGCACCAAGCTGGACCCGGTCGCGCGCCGCTATGGCGCAAAAGCAGGCGCCAATCCTGCGGCTGCGGCGGCAAGCGTGACTCCAGATGCGCCGGCCGTCAATTCCCTGGGCGTGTGTGCGCTGGCCCTGCAAAGGCTCGTGAATGCAGGGGCGTTTCGTCTGGCGCCCGTTTGACGGCGGGTTGCGGCGCGCGTAGCTTGTTCGGGTGTGACGCGGCTCCATTTGGGTGCGGAGCTGGAGTGTCTGGGTGAACGACGCTGTGGCGAATCGCGAACCGGTCGGGGGCGGAACCGAGCCCACCGGCGAGAGTCGCGGCGACCTGCGGGCCGCACTGTTTGGATCGCTGCAGGCGGGGTGTGCCGAGGTCACGGCCCAAGCGGCGGCTGTCACCGTGCGCCCGGCCGAAGCGATCCACGAATTGCGTAGAGGTCTCCGGCGCTTGCGGGCCCTGCTGCGGATGCTGCCGGCGGCCTGGCCGGGTGATCTCGCCTGGCAGGCGGACCGCGCCCTGGGGGCTGCCAGGCGGGCGCTGGCCCACGCGCGCGACGCGGACGTGCTGCCAAGTGCCGTCGACCGGCTGCCGGCCAAGACCCAACGGACGATGCAGGCCATCATCGCGCACCTGCAGCACAAGCGCGCGTTCGTGCTGGCCGATCCGCTGTGGCCCGAAGTGGCTGCTGCCGCGGCGGCCCGCACCCAGACGGTGACCGAGGCGCTGATCGACCAATTGGGCGAGGTCGACGAGGCCATGTGCGCGCGCGGCCTTGGCAAATTGCTGCGCCGTCTGGAGGCCGCGAAGCGCCGCTGCGAGCGCAAGGCGAGCCACCGCCGCATCCACGCGCTGCGCAAAAGTGCCAAGTATCTTGCAGACGCGCTGTGGTGGCTCGGCAGCGCTCACGGCGCCGAGCACAAGGCGCTGAGCAAAGCCGTCGACCACCTTGGCCGGGCCACCGATGTGCTCGTGCTGCACGCGTGGCTGCAGGCGACGGGCGCTGGGCGGCGGCTGGGGGTGCGCCGGCGGCAGGTGCGGGCGGCAGACGTGTTCGTGCTCGACAGCCTGGCACAAGCGTTGGCACAGCTGGACAAGATCGGTCCGTGCGATGCCGACGCCGGCCTGCGCCTGGGCGCGCGCGCCGCCGATGGACGTGTGGCGCTGCGCGGGCTGGCCGAGGTCGGGTAGCCCGTTGCCGATCGGGGCCAGCCGTGCGAGCCTTGCGCCGACGCGCCCGCAGTGGCGCCTTGGAGTGGAGCATGACGCACTGGTGCAGTCCCGGCCGCGCGGTCCGGTGGTTGGCGGCGACAACGTGGGCCTTGGCGGCTCTGGCAGCCTGCAGCGACGGCGCAGAACCCAAGAGCACGAGCACCAGCGACACGGCCAATCTGGCTGATACGGTCGGCGACACGACCAGTCCCGCGGACACCGCTGGCGACGCCGACGCCGCCGCGGTCGATACCGCACCGGGGCCCGACACATTTGCTTGGACCGAGCCCAAGTTCAGTGCCAAGATCCGCTGGACCTCGTATGGTATCCCCCACATCCAGGGCGCGACGCTGGGCGACGTCGCCTTTGGCCAGGGCTACGCCTTTGCCAAAGAGAACCTGTGCACGCTGGCCGACCAGTTGGTCAAGGTGCGCAGCGAGCGGGCTGCGTCCTTCGGGCCGGGCACGGGCGACGCCAACGTGGCCTCGGACTTTGCCTACAAGGCGTTGCGGGTCATGGACTACGCCCATCAGAAGTGGGCGGCGACCGGCGACAAGGCAATCTCGGCCGAGGTGCGCTCGATTCTGGAAGGCTACGCCGCAGGCTACAACCGGCGCCTGGCCGAGGCGGGGCCGGGCGGTTGGCCGACCGCGTGCAAGAATGCGCCGTGGGTCAAGCCGGCCTCGCCCGTAGACCTGCTGGCCTATTATCACGATCTGGCGCTGCTGGCATCGGGTCGCAACCTGCGAAAATACTTGGCGGATGCTCATCCGCCGGCCAAGCAGGGTTCGGCAGCGCTCCCCGCTTGGCTGCTGCGCGACGATTGGCAGCGGTGGTCGGCGGCCGCGGAAGGCCTGCAGACCGCCGGGGCCGAGCTGGCCGACCTGCGCGAACACGCCATCGGCAGCAACGGCTGGGGTGTGGGCAAGGAGCGCACCGCCAGCGGCAGCGGCATCGTGCTGGGCAACCCGCACTTCCCGTGGTTCGGCGAGCTGCGCCTGTGGGAATCGCACCTTACGGTGCCCGGCGTGCTCGACGTCCAGGGGGCGACGCTGTCCGGCGTGCCGATGGTGCTGATCGGCCACAACGCCCACGCCGCCTTCACAGCGACGGTGTCGGCGTCGAGCAAGTTCACGGTCTACAAGCTGAAGCTGGACCCGGCGGACCCCACCACCTATCTGGTAGACGGCAAGCCGGCGAAGATGAAGTCGTTTGCCGCGACCATCCAGGTCAAGCAGCCCGACGGCACCCTGAAGGCCGTGAGCCGCACCTTCTGGCGGACCGACTTCGGCCCGATCGCCGTCATCCCCGGTATCGCCGAGTGGAGCGCCGAGCAGGCCTGGGCGCTGCGCGACGGCAACGAAGGGAACTCTTCGATCCTCGAACACTTTTTGCGGATCGACCAGGCCAAGTCTGTCGAGGACATCCAGAACGTCTGCGCGACCATCAGCGGCAACCCGTGGACGAACACGATGGCCGCCGACGATGCCGGCTCGGTGTTCTACAGCGAGTCGCAGAGCACCCCGAACCTGAGCAAGGCCTGCCGCGACGAGTGGCAAGCGGCGGCGGGCGGCGGCGACTTGTTCGTCAAGTTGGCCTGGGAAAACGGGATGATTCTGCTGGACGGCAGCAAGTCGCAGAACAGCTGGGTCGAGGAGCCGGGGGCGCGGATGCCCGGCCTGGTCCCCTACAGCAAGGTCCCGCACGCGCTGCGGAAAGACTACGTGCTGAATGCGAACGACTCGCACTGGCTCAGCAACCTGCAGGCCCCGCTCGAGGGTTATCCGTTCCCCTTTGGCCCCGAGGGTACGACCCGCTCGCAGCGCACCCGCCTGAATCTGAAGATGGCGACCGAAGTGTCCCCGACCGGTGCCTCTGGCGAAGACGGCAAATTCACGGCGGACGAGCTGCGCGCCATGATCCACAACGGCCGCGCCAACACCGCCGAGGTGTACCGCGAAGAGCTGGTCGCGCGCTGCAAGCCCGGCATTCAGGTCCAGGCGGTGCTCGCGTCCGGGGCGCCGAGCGAGGCAGTGGACCTGAGCGAGGCGTGCTCGGTGCTGGCGGCGTGGGACGGCACGCTGGGCCCCGAGAGCCCCGGTGCCGTGCTCTGGCGCGAGTTCTGGGCCGCTCCGGCGCCGTCGCCGTTCTTCTATGTGCCGTTCGACGCGAAGGACCCGATCGGCACGCCCAAGACGCTGAAGCCCGCGCCCGCCACGGGCGACGACCCGTATCTGGTGCAGCTCGGCCGCGCCGTGCTGGTCCTGAAGAAGGCCGGACTGCCGCTCACCACCACCCTGGGCGAGCAACAGTACACCATGAAGGACACGCTGCGGATTGCGATTCCGGGCGGCTACCACAGCGAGGGCGTGTTCCAGGTCATCGGCGGCGGCACCTCGTCGAACGATACGCTGCTGCCCACCCTCAAGACCCAGCCGGCGGTGGTGGCCGGCACCCCGCTCACCACGGCCGGCTATCCGGTCGCGTACGGCTCCAGCTTCGTCATGGTGGTCGAGATGACGGCGAGCGGCCCGCAGGGCCAGGCCATCCTCAGCTACAGCCAGTCCACGGATCCGGCCTCGGCGAATTTTGCCGACCAGACCCAGCTTTTCAGCCAGCGCAAGTTCCGCCCGATGCTCTGGAACGACGCCGACATCGCCAAGGACCCGGCGTATCAGCTGCAAACGGTCGCGAACTAGCCTCCGCGCGACACAAACCCGGTCCGACACATGGCACCCTTGTGTCATGTTGTTGAAACTACACAGTAAATTTGCGAATCCGCCGCAGCTGAGTCAACTCACACTGGCGCCTGGAACCTTGGCTACCGGAGAGAATCTACGTCGCGGCGCGGCGAGTCGCTGCAGCCGCTCGCTTGCGTCCCTCCCAGAGGGCAGGGTCGCCCACAAGAAACCCCATGCGACTGGATCGTTCGTTCTGGGCGGCACCGTCAGGCTGTGTCGCGCGGTTTGCCGGTGACGCGAGCCACCGCGCTGCGGCCCGGACTGCCGATTTGTGGGCAATGGATTCCGTAAATTGCCTTGTATCTACGCGGGCATGACACAAGGGTGCATCGTGTCGGACGTCGCGTCGGGGGCTACTTGAGCGCGCCGCCAAGGATCCAGGCCTTGACCAGATCCGAGTCGGCCTGGCTCGCCGGCCCGCTGCCATTGGGCATGTAGTTGCCGCAGCCCAGCACGGCGCCGGGAGTGATCTTCAAGTAGAACTGACTGGCCGCCGGGTTGCCGGGCTTGACATAGACGGGCGCCGCACAGGTTGCCTTGGCGGGCATGTTGACCAGCGCCGCGTAGGCCGAGTCCGAGGTCGAGCCAAGCGAAAGCCCGCCCGAGCCACCGTGGCAGCCGGCGCAGCCGTAGCCCTGGATGACCTTGGTGTAGACCTGGGCCCAGGTAGGGGTGCCGCCGCAGCCGCTGATGGCGGCGTGGGTGCAGGCGCCGCTGGTCGAGTCGCAAGCGTCGGTGGTGCAGGCGTCGCCGTCGTCGCAGTTCTTGGCGCTGCCGGCCTTGCACGAGCCGCCCGTGCACGCGTCGCTGGTGGTGCACGCGTTGCCGTCGCTGCAGCTGCCGGTGTTGTTGCTGTGGATGCAGCCGGCGGTCTTGTCGCACGCGTCGGTGGTGCAGGCATTGCCGTCGTCGCAACTCGGCGCCGGGCCGCCCGCGCACAGGCCAGAGGCGCAGGTGTCGGTCAGCGTGCAGGCGTTGCCGTCGTTGCAGGCCGCGGTGTTGTTGGCCTTGGTGCAGCCGGTCGACTTGTCGCACGCGTCGGTGGTGCACGGGTTGCTGTCGTCGCAGTTGGCCGCGGCGCCCGCCGAGCAGCTGCCCGCCGCGCAGACGTCGCCCGTGGTGCAGGCGTTGCCGTCGCTGCACGCCGCGGTGTTGTTCGCGTGCTTGCAGCCCGAGCCGGCCACGCAGCTGTCGTCCGTGCACGGGTTGTTGTCGTTGCAGTCGCCGGCGCCCGCGCAGGTGCCGCCGGTGCAGCCCGCAATCGGTGCGTGGGTGCAGGCGCCGGTGCTGCTGCTGCAGCTGTCGGCGGTGCAGGCGTCGTTGTCGTTGCAGTTCTTCGCCGCGCCGCCACAGAGTCCGCTGGCGCAGGCGTCGTTCTCGGTGCACGCGTTCTTGTCGTCGCACGCCGCGGTGTTGTTGCTGTGGCCGCACACGCCGCCGCTGCAGGCATCGGTGGTGCAGGGGTTGCTGTCGTCGCAATCCAGGGCCGCGCCCGCGCACTTGCCGCCCGCGCAGGCGTCGCTCTTGGTGCAGGCCACGCCGTCGTCGCACGCGGCGGTGTTGTTGGCGTGGACACAGCCAGTCTGGCTGCTGCACGAGTCGTCGGTGCACGGGTTGCCGTCGTCGCACTTGTTCGCGCCGGTGCCCACGCAGCTGCCGTCCTTGCACGCATCCACCAGCGTGCACGGGTTGTTGTCGTCGCACGTCGCCGTCGAGAAGCTCTGCTGGCAGCCCTTGCCATTCACGCACGTATCCACCGTGCAGGGGTTCGTGTCGGCGCACTCGGCGTCGGTCTTGCACAGCGGCGTGCCGCAACCGCTGATGGCTTCGTGCTCGCACAGGCCGGTGGTCGCGTTGCAGCTGTCGGCGGTGCAGTCGTTCTGGTCGCTGCAGCCGTTCATTTCGCCCGCCGCACACTTGCCGCCGCTGCAGCCGTCGCCGACCGTGCACGGGTTGCCGTCGCTGCAGGTCGCGGTGTTCGCCGTTTCGGTGCAGCCCTTGGCGCTGTCGCAGGCGTCGTCGGTGCACGGATTCTTGTCGTCGCACACCACGGCCGTGCCCGCGCAGGCACCGTCCTTGCAGGTGTCCTCGGCGGTGCACTTCGAGCCGTCGTCGCACGCGTCCGCTGTGTTCAGGTGGGTACAGCCGCTCTTGGGGTCGCAAGTATCCTTGGTGCAAGGGTTCTTGTCGTCGCAGCTGACCGCCGTGCCGGTGCACGCGCCGCCCTTGCAGGTGTCTTCGTTGGTGCAGGCGTCGCCGTCGCTGCAGACTACCGCGTTGCCCGAGTGGACGCAGCCGGTCTTGGGGTCGCAACTGTCGTCCGTGCAAGGATTCTTGTCGTCGCAGTCGCTGGCCTGGCCCAGGCAGAGCCCGCTGCCGCACTGGTCGCCGCCGGTGCACGCATTGTCGTCGCTGCAGGTCACGGTATTCGGCAAGTGCGCGCAACCGCTCGTCTTGTCGCACGAGTCGTCGGTGCACGGATTCTTGTCGTCGCAGTCCGCCGTCGTGCCGGTGCAGGCGGCCGCCAGGCACGCGTCGCCGGTGGTGCACGCGTTGCCGTCGTCGCAAGCCGCGGTCGCGTCGCTGTGCAGGCAGCCCTTGGCCGCGTCGCAGCTGTCGGCGGTGCAGCCGTTCTTGTCGTCGCAGTCCACCGCGCTACCGCCGCACTTGCCGCTGGCGCACTGATCGGCGCTGGTGCACTGGCTGCCGTCGTCGCAGGCGAGGCCGTCGGCGACCGGGCTGCTCGCGCACGCCCCCGTCTTGGGCTCGCACTGGTTCTTGAGGCACGCGTCCTTGCTCGCCGGGCAGCTCACTTCCGAGTTCGGCTTGGGCGCGCACTTGGCCGGACCGCTGCTCGTGTCGCAGAACCAGACGCCGTTGCACAGATCGCCGTCGCCCTTGCCGGCGCAGTCACTGTCGCTGGTGCAACCGGGCACAACCACGTCTTGGCCGGTGCTGTCGCCCGCCGCGTCTTCGCCGGCCGCGGTGTCGGCGGTGTCGTCGGCCACCGTGTCGACCCCCGCAGCAGCGTCCTTGGTCGTACTCGCGTCGCCCCCGCCGCTGTCCGCTTGGGCCGTGTCGGACGGCTTGCTTGCCGCCGCCACGTTGCTCGTTCCGTCACAGCCGGCTGCAACCAGCAGCAACAGCAGCACACCCAACCACGCACGCACCATGGAGTCCCCACCTGTGTGTTCTTGCCCGTCGAACTGGTCGACTAGCAGGATCCCACAGGTTCGGCCACGGTTGGTCGGCTATTCTGTGAACTTCCTTAAGAAGTTGACCGTCCGGTCCGCTGCGCAAGGCCCGCAGCTATCGCCGTGGCCTGCGGTAGGTCGCCCCGCCCGAATCGGTCGGCTGCAACGTGCGGGTCGTTCGAGCGCCGGACTCGCCCGTTGCCGAAAAGGTCAGGCGATCTGTGCCTGCGCAAAGTCGCTGGGGTTGTCCATCAGGCGGCTTCGTTCTGCGCCTCGCGCTGTTCCGCAATCGTCTTGTGAACTTGCTCCATATCCAGCGCCGCAGCCTTGCCCACCAGTTCCTCCAGAGCCGGCGCGGGCAACATGCCTGGCTGAGCAAACAGAAGTACCTGCTGGCGGAAAATCATGAGCGTGGGAATCGACTGGATCTGCAGCGCCGCGGCGATGCCTTGCTGCTCTTCGGTGTTGAGCTTGGCAAACACCACCTCGGGGTGGGCGGCGGCCACCTTCTCGAAGATGGGGGCAAAGGCGCGGCACGGCGCGCACCACGGTGCCCAGAAATCGATGAAGACCGTGTCGTTGTTGGCGATGGTGGCGTCGAAGTTCTCTTCGGTCAGGGTGAGGGTGGCCATGGCGTCCTGGGTGGTAGGCGGCTTGCCTGCCGCTGCTTCTTTGGAGCCAGGGCCCCATGCAGAGATTCGTCGCCGGAGTCGACCTTGGGTTTCGCTATGAATTAACGGTGGAAATCGCCCGTGGTGCGACCATGACGCGCGGGAGCCAGGGCACCTTGGCAGCGCCCGCGAAACGGACTAGCTTGCCGCCGCTGCCCGCTTGGCGGGCCCCAGACCTTGTCCAGAACGGAGTTGCCCCGATGAGCCAATCGACTGCCGCCACCGCCCGCGGACCGCGCCGCGAGCACGACTTCTTGGGTGAGATGGAGCTGGCCGACAGCTGCTACTACGGCGTGCAGACGCTGCGGGCGGTCGAAAACTTCCATATCACCGGGATGCCGATGTCGGCGGAACCGCAGTTCATCCGCGCGTTTGCGATGGTCAAGAAGGCGGCGGCCCTGGCCAACCGCGACTGCGGCACCTTGTCCGAGCCGGTGGCGCGCGCGATTGCCGCGGCCTGCGACCGGCTGCTGAACGGGGAGCTCCACGACCAGTTTCCCACCGACCTCATCCAGGGCGGCGCCGGCACCTCGTGCAACATGAACGCGAACGAGGTCATCGCGAACGTGGCGCTGGAGGTGCTGGGGCTGCCCAAGGGCGACTACGACGTGGTGCACCCGAACAACCACGTCAACTGTTCGCAGTCGACCAACGACGCCTATCCGACCGCGTTTCGTCTGGCCCTGCACGCGAAAATCAGCGAGTACGTGGACCAATTGTCGGCGCTGGCCCAGGCGTTTGCCGCCAAGGGCGCCGAGTTCGCCACGGTGCTGAAGATGGGCCGCACCCAGCTGCAGGACGCCGTGCCGATGGCGCTGGGCGACGAATTCCGCGGCTGGTCGGTGACGATCGGCGAAGACGTGGCGCGGATGCGCGAGGCCCAGTCGCTGCTGCTGGAAGTGAACATGGGCGCCACCGCCATCGGCACGGGCATCAACGCGCCCGAGGGCTATGCGCAGAAGTGCGTGGACTACCTGGCGCAAATCAGCGGCATTCCGGTGACGCTCGCGGTCGACCTGATCGAAGCCACCTCGGACACCGGCGCCTACGTGCAGCTGTCGGGCACGCTGAAGCGCTCGGCACTGAAGATCTCGAAGATCTGCAACGACCTGCGTCTCCTCTCGTCGGGACCGCGCGCCGGGCTGGGCGAGATCAACCTGCCGCGGATGCAGCCGGGGTCGTCGATCATGCCGGGGAAGGTCAACCCGGTCATCCCCGAAGTGGTCAACCAGGCGGCCTATTACGTCGTGGGCATGGACGTGACGGTGTCGATGGCGGCCGAGGCCGGGCAGCTGCAGCTGAACGTGATGGAACCCGTGATCGGCTTTGCCCTTTTCACCTCGCTGCGCTACATGGGCAACGCCTGCCTGGCGCTGCGGACCAAGTGCGTGGCGGGCATCACCGCCAACCCGCAGGTGTGCCGCGACATGGTGATGAACAGCATCGGCATCGTGACGGCCCTGAACCCGCTCTTCGGCTACGAGACCTGCGCCGCCATCGCCAAAGAGGCGCTGCAGACCGGCAAGTCCGTGCACGACCTGGTGGTGGTCGAGCGCCAGCTGCTGACCCAGGCGCGGTGGGACGAGATTTTCAGCTTCGAGAACCTGATCCGGCCGCGGTTCTTGGGTGTCAGGTATTGACACTTGACATCTTTTGGGGACGGTTTCGGTTTCGGTTTCGGTTCTGTGCACGGTGTCAGGTATTGACACGTGACATCTTTTTGCCGGCCAGGTGGTCAGCACCGCATTCCAACCGACACAACGCACCCTCGTGTCATCTCACCGATCCTACAGCAAAAATCCCCGCAATCGCTCTGTTCCCCCTCCCGCAACCCACTACCCCTTGCGGTCGCGCACCGCCCGCGTCACCGCACTGGCCGCCCCGACCGCCACCTCGATGGCCCCGTGCTGCAGCGCCACCACCTGCCCGTGCACCGCGTGCGCCACCTGCGCCGGCCCCGCCAGCCCCGGCGCCAGCGTCTGCACGGCCGCCAGCACCTGATCCGCCCGCCCCAAGCGCACTTCCGCCACCGCCCGCTGGCCGGCTTGCACGGCATCCAGGCCCAGTTGCACGGCGTCGGCGCGGACCTGGCGCGGCGTGGCGCCCAGCGGCGGCGCGGAATTGCCCTGTGGCGGGGCGGGATTTTCGATGGCTTCTGCAGCGGGCACGTCGGGCAGCCATGCCAACAACAGATCGGCGGCCTTGCGGCTGAAGGCGAGCTGGGCGTGCGCGACGCCTGTCAAAACCTGGGTCTCGGCGTCGGCCGGCCGCTGGTGGTCCGGGTCGTCGCCCAGCGCGCTCCGCACCGAGACCATGCCGTCGCCCAGCAGGCCCTGCAGTGGCGACTGGGCCGCCAGCGTCCCGGCCACCAGCAGCTGCCTGGGACCTTGCGGCCAGGGCAGGGCGGTGGCGTCGCCCAGCTGGCGAATCCCAAGACTGCGCAAGTCCGCCACCCGCCCCACCAATTGCGTCACCGGGTCGGGACTGGCGCGCAGGCCCGCCGCCAGCACCCGCCCGGCCCGCTCCAAGGGCGCCCCCAGGTGCGGCGTGCCCAAGTACGCGATATGCGTGACCTTGCCGATCCACTGCTGCTGGCGCGCCAGGCCTTCGCCCCACGCCGCCCGCGCCACCAGCCCGCCCATGCTGTGGCAAACCAGCACCAATTCTTCCACTTGCACCGGCCACTCGTCGTGCAGCTGCTCCAGGGCTTGTGCCAGGTCGCGCCCAAGCTCGGCGGCCGGCAGGCCCGAGTTGTAGCGCAAGCGTACGGGAGTCAAGCCCTTGTGCTCGGCCAGCAGCGCGCCGTAGTCGGCCTGGGCCAGGGCGCCCATCGCAAAGCCGTGGTCCGTGGCCATCAGCCCGTGCAGCAGCAGCACCAGCCGCGGTCCCAGCTGGGGGATGGCCGCCGCCAGCGCCTCGCGGTGCAGGTTCAGTGCTTGGCCGTCGTACGCGAACCGCAGCGGCGGAGCCAGGGCGCTGCCGCGCGCCTGGAGCCAGTCGCCCACCGTCCCCAGCAGCACGCCCTGCAGCTGCTCGGAATTCTTGCCCATCTGCGCACCTCGCCGGCCCCGCTGCAGTCTGGGCGGGGCACCCAAAAGGTGTCAAGTGTCAATACCTGACACCATTGCAACTCACCGCCGCCCCGCGTACCGTCGTCGTACTGGCGCCTATACCCCCGTCCGACCCCGAGCCGCGCCGCCGAAGCAGGGCATGAACAAGCTGTTTCTCCTGGTCGTTTCTGTGCTGGCCCTGGCGCTGCCCGCGGGGCTGTCGGCCGCAGACCCGGTGCCCCACCACGATGGCCCAGTGGCGCACGGCCCCGCGCTGCAAGACGTGGGCGAGTCGATCGCCATCCCGGCCGGCCGCGAGGCGCGCACCATGGCCCTGCTGGCCGACGTGGGCTTCGACCGCGTCAACGCCAACGGCCTGATCTGGCGCGACATTGCCATTGCGCGGTCCCAGGTCACCTTCGCGCTGACCCAAGCCGACACCAAGCGCAACGTGGGCGAGATCGTGCTGCGCCACCGCGACGAAGCCGGGCGAGGCGATCGCGTCGGCCACGAATTCGCCCTCAGCATCCGCACTTTACAGGCCAGCCCTGCGGTGACGGCGGCGCTCGAAGCCGCGGCTGCGAGCATCCTGGCCCGCGACACCGGCGGCTACTTCGCGGTGTTCGGCCAGCCCTCGCCGGCGCGCCTGCTGTGGACCATGGCGGCGCTGATGGCGGTCTGGGCGGCCGCGCTGCTGGCCTGGCTGGCGCGGACGCGGGGCTGGCACCGGCTGCGGCTCCGCTTCGAGCCGACCCACCTGCTGCCCGCGGTGATCCAGCTGGTGCTCTACGGCTACTGGGCCACACACGTGGCCGAAGTGAGCGACCAGCTGCCGCGGATTGCCGCGCAACTCGGCTTCGCCTTTGCCCTGGATGCGCTCCTGGGTCTGACGCTGCAGCGGAGCTGGGACCTGACCTTTGGGCCGATTCCGGTGGTGCTCTCGACGAACCTGTTCGTGTGGTTTCCGCCGGGGGCCTTTCACCTGGCGCTGGCCGTGATTGCGCTCGCTTTGGGTTCCAAGTGGCTGCTGCGGCGGCAGGGGCGGCACATCTTCAATCCGTCGGCCTTCGGCATCGCGGTGGTCGGCACAGTCTGCCTGCTCCTGCCCAACCTGGCGCGCTTCCAGGACATTGCCCACCTGATCAGCGAGCCGCCCGCCATGCTGCCGTTGCTGGTCGGGCTCGCCCTGATCGCGCAGGTGCGGGTGCCGGTCGTGCTGATTACCCTGTCGTCGGCGCTGGTTCTGCTGGGGCTGAAGGCCGCGGGCGCCTACCACGTGGTCTACCCGTTCTGGCCGGCGATCCTGCTGGCGCTGACGCTGCTCGCCACCGATCCGGCGACGATTCCGCAGTCGGGGCTGGGCAAGCTGCTGTACGGGCTCAGCTTTGGTGTGCTGGTGTGGGCGATGTCCGCGGGCCTGACCTGGCTGGGCGAGAGCGACTTCTTCGGCAAAGTGCTGCCCCTGCCCGTCGTCAACCTGCTGGTGCCAGCGTTCGACCGCGCCGCCGCCGCTATCACCGCCCAGGTCGAGAAGCTTCCCAAGCGTTTGCGCTGGCTTGCGACCTGCCTGGAGGCCCGCTGGAACCTGGCCCACGTGGCGTCCTGGCTGGCGCTGGCGGCCGTGTACGTGCTGGGCTGACCGCGCCGCAGACGCCAGCGATCCCTCGGTCCACGCTCGCTTGACGGAGCCTGCGGGCCCGGGGCACAGTCGCCTCCCGCGCTGCCCAGGAGTCCCGATGACGCATATCTTGTTGATCGAAGACGACAAGCCCCTTCGCGAGTTGCTGGTCGACGAGCTGGCGGCCGACGGTCACCGGGTCGAGTCCGCCTCCAGCGGCGCCGTGGGTCTGGCTGCGTGGCAGCGCGAGCGGCCGGCACTGGTGCTGCTCGACTGGATGCTGCCGGGCATGACCGGGATCGAGGTCTGCCAAAAGATTCGCGCATCTGCGGGGCCCCAGCCGATTGTGCTGATGCTGACGGCGCGGGTCGCGGAAGAGGATGCCGTGCTGGGCTTTGCCGCCGGGGCCGACGACTACGTGCGCAAGCCCTTTGGACTGCTGGAGTTGCGCGCTCGCATCCACGCCCTGGCCAAGTTGGCCGAGCGGCGGCCGCAGCCGGCCGTGGCACCGCGGCGGTGCAGTGCCAACCACGGCAGCCTGCGCCTGGACGATGCGGCGCGCACGGTGCAGGTCGACGGCCAAGTCGTGGAGCTGACACCCAAGGAATTCGACCTGTTGCACTATCTGGCCGCCCACCCTGGCGAAGTGTTCCGCCGCGAGGCGCTTCTGGCGGCGGTGTGGGGCTACAGCCACGCCGGCTACGCCCGCACCGTCGACAGCCACGTGCTGCGCTTGCGGCGCAAGTTGACGGCCGCGGGCTGCAGCGAAGTGCCCATCGAGACACTGCACGGCAGCGGCTACCGCTGGTCGGCCCAACCATGAACGTGTTCACCAAGGCGCCGCTCCGCGTCTCGACCCGCATCGGCGCGGTGCTTTTTGCTGCCGTGGTGGTGGTGTTGGCGGTGGGCCTGCTGAGCATGCGCCTGGTGGGCGGCACGTCTGCGGCAGACCTGCGGCGGGCCGGTGCGGCCCCGGGGTTGGCCATGGCCCGGGTGTTGCTGACCCACAGCAACCTGCCTCCAGAGCAGCTTGGTACACAACTAGGTGATGTTCCTGGATTCTCTCTGGCCTGGTACGGTCCGAGCGGTGCGCGCCTGGGCCAGAGTCACGCCGGCGTCGACTTGGTGCTGCACCAGCTGGATCCCGTCGACATGCGCCGCGCCGACCAGAGTCCGGGGCAGCCTGTGTTCTTGCAGCTGGACTCGATCGACAGCCCAACGATGGCCATCATGGCGATCGATCGGCGCGACAGCAAAGATATCGCCTACATCGGCCTTTTCGAGACCGAGCTGCGCGTTCAGCTCGAACGCCTGCGCAAGCGCGTGGTGGCGGTGCTGGTGGTGAGCGCCCTCGCCCTGGCCGCCCTCGCGAGCCGCTGGCTGGCCGGTCGGGTGCGCGGCCGCATCGTGGAAACCCGCGACGTGGTCAAGCGCATCGCCGACGGGGACCTGGACGGACGCCTGCGAGCGGACGCCGTGGGCGACGACGAACTCGGCGAGCTCGCCCGCGACTTCAACCGCATGGCGCAGAAAGTGCAGACCCTGGTCCAGGATCTGCGCGAGGACGACAGCCGCCGTCGCGAGAGCTTTGCCGGCTTCGCCCACGAGGTCAACACGCCACTCGCCAGCGCGTCTGCCTACTTAGAGGCCCTGAACACCCGCCACGCCCAAGCGCTGCCTGCCGACGCGCGCCGCTACGTGCAGGTTGCCTGTGCCCAGGTGCAGGCGCTGGGGGCGCTGTGCCAGGACCTCGAGACGCTGGCCGCACTCGAATTCGACGGCGTGCGCATGGACTGTGGGCCCGCGGCGCTGCGCGAGATCGCCCTGGCCGAAGTGGAGGCGCTGCGCCTGCGCGCCGAGGCCAAAGGCGTGGCCGTTCAGGTCGAGGGCGACACCGGCGTGGCCTGGGTCGACCGCGGCCGTACAGCGCAAATCCTTCGAAATCTTTTGGACAATGCTATTCGACACACCCTCGCCGGCCGGCAGGTGCGGGTGCACGTGGCCGACGGGGCCGAGTGGGTCCAGGTCGAAGTGCGCGACGAGGGCGAGGGCATCGCCGGCGACCTGCTGGCGCGCCTCGGCCAGCCCCTGTTCCGCACCGACGCCTCGCGCGACCGCAGCACCGGGGGCCGCGGCCTGGGCCTGGCCAGCGCCCTGGGCTTGGTCCGCGCCCAAGGCGGCCAGCACAGCATCAGCTCGCAACCCGGTGTGGGTACTACAGTTCTGCTCCGCCTGCCCGCGCGCGCCCCGCAGCCAGCGGACCCGGGGCAAATGTCCACAAAAGTGAACGCCGCTCCGCGCTAGGCTCGCCCCACACGCGACAGTTGCGTGTGCTGGCGGCCCGCCACCCGGCTCGCCGAGCGCAGCCGACACCCCCTTGGGTGCCCTGCGCCGGCCCCGGATCGGTCGCCCAAGGAGTAGGAATGAAGACTTGCATTTGGCTGGGCGGCTGCGCTTTGGCCTTGGTCGGCGCCGCCTGTGGCTCTACGACCGCACCGCCCGCAGACGCCGCCGCAGCAGACACATGGGCGGCCACCGACACCTCCGCGACCCCAGACACGACCCCCGACACGGCCCAAGATGCCACTACCGACACCGCGGCCCCAGGTCCCGGAGCGGCGCTGGTGGCCCAGCTCGATCAGCCCTCGCTGGTCCTGACGGCGACCGACGAGAAACCGGGCTTTGGCGATGCCGACTTGCAGGACAAGGCGCTCAAGCTGGCGCCGACCGGCGGCGGCAAGGCGGGCGCGGCCGAGGGCGTGCTCGACGACCCGGCCCTGGCGCTGCCGCTGGTGCAGTCGCTGCTGGGCGACAAAGTGGTGGCGGTACACCTGCGCCTCACGCTCGCCGCCAAGAATCCGAGTCAGGGTGCCGCCTTCACTGGTGTGGTCGCGACGACTGCCGGCGTGCTCATCGGCCACCGCGCCCTGGAAGTAGAGGCCGGCGACGAGCTGGTGCTGGACCGCAAACCGGGCCCAGACGCCCTGGCCAAGCTCGCCTTCCATGGCCAGCTGGCTGCAGCGGGCGAAGAGGCCGATCGCGACAGCTTCGTGGTGGTGCTCCTCCACGCGGCCAAGGCAGCGCCCGTGCTGACGGTGCAACTGGGCGACAGCAGCGTCGCCGTACCCGCCACCGGCCAAACCACCATTACCCGCGCCGAGACGCCCGCGGTGACGGCCATGCTGCTGGCTCAGCGGCGACCCGAAGGGCCCTGTACCACCGCGCGCGGACTGCTCTTTGGCCAGCCGGCGAGCGACAACCCGGCCGTGAGCCAGCTGGCGGGCTTGGTCTGGCAAGGCGGCAAGGCGACCGGCTACGTCAAGGGTCTGCTGGGCCGGGGCAGCAACGGCGCCACCCACCTGCTCCTAAAAGGCATTGATGTACAAGGAAAAGCTGCCTGGCACGGCCGCTACGACGGCCCGCTCACGGCGCGCGTCAGCGGCGCACTGACCAGCCCGGCTGGGGCTCCGCTGGGGACCTTCGCCGTGCGCCTGGGCCTTGGCGACGGGCACGAAGCGGGGCCTGGGGCAGGGCGCTACTCGCTGATTCTGTCGACCGAGTGCGAGAGCAATGGAGGTCAGCCATGAAGACTTGGAAAATCCGCAGTTTGGCACTGGCCGTCGCGGTCGGCGCGTCGCTCGCGGCCCAGGCTGGCCTGGCGTGGGACGAAGATACCTGCGGCAGCACCGCCAACCCGGACCCGAATTGCGCCGACCCGGCGCCCCTGCAGGGCTCGGACAGCCACGGCTTGGTGATGGACCACGCAACCGCCCACTGGGAGGCCACCTACCTGATGGCGCGCTGCGTTGGCCTGCCCGACGCGACTGCCCGCATCGTGGCCGCCGGTGACCACGCCACCGACGCTTCGTCGGCCTACTGTGGGGCGGTAGCCGTCAACCAAAGCCAGGGCGGCGAACTGTATTACGAAGGCTACAACTGCGGCTACGAATTCACGCCGTCGTCGCCCCCCGGGGCGGTCCCTGCCTACGAGACCGCGCCGATCCGCCTGCTCTACACCGACCGCTGCTACACCGCCGTCAAGCAGTCGGGCCACGGCGAGTTCTTCCACTTCCCCTACTGGAAATGGGATGCCAACGGCCACAGCTACGCCAGTCTGGTCTACACGCGCGACTGGGCCGAGGGCAAGTCGGCCAAGCTCTACGACCCGGCCGAAAAATGCGACATGGCGCCCAGCAATTCCAGCTGCGACGCCGCCATGAAGAGCCAAGACAAGTCGTGTTCGTGGGCCTGCAACGACCCTGATCAACAGAATTGCAGCTCCAAGACCAAGTGCCCGAAGATCTGCGAGGGCAAATCGGGCTGGACGTGGCCGACCGCCTACAGCGGCAGCGCGTCCCTCAGCTGGCCCGCCAGCGCCACCACCGACGACTGGGTGCGTGTGGGCGTCTACCTGCACTCGCTCGGCGACTACTACTCGCACATGACTTGCGAGGTCTACAGCGGTCAGAGCAAAAGCGACGTGGGCTGGCTGGTGGTCGATCCCGCCGGCCAGGGGCCGACCACTCACACCAACGCCTTCGCCGCGACGTCGGACTTCGCCAAAAGCTGCGCCGCGTTGCCCAGCGACGCCACTGCCAAAGCTGGCACCATCAGCAAAGAGATGTGCGAAGCGGCCTGCGGCTTTCCCGCCCACGACTGCGAATTCGGCCCCTATTGCTTTGGCTCCAGGTGTGCCCAATGCTCTGCCGGCGCCAGCTGGAACAAGGTCGACACCGACCTGCGCGGCCAAGCGGTGAGCGGACTTGCGGCCGTCTGGCAATTTCTGGCCAAGCGCGCCGGGCGCAACGAGCTGCAGGCCGAGGCCTTGGCCTATCGCGACACGGTGGTGTGGGGCTTCGGCAACCTCAGTGCGGCCAAGGACCGCCAGAACTACGTCAAGAGCCTCCTTGCCGTGGACAGCGCGGGCAAACGCCAACCCTGCATGTGCGCCGATGGCATCTACGGCTGGCAGAAGGACAGCAAGGGCGGCTATTGCTGCAAAGAAGACCTGCAGAACGGCACCTGCCCGTAGCAGGCACCCCACCCGATTCGCGCGGGAACGGCTTCCCAGACCCGGTTGGCAACCGGCGAGAATCAGGCGAGGCCACGGTTTGGCCCCGGAGGATTGCCCAGGTTTTCGATCCGAACCGGGCGGACTTGGTATGAGCCGGCGTCGGCTCGATCCCGCAGCTGCTCCCGCCCGTCCTTGCGACCGCGATGGCCCCTATTGGCTTGCGCCGCGGCCTTGGCTCAGCTACCGTCGGAGTCCTTGGAGGACGGCGATGGGTCTTGCAGCCAATATCGTGCTGGGCGAACGCTATCGCCTGATCCGGCGGCTCGGTCGCGGCGGACAGAGCGAGGTGTGGCTGGGCGAGCGCTTGGCGACCGGTCAACACGTCGCGATCAAGGCCCACATCGACAAAGACGTGCCCGATCCCGTGGCGTTGCAGCGCTTCGTCCGCGAAGCCCGCGCCATCTCGCAGCTGCGTCACCCCAACACCGTGCGTTTGTTCGATTTCGGCTCCGGCCCAGCCGGCTATCAGTTCATGATCCTCGAGTACATCGAAGGCGAAACGCTAGAGAGCTGGCTCAAGAAGATGGCTGCGCAAGGCCACGTGCCCAACCAGGCCCAGATCATCGACATCGGCGTGCAGGTGCTGCGCGCCCTGGCCGAGGCGCACTCCCTGGGCATCGTGCACCGCGACATCAAACCCGCCAACGTGATGATGCAGCAACTCGCCGGCGAGGCGCCGCTGGTGCGGTTGGTCGATTTCGGCATCGCCTGGGTGTCGCAGTCGGTGCTCACCGGTTTGGGCCGGTCGATGGGCACGCCCGCGTACATGAGCCCAGAGCAATCGATGGGGCGGCCGGTGGATGGCCGCACCGACCTGTACTCCTTGGGCCTGGTGTTGTACCGCTGCGCGGCCGGGCGGCCGCCGTTCGACGGCAAGCCCATGCAAGTCATCAGCCAGCAGATGACGGCCGAGCCGCTCTCGCTGGCCGAGACGACCCGCACCCCGCTGTCGCAGCGCCTGGTCGCGGCGGTGCACCGCGCCCTGGCCAAGAATCCCGAAGAGCGCTTTGCCACGGCAACCGAGATGCGGCTGGCGCTCGAAGCGGCCTCGCTGCAACCCTTGGCGCCGCTTCAAAACGAGCGCCACTACCTGCCCGTCCGATCCGACGGCACCTCGGTGCCTGCCACGTCCGACGCCTCGTGCGACCTGTCGACCGAAGTCGATCTGTCGTCGCCCAAGTCGCGGTCGCGCGTCGGTGCGTCCGAGTCCTAAAACATTGGACAAAAGTTCAGTATTCCCGCGCAGCCTGGCCCGTCGTTCCGGCCCGTAGCCGCCTTGCCGCTCTGGACTCGCCGCCAGGTCGCCAAGCGGATCGCGCGGTTGGATCGCCAGGCTACAGGTCGCGCTCCAGCGAACTGCCGCCTGGTTTCGCCGCCTTGCGTGGTGCCTTGGCCCCTGCGGGCGGACGCGCGGCCTTGGCGGGCGCGGCCGGGGCTGCGGCTTCGGCGGCGGGTGGGGCTGCCGCGGGGGGCGGAGCCGGGGCCGGCGGAGCAGACTCGGCCGGTGCTGCGGGGGCAGGTACGGCGGCGGCCGATGCCGGTGCCACCGCGGGCGTAACGGGCGCGGCAACCACCACTGCCGGTCCGGCGGCAGCGGCGACCGCGGCTTCGGCCGGCGCATCCTGGACAACTCTGCTGGCGGGCGCGGCCGGTGCAGGCGGCGGGGGTGCCGCTGGCGACCGCAACGCCAGCCAGGCCCCTGCGGCGATCGCCACCGCTCCGGCACCGATGGCCCACACCGGCGGCCCGCGCCGCGTCGGCAGGGGCGGCTGTATGTCGGTGGTGTCCTGTGGCTCGGCCGCAAGCGTCACCGATACGGCTGGAATTCCCGCAGTCAGCAGGGGTCGCTCCGTACCGGTCCGCTTGGGCAGGGCTACCGTTCCGGCTTCGGGTCCGGCGCGCAGGCTGCTCGCGGCCGTGGCCGCCGTCATCGCTCGGGCAGACTCGGCG
>JACRCU010000517.1 GCA_016218865.1 Deltaproteobacteria bacterium | reverse complement strand
GGTCGAACATCGGCAACAACCTGCGGGCCCTGCGCACCCTGACCGGCGCCGAGCTGTATGCCCTGGAGCCGAACCAGCAAGCGCGCGAGACCCTGGTCCGCGACCAGGTGGTGCCGGCCGACAACGTGCTCGAGGGCATCGCCACCCACATCGACTTGTCCGACGGCGCCGTGGACCTGGCCTTCACCAGCGGCGTGCTGATCCACATCCACCCCGACGATCTGCTGGCCTCGTGCCAGGAAATCCACCGGGTGGCGCGGCGTTACATCGTTTGCGTGGAGTACTTCTCGGACAAGGCCGAGGTGATTCCCTACCGCGGCCACATGGACCGCCTGTTCAAGCGCGACTTTGGCGGGTTCTGGCTCGACCACTTCGCCGACCTGCGCGTGGTCGACTACGGCTTCTTGTGGAAGCGCCTGACCGGTCTGGACAATCTGACCTGGTGGGTGTTCGAGAAGGCCTAGGACCGTGGTGTCAGGTATTTCCCATTGCCAAATAGCTCCGCGTAAGCCACTGATTTCGCTTGAATACTGAACACGCTGCACCGCACGGTCGCGGGCGGTCAACGTCGCGTCCAGGCCCGGACCGGCTCGGCCGAGGTGGCGCCCATCTCGCCGAAGCGCCCGCCCAGCCCAAAGCCAAGCGTGGTGGTCAAACCCGCGACGAAGTGACCGCTTTTGGCCACCGCCGCAAAACCGCCCAGCCACTTGGCGCGCGGGATCAGGCCTGGATACAGCTGAGCGTGTACGAAGTAGTCTGGAATATCGGCCACTTTGATCGAGGCAAGTAGCGAGCCGCGGCGGTCGAGGAACAGCCCGACGGCCGGCACAAAGGTCACCACGTTCTCCACGAGATTCGGCTGGCTGCCGATCAGCTTGGTCGAGGCGCCGCCAGCCGACACCGACACGCCGTAGCCATCTTCGCGCTTGTAGCTCAGGCCAAAGCTGGTCCAGGTGCCGAAATAGCTGAACAGCGCGATTTGCTTGGCGAACGGCAAGGGCCATCGGGCGGCGTAGTAGTTGCCGTGGTTGTGCAGCTCCACGTGCGGCCAAGTGAGCACGGGCGGGGTGGACCAGTCGAAGAACTCGAGCTGGCGACTGAAGAATCGGCGCACGGCCGGCGAGCTGAACAGCAGCATGCCGCCCAGGTCGAACACCAGGATGTCGGCGATGCAGTCGGTGTTGCGGCCGGTAACGCCTTTGTTTTCGATGGATTCGTTGACCAGCGCCGCCGACATCAGCGTCAGCGCGGACCACAGCTTGGGCAGCGGCACGCCGTGGGCCTGGTACCACTCGTCCAGCATGGCAAAGGTCTGGCCGCCGCCCAGCAGGTGTAGCGTGTAGTTGGGCACCCAGCGCGCCGTACCTGGGGTAAAAGACAGCGGAAAGACCTCGCGGCTCAGGAAACGCCGCCACCCTTCGGCGCTGACCCGCGACGGGGCGTGGGCCAAGTTGTCCAGGACATTGGCGGCGTTGGTCGCGTAGTCGAAGTGCCAAGGGTCGCGCTGGGTGTCGCCCAGCTGCATCATGTCCCAGCCGCGATTGACCAGCACCGTCGCGGGGTTGTAGGTCGACTCCGAGCCGAAGTCGTAGCCGTGGTAGAACGCCGGCTCGGCTTCTTGCGCCCACAGCGGTGCCGGCAGCAGGGCCACCACGGCCGCCAGGAGCGCGGCGGTCAACTGCAAGGCAAGCGGACGTTTCATAGTGTCCTTCACGTCCGTTCCATGCGGGTCGAAGGCCTGGACCATTGTCCTGACCCGGACCGGTGTCCCCAGCTGATTCTCGCCAGTTGCCGATCGAGGCCGGTGAGCCGTTCCCGCGCCAATCCGGTGGGGTGCGTGCCAGGCATTTCCCATTGGCTTTGGCAAACCCGCCCTGCTGGCTGAGCACCGGGCCACCCGCCCGGGCTGCGCAGCTTCGCAAGAACGACGAGTCGGCACAACCCGGCTTGCCGCGGGCGCGGCGACCGCAGGCGACGACAGGCGCCGACCATGCCTATCCGCTAGAATGGTCTTTGAGCGCGCGGCCGGATTGCCCCGCGCTGACGCACATTCGCGCGACCAAACCGCCGCAGCTGAGTTCCGCCATGCCCGACCGCGCCACTGTGATCGCCGACCTGGAGCACCGCTTTCGCCAGCTGAGCGAGCTCCTCTACGACACCAGCGTGGACCCCAAGCTGGCCGATGCCGCCATAGCGCCGCTGCTTGCCGACGACGTCACCTTTACCGACCCGTGGCAGCAGGCGAGCGGCCGCGACAAATACCGGTTGGGGATCGCCGGGTTTCATGCCATGCTCCGCTTCAAGCTGGACATCTGGCAGCTGTCCGTGCAGCTGAGCGAAGATGCCCGTCGCTGCCGGGTCCTGGTCGACGGCGTGATGCAGCTGCAGCCGCTGGGAGCGTGGTACACCTTTCCGCTGCGGACCCAGCTGGTCTACGACTGCAGCGTGGCAGCCGACGGCACGCCGACCGTACACGCCCACGAGGAAATGTGGAGCTTTGGCGACCTGCTGGCCGCGGTGCCTCTGGGTGGGGCGCTGTACCGGCGGCTGTTCCGGCCGGCCTTTGCCCGCGGCTTCTTGCTGGCGTCGCGGCTGACAGCGCGGGCGCGCGGGATGCTGCCGCCAGGCGTGTAGCGGCACAGCCGGCGCACTAGCAGAGGCGGCGCTTGACGCTGTGGGACCCGCTGGTGCAGCGTGCCAAGGGCCCGCCGAGCCAGGCGTCGCCGCAGCGGAGCCCGCCATGAACCGTCCCCGACCGCGCCGCGTCGGCTACTTGCTGTTGGTGCTGGCCCTGCTGGCCGCAGCGGTGGTGTGGCGCTGGCCCACCCTGAAATTGCTGTTGGTGCGCGGCATTGCCGAGTCCCAGGCGCGCAAGGCCCAGGTCGACGAACCGCGCTTGCCGGTCGGCCTGCAGCTGGTGGCCAAGGGCTTCGAGCAGATCACCGACCTGCAGGTCCCGCCGGATGCGCCAGAGACGATCCTGGTGGTCGAAAAGGGCGGCAACCTGTGGCGCCTGGACCGGCAAAGCGGCCAGCGCGAGCTGCTCGCCAGCTTGGAGGTGTCGCACCGCAGCGAGACCGGGCTGCTGGGCCTGGCGCTGCACCCGGATTTCGTCAACAACCGTCGGATGTTCCTGTACTCGGTGGCCGAGGTGGACGGGCGCGACCAGTCGCAGGTCGAGGCGTGGACCCTGCCGAGGCAAGGCAAGGCCGCGCGGCTGCAGCGGATCCTGTTGGTCGACCAGCCGCCCTACCCCAACCACAAGGCCGGACAGCTGGCATTTGGCACGGATGGCTACCTGTACGTGGCGCTGGGCGACGGCGGCTCGGGCGGCGACCCCCACGGCAACGGGCAGAACCTGGCGACGCTGCTGGGCAAGCTGCTGCGCATCGACGTGGACCGCGCTGGCGACCAGCGGGCCTACGCCATCCCGCCCGACAACCCGTTCGTGGGCGTGGCCGGCGCCCGGCCCGAGATCTGGGCGTACGGCTTGCGCAATCCTTGGCGCTTCGCCTTCGACCGCCGCGGCCGCCTGGTCATCGCCGACGTGGGGCAAAATGCCTGGGAGGAGCTGAACCTGGGCGTAAAGGGCGGAAACTACGGCTGGAATCGCCGCGAGGGCCGCCACTGCTACCCGCCCGAGGCTGCCTGCGACGCCAGCGGGTTGGTCGAGCCATTCTGGGAGGGCGGACACCCGCGCCACACCTCGGTGACCGGCGGCTATGTCTACGAGGGCAAAGCGATCCGTCAGCTCGCCGGCCGCTATGTGTTTGGCGACTTTGTGGTGCAGCGGCTGTGGGCCATCGATCTGCCCCAGAGCGCGAGCGACACCGCCCTGCACCTGCCGCTGGCGCTGTGCGACCACGAGGGCCTGATCACCACCTTTGGTCGGCGCCCAGACGGCGAACTCTACGTGGGCGACTATGGCGGGCGCATCTGGCTGATCGTGCCGGGCAGTTGACGCGCCCAGCCCGCGCAGGCTACACCATGCGGCACCTGCGAACCTGAACTGGAGGCTGCTCATGGGGTACTTCGCCCGCGCCGCGACCCGATTGCTCGCCCGCGTCCTGGTTGGGGCGCTGCTCGCCGCGCTGATGGCGGCCTGCGGTGCCGCGCCCACGGCCCGCGAAACCACGCTCAGCGACTGCAACAACGGCCTGCCGCGCCGCTGTGGCGAGGTGGGCCGCTGGTACGAAGAGGGCAACGGCGTGCCCCTGGACACGGGCAAGGCGCTCGCCATGTACGAGAAGGCGTGCGCCGCCGACGAACCGGTCGCCTGCGGACGCCTGGGCCGCATGCTGATGGAGGGCATGAGCGGCCGCCGCGACTTGCCTCGGGCCGCGCAACTGCTGAGCGGCGCGTGCAAAGGCGGCCACTTGGCCAGTTGCACCCTGGCAGCCATCCTGCTCGAGTCCGGCCGCGGCGTGGCACGCGACGGCCCGCAGGCGGCCAAATTCTACGGCGCGGCCTGCAACGACGGCGACGCGCGCGCCTGCGCCAACTTGGGCACCATGTATCTAGAGGGGTCCGTGGTCGAGCGCGACGAATCCCGCGCCCTGGGCTTGTTCGCCCGGGCGTGCGACGCCGACTGGGGCCCGGGCTGCAGCAGCCTGGGCCTGATGTACGAGAAGGGCCGCGGCGTCGAGCTGTCGTGGACGCGCGCCGTAACCTACTACACCAAGGCCTGCACGCTGGGCGCCGGCTCGGGCTGCCTGTTCATGGCCTTTGCCTGCGAAAAGGGGCTGGGCATCGAGGCCAACGCCACGCGCGCGGCCGGCTACTACGTGCAAGCCTGCGAAAAGGGACTGGGGTTGGCCTGCCAGTACGCCGGTCTGGTCTACGAGCAGGGGCGCGGGGTCACAGCCGACCGCCAGCGCGCCTTCGAGCTCTTCGACTTCGGCTGCGGCCTGGAGTACGCCCCGGCCTGCTTCGCGATCGCCGAGTACTACGAGCAGGGCTACGCCAAGCCCGCCGACCGCGCCGACAGCTACTTCGACCGCGCCTGCTCGGCCGGCCACGCAATTGCCTGCGTCCGCTACGGCGAGAGCCTGAACCGCGGCCCCAAGGCCGACCCGGCACGCGCCAAGTCGCTGTTCGCCCGCGCCTGTGCCCTTGGCGACAAGCTGGGTTGCGCAGCCCTGTCCAAGTAGGCGAGCCAGAGGCGGCGGCCACCGCCCGGGCGCAGCGCACCCCGGCCGGCTTGACGCCCGCCACCGGCCGGAGCAAGGTGAGGGTGGCCGCAGCGTTTCAGCCTGTTTCGCCCAATGAAACAACGGAGTTGAGCCGGTGAGTCGAACTACGCCGCCGCCCGACGCGCCAACGGCCCAGGACCCTGGAGAATTCCTTGGCGGCGTCCAGCTGCTGGGCGAGCTTCAGCCCGACCGCGCCGTCTTTGCCGTGGACGCCGAGCGCCGCATCACCTACTGGAGCGCCGGCGCCGAGCTGCTGCTGGGCTACACCAGCCAAGAGGTGTTGGGCAAGCCCTGCCTGGAGGCGCAGCGCTGCCACCAGTGCATCGTCGGCTGTGGCCTGCAGCGCCAGGGCCGGGTCGACCAGGTGCCCCTGGTCCTGCTGCACCGCAGCGGCGCGCCGGTGGCGGTGACCAAGACGGGCCGCGCTGTGCTGGATGCGAGCGGCCGCTTTGCCGGGGGCGTGGAGGTGCTGACGCGCGACGACGGCGCCGGGCCAGTCGAGACGGAATTGCCCGCTGATACAGTGGCTTTCCACGGCATGGTCGCGCGCGACAGCAAGATGCTGGAAGTGTTCGAGCTGGTGCGCACCGTGGCCCGCAGCGACGTGACGGTGCTGGTGCGCGGCGAGACCGGCAGCGGCAAAGAGGGCATTGCCCGCGCCATCCACCTGGAGAGCAAGCGCGCCAAGGGCCCGTTCGTCGCCATCAATTGCGCGACACTGTCGGCCACATTGCTCGAGAGCGAGCTGTTCGGCCATGTGCGGGGCGCCTTCACCGGCGCACTGCGCGACCATCCGGGCCTGTTCGTGGCGGCGGACCGCGGCACGCTGCTGCTGGACGAGGTGGCCGAGCTGCCGCTGGAGCTGCAGGCGCGCCTGCTGCGGGTCCTGCAAGAGCGCAGCGTGACGCCCGTTGGTGGCACCAAGGCGCGGACGGTCGACGTGCGCATCGTCGCCGCGACCCACCAGTCCTTGCGGCAGGCAGTGGCCGAGGGGCGCTTCCGCCAGGATCTGCTGTATCGCCTGCGGGTGGTGCCCATCTTCGTGCCCGCGCTGCGCGAGCGACCGGGCGACATCCCGCTGCTGCTGTGGCACGCCATCGAGCAACGCAACACCCAAGGGCAGCGCGTGATTCGCCGCATCGCCCCCGACGCCATGCGCGCCCTGCTCGCCTACCCGTGGCCGGGCAACGTGCGCGAGCTGCTCAACGCCGTGGACTACGCCTTTGCCATCGGCCGCAGCAGCGAGCTCCGCCTGGCCGATCTGCCAGCCGAGCTGCGCGAAGTGGCGCCGCTGCTGCCGCTGGGTACCGCACCTGCGATCCAGCCTACCGTGGACCGGCACAGCGTGGACCGGCACAGCGAGCTGGGCAGCGACGAGGCCGAGCAGCTGCGCCGCGCCCTGGCCAGCAGCGGCGGTCACGTGGGCAAGGCCGCCGCGCTCCTGGGCATGAGCCGCCCGACCTTCTGGCGGCACCGGCGGCGCCTTGGGATCTAGCGCAGCGTTGTTTCACCATCGCGCAATGTTTCACTGCCGCTCGTTTCACAGTGAAACATGAAACAGGTATGTGAAACAGCCGCACCGGTCACCAGGACGACCCGCGCAGGCTAGATTCCGCACAATTTCAAGGCATTAACAGACTCGTCAACGCACCGGCCGAACTTGGCACGGCGCTTGCTCCTTTGCCGTAGCGTGCTGCTGCCGGCGCTGGCGCACTTCGCCCCGGCGCGCTGCGGCACCTGCAACCCCACGAGGATGCCATGCTGTTTCGCCAACTGTTCGAACCTGTGACCTCGACCTACACCTACCTCGTCGCCGACGAGGCCAGCCGCCAGGCGGTCCTGATCGACCCCGTGGTCGAAGAAGTCGAGCGCTATGTGGCGCTGCTGACGGACCTGAAGCTGAAGCTGGTCTACACGCTGGAGACCCACGTCCACGCCGACCACGTGACCGGTGCCGACTGGCTGCGCCGCACCCTGGGCAGCCGCAGCGTGGTCCACAGCCAGGCCGGCGCCGCCTGTGCGGACCTGCTGGTCGACGGCGGCGACGAGCTGCGCCTGGGCGAGCTGCTGATCCAGGTGCTCTACACGCCAGGCCACACCAACGGCGACGTGTCGTACCTGGTCGGCGACCGCGTCTTTACCGGCGACGCGCTGCTCATCGGCGGCTGCGGCCGCACCGACTTCCAGCAGGGCAGCGCCGAGCGCCTGTACGCCAGCGTGCACGACCACTTGTTCAGTCTGCCGGGCGACACGCTGGTCTACCCCGGCCACGACTACAAGGGCCGCACCGTGTCGACCATCGCCGAGGAGCGCGCCGTCAACGCCCGCCTGGGCGGCGGCAAGTCGCTGGACGAGTTCGTGACCCTGATGAGCCAGCTCAACCTGCCGATGCCGCGCAACCTGGCCCGCGCGGTGCCGGCCAACCAGCAGTGCGGCCGCGAAGTTGCGGCGCCCCAGGCCCAAGCCTGAATCCACCCAGCGGTTGCCAACCGCAACCAGGAGAACCTGCCATGAACACTCTGAATCTGAAAGCCAATGCCCGCCCGACCCCCTACGGCTACAGCGACGTGGAGCCCCGCGATCTGGCCCGCGAGCGCGGCAACCTGCGGGTGGTCGACGTGCGCGAAGTGAGCGAGTTCAACGACATGCTGGGCCACGTGCCCGGTGCGCAGCTGGTGCCCCTGGCGACGCTGGCGCAGGCCGCGGGCAGCTGGCGGCGCGACGAGCCGGTGGCGGTGGTCTGCCGCTCCAGTGGCCGCTCGGGGCGCGGTGCGGCCCTGTTGGCCCAGCTGGGCTTTGGCCAGGTCTACAACATGGCGGGCGGAATGCTGGCGTGGAACAGCCTGGGCCTGCCCGTGGAACGCGGCGAGCAGCCGGTGGTGCAGTAGCCAGCGATCCGGCTGGCCCCGCGACCACGACGGTGGCGGGGCCGGCCGAGCCGGCGACCGAAGGGAGCGCAAGTCATGGTCATCACGATGCTACTTTCCAGCTTGATTGGCGTTGCCCTGGGGATGCTCGGCGGCGGCGGCTCGGTGCTGACCGTGCCGATGCTCATCGGCGTGGGTGGCCTTGGCGAGCGGCAGGCGCTGACGACCTCGCTGGCCATGGTGGTGGCGATGGCGGCCGTGGCGGCGGTGCCGCACTGGCGCGCCGGGAACGTCAACGTGCGCCAGGCCGTGCTGTTTGCCGCCCTGGGTGCGGTGGGCGCGGCCCTGGGTGGCGCGGTCAGCCGCAGGGTGCCGACCGCGGTGCTGGTCAACGGGTTTGCCGTCATCATGCTGGCGACGGGCACCGCCATGCTGCGCGGCGGGCGGCGGTCGACCCAGTCCAGCACTCCCAGCACGGTTCGCAGCGCGGCGGTGGCACTGGCGGCGGGCAGTCTGACCGGTTTGGTGGGCGCGGGCGGCGGCTTCGTGCTGGTGCCGGCGCTGACCCTGTTCGCGGGTCTGAGCATGCCGCAGGCCGTGGGCACCTCGCTGGTGGTCATCGCCGTCCAAGGCGCCGTGGCCCTGACCGCACAACTTCGCACGAATCCTCTAGAAATCTCGTTCGTGGCACCGCT
>JACRCU010000516.1 GCA_016218865.1 Deltaproteobacteria bacterium | reverse complement strand
TGGTGGCTGGCAGGCCAGCAGGGCCAGCGAGGCGAGACAGGCGCCACCGCGCAACAACACCCCGTGCAACGACAATCGGTCGGCAGAAAACTTCATGACTTCCCTCGTATGCGGCGCACAGCACCGCGGAGCCCGAGCCCAGGCTGCCACGCGGCAGCGCTCGCGAGCGACGCTCCCCCCGGGGCGTGGCTGCAAGGCAAGAATAGACCTCCGCGATTCGGCTGTCCAGACTTTATGGATAAGTTTGTCAGTTGTGTGCCACGTGCCGATCGACCGCGGTGGCTACACCGTGATCCATGTCAATTTACTAGTTCAACTAGCTTATTCTTCATATCGACGGACACCACTCCGAGCGTTGGCACGAGGAAATTCGGTGACGAAGATCAAATTATGGAGTTATAGATCGTGTAATGCATCGGGCGCTGCGGTGCTGTGCCGAGCGAACCCAGTCCGATTGGGGCGACCCGAGGCGTGCGGCGGCGGACCCGGTGCGGAGCGCAATGTCTGCGGCGCCCGCGGTCAGGTCGCGCCGGCGAGGGTGCAATTCGCGGCTCTTGTGGCTACCCTGCGGCGGTGCGCCGAGCGGCGCGGCGGTAGCGCGATGCGGACTTGGATCGGCCTGTGGGTGGTGCTCGGCCTGTGCGGCGCGTGCGGCAGCGCGGCGACGGGTGCGAACGGCGGCCAACAGGTCAGCGACAGCAGCGGCGGCGATGCAGCGACGACCAGCGGCGACGGCGCCCAGGCGAGCGACGCGGGGGCAGACATCAGTGCGGACAGCGCCGCGGCCGACGCGACCAGCGGCAGCAAGGCGACCCCCTGGGGCCCGATCAGCGGCGCCTGCGGTGCGCTGGCCGGCGAGTGGACCAGCAGCAAGCCCAGTTTCTTCGTCAACACCTGGAGTTTTGCCAGCCCCGGCCCCTTCGACCCCAAGCCGCTGCGCAGCGGCGCCAAGGCCCGCTACGACGGCCCCAACGCGGGCGGCTCGTCCAAGTGCTCGGAAGTGATGAGCATGCAGCTGCTGTACGAGTGCGAAGGAGCCACCACGCTCAAGACCGAGGTCCAGATCAACTACGCGCAGCAGGGCGCGATCACCGACTGGTTGGCAACGGTGGCGGGCCACAAGATCGGCGTGTCGGTCACGCGGGCCTACAAGGGGCCAACCATTCAAACCTACACCGAAAGTGACGCAACGACCCTGCTGACCAAGAAGCTGAACGGCGTGCTGGAGTCGACGGCCAACGTGGTGCCGGCCGACAAATGGCAAAAGCAGGTGGTGCACATCTGGACGCTGCGCCCCGACTGGGTGCCCGTCTTGCAGACCGCCTGGGAGAAGCTCGACGCCGCCACCAAGGCCGACACCATCGTGCTGGTCACCGTCGAGGCGGGGAGCACCGACGTGACCGCCGACACCTGCCAGTAGCCGCGGCGCCAATGCAGCCATTTTCTACGTGCTGGAATTATTGAAGAAGGAGCGAGGATGCGGATCTACGTCATGCGCCACGGCATCGCCGTCGAGCCCGGCGACCCGGCGGCCCCCGACAACGACGAAGAGCGGGCGCTGACCCACGACGGCATCGAGCGGGTCCGGCTGGCGTTCCACGGCATGGTGGCGATGGGCGTGGTGGTCGATCGCATCGTGGCGAGTCCGCTGCTGCGCAGTGCGCAAACCGCGGAGATCGCAGCCGAGATCCTGGGCGTGCCGCGGTTCTCGGTCGAGACCCACCCCGGACTGCGCCCCGACGGCGATTTTGCCGAGATGCTGGTGAGCTTGCGGCGCCTGCCCGACGACGGGGTGCTGCTGGTGGGCCACGCGCCGAGTGTCGACCAGATCGTCGCGCGCCTGCTGGGCGTGCCGGCGCCGATCACCGCGCTGAAGAAGGCGGGGCTGGCGGTCCTGTCGGGCAAGTCGGGCCAAGAAAACTGCAGGCTGGTGGCGATGCTCGAGCCCAAGCTGCTGCGCCGCCTGGGGCGGTCCGAGTAGCCGCGCTGGGTGCGGGGCGGGGAGGCTACATGAAGTTGTCGCCGCCGGCTGGCACCGCGACCACGTGCAGGTCCTGCAGGCGCAGGGCGCTCAGGGTGTTGCCCCACACGCAACCCGAATCGACCGAGGCCCAATTGCGGCCGCGCCGCACGCCAAGGGCTGCCCAATGACCAAAGATCACGAAATGATCAGAGGACTTGCGACCTGGGACTTCGTACCACGGCGTGCAGCCCTTGGGCGCCGACTCGGGGGTCCCGGCAAAATCGTTGTGGGGTCGGCCATCGCTGCGGACGCAGCGCACGCGCGTCAGGGCGCCGAGCATCTCGGCCATGTCGCGCAGGTCGCCCGCCACCGCCACTGTGCCGTCGACCAGGGCGCGGAGCAGCTGGGGCCGCTCGGGCCCGGCCAGAACCTGCGAGATGACCTGGGCTTGCTGCAGGAGCGCGGCCGCCGGCCAGTGCGGCAGCAGTCCGGCGTGGACGAGCAGGGCCGGCTGACCGTGGACCGGGTCGAGCGGCGTGGCCAGGGGCTGGCGGGCCAGCCAGGTGACCAGATGGGCGAGATCAGGGGCGGCCAGCAGTTCATCCAGCGTGTCGCGGCGTTTGGGCCCGGCCAGGCCCTCGGCGCGCGCGAGGAGGTGCAGGTCGTGGTTGCCCAGGACCGCCCGGACGCGGCCGGGATGGCGCAGCTCGCAGTCCACCGCCCAGCGCAGCACCCCCAGCGAGTCGGGCCCGCGGTTGACCAGGTCGCCGGCCAGCCACAGCTCGTCGCGCAGGGGGTCGAAGGCGATGGCCTGGACCAGCCGCAGCAGCGCGTCGCAGCAGCCCAGCACGTCGCCGATCCCCCAGCTCGCCATCGTAGGGCCCCACAAAATACAAGTCGATCGCGGTGTCCGTGGAGCGGTGCGACGAACCCGTTAGGGGACGCGCACTTGCGACCCACCTAGCCGCAGTACAGGGCGGCGACAAAATCGACTTGATTTTGGCGCTGCCCTTCCCCCCGGGCGTCCGCGCGGTGCGGCGCCCTGGTGCGCATGTGTAGCGCGCCGCACCCTTCCCTGTCCACGAGGTCGCTGCCATGAGCGCTTCCACCCCCGCTACCGGGCACAGCTTGGCCGCTGTGGACCTGGGCTCGAACTCGTTCCACCTGGTGATCGCTCGCGTTTTGGGCGGCGAGTTGAGCGTGGTCGACCGCTTGCGCGAGTCGGTGCGCCTGGCCGGCGGGCTGGGCCCCGGTGATCGCCTGAACGACGAGACGATCGAGCGCGCGGTGGCGGCCCTGGGCATTTTTGGCCAGCGGATCGGCCACATGCCGGTGGGCTCGGTGCGCGCGGTGGGTACGAGCACGCTGCGCAAGGCGAGCAATGCCGGGGACTTGCTCGAACGGGCGCGCACGGCGCTGGGCCACCCGATCGAGGTCGTGTCGGGCCGCGAAGAAGCGCGCCTCATCTACCTGGGCGTCGCCCACAGCATCGCCGATAACCCTGGGCGGCGCCTGGTGATCGACATCGGCGGCGGCTCGACCGAGTGCATCATCGGCGAGCGCTTCGAACCGCTGCTCGCAGACAGTCTCGACATGGGCTGTGTGCGCTACACCGCCCGCTTCTTCGCCGACGGCGAGCTGAGCAAGACCGCATTTTCGCAGGCAGAAACCGCGGCAGGTCTGGAGTTGCAGCCGATCGAGCGGCGCTACCGGCGCATTGGCTGGGAGCACGCCGTCGGCTCGTCGGGCACGGTGGAGTCGATCGCCGCGGTGCTGCACGAGACGGGCTGGGGCCGCGGCGGCATCACCGCAAGCGGGTTGGACAAGCTGAAGAAGGCCCTGCTACAGGCGGGCAAGGTCAGCCGGGTGCAGCTGCCGGGGCTGCGGCCCGACCGCGCGGCGGTGCTGAGCGCTGGCGTGGCGATCCTGGCGGCGGCCTTCGAGGCCCTGCACATCCAGCGGATGACGGTGAGCGAAGGGGCGATGCGCGAAGGGGTTTTGTACGACCTGTTGGGCCGTATCCGCCACGAGGACATGCGCGACCGCACCATTGCCGCGCTGGGCGAGCGCTGGCACGTGGACGTGGAGCAGGCCGGCCGCGTCGAGCGCACCGCGCTGCAGCTGTGGAAGCTGGCCCAGCGCCCGTGGGATTTGGGGGGCGACGGCCCGCGCCAACTGCTGGCCTGGGCGGCGCGCCTGCACGAGGTGGGCCTGGCGGTGGCCTACAGCGGCTACCACAAGCACGGCGCCTACTTGGTGGCCGAGAGCGACATGGCCGGCTTCTCGCGCGACGAGCAGCGCGCCGTGGCCGAGCTGATCCGCGGGCACCGCCGCAAGCTGGCCCCCAGCTTCAAACAGCGCCAGGGCCCGACCGGCGAGGCGACCCTGCGGCTGACGGTGCTGCTGCGCCTGGCGGTGCTCCTCGAGCGCGCCCGCTCCAGCAAGCCCCTGCCGACCCTTGGGGTAGAGTGCGAGAAGCAGGGGCTCCTCCTCAAGGTACCGCAGCGCTGGCTCGACGAGCACCCGTTGACCTTCGCCGACTTGCAGCGCGAGCGCGAGGACCTGGCCGAGGTCGGCTTCGACCTCCAAGTGCGCGGCAAGTAGCCCCGCCGGAAGCACCAGCCGCGCCAGAAGAACGCACCCATTTTCTACTATCGAATTTTATTGATATTGCCGGCTGAAGGCCAGGCCCGGCCGCACGGCTAGCGCACGTACCACCAGCCGTCGTGGTACCAGCTGTCGTTGCCGCCCATGCCCGAGCCCCAGTAGTTGGCGTAGCCGGCGCCGTTGTTGAAGAGGACCAGGTAGGCGGCGCTGCCGGCGGTGCGCGTGTACCAGCTGCCGCCATCGCAGGAATTGGTGGTGCCGCCGGTCGAGAACGCGCCGGTGAGCGCGGTGCGGTACGAGAAGCCGGAGCCGAGGTCGCTGCACGGCACCGGCCCTAGGTTGAAGCCCTTGTGGCCCACGGTGTACTGGTAGAACACGACCTTGTTGGCCGACTTGGCCGAGATCGGATCGAAGTTGTCCAGGGTGACCATCATCTGCGTGTGGCTGAGCAGCGGGAGGATGTCGGCGGCGCGGCTGTAGCTGGTGTTGTCGTCGGCGCGGTCGGTGCGGTAGGTGCCGATATTGCTCTGGAAGAAGGTGCCGCCGACGTAGTTGTTGTTGACGTGGCCAAAGAAGGTCCAGCCGCCGCCGTCGGTGGTCATGTCGCAGAAGACCTGGAAGGCGTCCGAGGTGGTGCCGCCGTTCGGGTCGATCCAGTAGACGCCGTCCGCCGACGAATTGTTGGCGTTCTTGATGGCCTTGCAGTCCTTGCCGGCGGCGGCCTGCGAGCTGCCGTCGTTGCCCTGCAGGCCGATCCAGGCCGAGCCGTTGCAGCCCTGAAAGGCCTTGCCGTTCCAGCGGATCGCGCCGGCGTTGCTGCTGGTACAGGCGCCGCTGTCGTCGGCCATCTGCACGCTGCCCTGGACGATCAGGTTGCCCTTGATCAGCACCTTCTTGTTGGACAGAGTCTGGATCGCCACCGACCAGCTGTACTTGCCGTCGCTGCCGCCGCCCACGTTCTTGTAGGGATCCTTGACGGTGATCGACCAGATGCCCTTGATGTTCTTGCCGACCCAGTCGCCGTTGATGTCGCCCGCGACGATCGGCAAGTCCAAGTTGAACTTGGCCGACAGCGCCGTGCCGGTCTTGCCGCCATCGTACAGGAGGTAGGCATTGGGGTTGCCGGGCGAGTAGGCCTCGATCTTCAGTTTGCTGATGTCCGAGTTCGTCAAGTCGACTTGAATCCAGACCTTTTGCGCCAGGCCGATGTCGGGGAAGGTCAGCGAGTCGGCGATGCCGGCGCCCAGGCCGTCGGGGATGGCGACGTTGGGTGTGCCGCTCTGGCTGTCGGTGAACTGGTTCCAGATGAGGCCGTTGCTGATCTCGTCGATGCCGTCGCCGGGCAGATCGGCGGGAGCCAGGGCGGTGCAATCCAAGCTGCCGTCGGCCTTGAAGCCCTTGAGCCACAGGCCGGTGCCGCACGACTTGCCGAGCGTGGGATTGCCGGGCAGGTTGGTCAGGTCGTTGTAGCTGCCGCTGATGGCGACCTTGGCCAGGTTGGGGGTGCCGGCCAAGTCGGCGTACGCGCCGCTCGCCGCGACGGGCGCCAGGGCGGCGGCCTTGACGTAGTCGCCGAGGTCGCTGGTCTTGGCGTACGCGCCCAGGTCGCTCGCCTTGGCATAGGCGCTCAGGTCGCCGGTCTTGGCGTAGGCGCTCAGGTCGCCGGTCTTGGCGTAGGCACCCAGGTCGCTCGCCTTGGCATAGACGGCCAGATCCGTCGTCTTGGCATAGGCTTTCAGCACGCTGCCGTCCAAGTGACTGGTCTGGACACAGCCCGAGCAGTCCAGCCCTTCGGCCATGCCGGCCCGCACCGCGTACAGGGTAGAGCCGAGCGGCTTGCGCGCCAGCGCTGGGTCCGTGCCGACCTGCACCTGCAGCCACGGCGTGGCGACGTTGATGGCCGCCTGGGTCAGCGGCGTCTTGCTGCCCAGCTGGTGCGAGAAGTGCCCGCCCTGCACCGTGACCGCCAGCGGTCCCTCGGCAAACAGCTGGTTGCCGGCTTTGTCGGCGTCGTAGATGGCGAAGGTCAAGAAGTAGTCCCCGTCGGCTGCGGGCCCGCCGGCCTGGGTGGTCAGGGCGCCCTCGATCATCGCGACGCTGGGCACGGCCCACGCCGGCAGCGGCAGTAGCGCGCTCACAGCAGCTGTCAGCGCGACAGTCAGGGCACAGGCGGTGCTTGCGGGCCAGCGAACCATGTTTACCTCGCGGGGTTGCGCCCAGACGGGCGGCTGGCAGGATCGTAGCATTGCCCGCGCCGACTTGGCCACAGCGGCGCCCCGCCGCGATCGCCTGCGGTGCGGCAGCGGCCGTCGCCAGACGTGCACGAAGTTTCGCCAAGGGGGCTTCTGGACACCGCCGCGCGATCGACCTAGGCTCCACCTTGGCCGAACGGCTTTGCAGCCGCGAACGACTCCCCTGTCCCGCCGGTCCCTTGCAGGTACGTCCTTTGATGAACGACAGCGCCGCCGCTCACGACGACACCATCTTGGCCCTGGACGGGCTGGCCAAAACCTTTCGCGTGGGCTTCTGGGGGCGACCGGTGCCGGCGCTGCGCGGGGTCAGCCTGACCATGCGCCGCGGCGAGTCGCTCGGCTACCTGGGCCCCAACGGCAGCGGCAAGACCACCTCGATCAAGTGCATCGTCGGCCTCATCCAGGCCAGCGCCGGCAAGGTGAGTCTGTTCGGCGGCGATCCCGGCGAGGCCCAGCGGCGGGCCCGCGTGGGCTACCTGCCCGAATCGCCGTACTTCTACGACTACCTCACGCCCGTGGAAGTGCTGGAGTACGTGGGCAAGCTGTACGGCATGGGCGCCCGCGACCGCGCCCAGCGCAGCAAGATGCTGCTCGGCCAAGTGGGCTTGGAGCACGCCGCCCGGCGGCCCTTGCGCGGCTTTTCCAAGGGCATGCTCCAGCGCGTCGGCATCGCCCAGAGCCTGCTCGCGGACCCGGATCTGCTGATTTGGGACGAGCCGCTGTCGGGCCTGGACCCGATGGGACGCAAGGAAGTCCGGGATCTGATGGCGTCTTTGCGCGCCGATGGCAAGTCGCTGTTCTTCTCGTCCCACGTGCTCAGCGACATCGAGACGCTGTGCGACGCGGTCTGCATCCTGGACCGCGGCGAGGCGGTGGCGCAGGGCCGGCTGAGCGAGCTGCTGCGGAGCGAGGAGTTGGAAAGCGAGGCCCTGGTCGACCTTCCGAGCAGCGACGGGCGGGCGGCGGTGCTCGCCAACCTGGCGGACCTGCCGGGGGCGAACCTGACCGATTTGCCTAGCGGAATTCGGTTGTTGTTGCCCACCGCCCAGGTGCCGGAGCTGATGCGGCTGCTGCTCGAGGCCGGCGGCACGATCCGCGAGTTGAGCCAGCGGCGCGACTCGCTGGAAGAGCTGTTCCTCCGCAAGGCGGTGCGGCGGGGCGAGGGCGCGGCATGAGCACGGTGGTGACGCAAAACGGTCTACAATTGCACACCTCGGGGCCATTGGCGGCGCTGGGCCGGGTCGGCGCGGTGGTGGGCAATACCCTGCGCGAAGCGGGCCGCGCCAAGCTCTTCTACGGCCTCCTGGGCGCCGCGGTGATGCTGCTGGGGTTCTCGCTGGTGCTGAGCGATCTGGCGCTGGTGGACCAAAAGGCCCGGCTGGTCCAGAGTTTTGGCATGGCGGTGGTGCCGCTGGTGTGCGTGGGCACGGCGATCCTGATGGGCGCGCTGCTGCTGCACAAAGAGATCGACAGGAAGACCCTGTACGCCATCCTGCCCAAGCCGATCGCCCGCGGCGAGTTCATCGCCGGCAAGCTGATCGGCCTGTGCGCGCTGCTGATCTTCGAGCTCGTCGCGCTGGCGCTGGTGTGGTGGGCGGTCCTGAGCCTGCGCGGCGGCCACATGACCGGGGCGATCGTGCGCGGCCTGGGGTTGCACGCCATCGAGCTGGTGCTGGTCACCTCGATCGCCGTGTTCTTCTCGGCACTTACCCGGCCCGTGTTGTCGGGACTGCTCACGGCGGGGGTGTTCGTGGTGGGACGGGTCACCTACCTGATCACCGAGTTCCTTGCGGCGCGCAAGGGCCTGTTCGTCGAGGTGCCGGCGATGCGCGCTCTGGGCAAAGCGCTGGTGGTGGCGGTCCCGGACCTGTCGACCTTTGCCGTGACCGACCCGATCCTGCAGGGCTGGGACGTGCCGTGGAGCTACTGCCTCTCTGCCAGCTTGTACGGGCTGTGCTGGGCGCTGGCCTTTGCGGTGGGCGCGGTACTGCTGTTCCAGCGGCGAGATTTTACCTAGATGCTCGGGCTGTTGCGGAGCGTGCGCTGGCCGCTGCTGGCGGTGGCGGTGGTGCTGACCTCGCTGGCGATTCGCGCCACGCACGAGCAGCGCCAGGCCTACGCGCGCGCCGTTGCCCTGGAGCAGGCGGGCGACCTGTGGCGGGCCGCGGACGAATACCGTTGGGCGCTGCGCTGGTACACGCCGTGGGGTCCCGACCACGACCGGGCGGCCGAAGCGCTGCTGCAGCTGGGCACCCAGGCGGCGGCCAGTGACCCCGAGCTGGCGGTGCAGGCCCTGGACAACCTGCGCTCGGGCCTGATTGCCGGGCGATCGCTGTGGCAGCCGCGCCGGGACCTGGTCGAGCGCTGCAGTCAGACCCTGCCGGGGCTGCTGGTGCAGGTGGCGCAGCGCCGCGGCGACCGGCGCGACCCGGCCAAGCTGCTGGGGCAGTTTACCGCCGATTATCGGCGGCCGATCGGGGTAGGTAGCGGCGTTTCTCTTGCCGTCGCTCTGGGTTTCTTGGTATGGCTGGGCGGCCTGGTGGGCACGGCGCGCCGGGGCTGGAACGCCGACGGCCGCTGGCAGCGCGCGGGGTGGCCGTGGCTAACCGCCGCCGCCGCGGGTTTTGCGCTGTGGGCCGGCGCATTGTATGTGGGCTGACGCAGAGTGTATCTTGGCTAGATCATAGGTGTCTGGGGTTGATCATGGAGATGGTGAAGATGCCGCGCGATCAGCTGCGCGGTTTCGAGCGGGTGGCGGTGCCGCTGCTCGAGCGGCTCAACGGCAGCCACGCCGCGCGCCGCTTGGTGTATTCGACGACGGGGCGCTTCAACGCGTGGTGGATCGAGGGCCTGGTCGGCTCGCTGTGGCACGTGCGCGGCATGGAGAACCTGCTGGCGCTGCGCCCCGAGTCCGGGGTGGTCCTGGTGTCGAACCACCGATCGTTCTTCGACTTCTACTACCTGGGCACGGTGCTGTCGCGCCACACCGGGCTCATCGCCGAGGTAACCTTTCCGGTGCGATCGCCGTTCTTCTACACCACCCCGGCCGGGATGCTGGTGAACCTGGCGATCTCGGGGGGCACGATGTGGCCGCCGGTGTTCCGCGACGAGCGCAAGCGGCAGCTGAACCCGCTGGGGCTGCAGCAGGTGGCGTGGTCGCTGGGAAAGGGGACGGTGATGGGCATCCACCCCGAGGGCACCCGCGGCAAGGGTCCGGATCCGTACGAGTTCTTGCCGCTCAAGCCCGGCTTTGGCCAGTTGCTGCCGCTGCTCGATCCCAAGGTGACGATCGTGCCGGCGCTGTGCATCGGTGCGTCGTCGTCGGTGCTGGCCGAGATTCGCCGGGCGCGTCAGCCCGAGGGCAAGCGCGGACCGCCGGTGCGCCTGCACTTCGGGCCCAGCATGACGGTGGCCGATGCGCTGCAACTTGGCATGCGTGATGGACAATTCGACGCACTCCGCGCCACCGAGCGCGTCTTCGACCACGTGCGCGCCTTGGCCCAGGACGACCGGGCCGAGTTCGCTGGCGCGACCTGAACCCTTGTCAGCACATCGGGCTCGCACCCAAAGGACCGGCGACGCGCTCTCCCCCGCGCGCCCCGAGCTCGGAGGTTGCCATGCCCGTCAACGTTGGAACGATCGATCGCGCGGTGCGCCTGCTGGCCGGTGCGGCCCTGGTGGGTCTGGCGGCCACTGGCCACATCGGCGCCTGGGGCTACCTGGGGCTGCTGTTCGTGGGCACGGGCTTGGCCGGCCGCTGCCCCGCCTATCTGCCGTTCGGCCTGTCGACCTGCGCCAAGCCGCAGACCGGCGGCTAGACTGGCAGCCGCGTGCAGAACAACGCAGCCATTTTCTAGTAGCCGATCTTACAAGGTTTTGACCGCCATGCGGCGGCGCTGGCCGCGCATTCCGTGCACGCGGCGGATCTCATCCTAGCTTGGCGGAGAGCACCGGCCGCGGCTTTGCCAGCGTTGCGGTGCACAGGCTCGCCGATGCGGTGTCCCTCTGGTGTGCGCCGGGCCGCGCTCATGGCCCTGGGCGTGGGTGCGTGCCTGCTGGCCGCGCTGGCGCCGGGGCCGGCCGTTGCGGGCGACGACGTACCCAAGCGATTCTACTACGTGAGTGCCGACGCCGGCTCGACGCTACAGCTGTCGCCGCTGAGCGTACTGGTCAACGGCGGCCTGGATATCCTCCGCAACCCCAGCGTGACCGACCGCATCTTCGCCATCGACTACGCCACCGGCTTTGGCAACGTGGCCGACAACTTGTGGCGGGTCGACTACCACCTGCGCCGCATCGGCGTGGGCCGCTTTGCCGCGCACGAGATCCTGCCCATCCGCGGTCTGGAGACCAACTACGGGCAATTCGTGCCGAACTACTTCATGCACAGCCTGGGCGAGGGGATGCTGTACCGCATGCTCAGCGAGTACTACCAGGCCCACGGCGTGGATCACCCGCGCTGGCTGGCGCTGGGCACGGTGGTGGCGATGCAGTGGCTGAACGAGGCGGCGGAGAACGGCTCGTTCCGCGGCAGCAACCAGGACCCGATCGCCGACATGCTGCTGTTCAACCCGATCGGCTTTGCGCTGTTCTCGTTCGACGCCCCGGCGCGCTTCTTCAGCGGCCCGATGGGCATCCACTACTGGCCCGGCCAACCCGTGCTGATGCCGGCGGGACCGCCCGGGCAGTGGCGGCTGCTGAATCAGGGCGAGAACTTCGCCTTCCACATGGACCTGGGACTGCCGGCCGGGATGGAAGGCTTCATGTACTACGGCAAGCAGGGCCTGTTCGGCGTGGCGATGCCGCTGGGTGCCGACACGGTCAGCGCCGGGCTGGGTCCGTCGCTCCTGGGGCTTTTGCCCTACTACGAAGACCACTTGCGCATCATGCTCCCCGGCAAGACCCTGCAGTGGGAGGCGGGGCTGTTCTGGGACCGCCAGGGCTCGCTGCTCGCCTCGGCCATCGCCACGGTCAAGGGGCCGCCGGCGCTCCACCTCAACTTGTACCCGCGCGCCCTGCCCGGCCGGCTCAAGACCGACGCCGGCTTCTTCCTCAAGTACAGCCAGATCGACGGTTGGATGGGCGGGCTCAGCTGGACCTGGACACCGGTCGGCCTGGGTTGGGCGTCCGCCAAGCCTGGCGAGGGCACCCTGTTGCGCTAGGGCTGCGCTGGAACAATGCAGCCATTTTCTACTGCTTGCAATTACTACAGATCAAGCCAGCCCCATAGAAACCAGGGCGGGAACGGCGGGTACGCCTGCAGCCGCTCGGCCAAGGGGTCAGGGTCGCGCTCAGAAGAATGCACCCATTTTCTACTAGCTGAAATCACGACAGATCGTCGACGGAACCCGACGCACTAGATCGTGCGCAGCGCCTCGACCGGATTCAGCCGCGCCGCGCGCCAGGCCGGCCACGCCGCCGCCAGCAGGGTGCCCAGGGTGGCGGCCAAGAAGGTCGGCAGCACCAGCCCCAGGGGCATCGCCGGGACGATGTGGTAGACCGCGGTGGACCCAGGCGCCGTCGACGCCAGCCCGCCGCGGCTCGCCACGAACCAGATCACGGTGGACGACAGGACCATCCCAACCGTGCCGCCGATCGCCGCCAAGGCCAGGCCCTCGAGCAAGAACAACGCGGTGATGCGGCCGCGGCGCACCCCCACCGCCATCATCGTGCCGATCTCGCGGGTGCGCTCGAGCACCGCCATCAGCATCGTGTTGATGACGCCGATTACCGCGATGATCAGGAACACCACCGCAATCACCGTGAGCAACTGCGCCTGGAAGCGCACCACGTCGGCCACGTTGGGCCGCAGCTG
>JACRCU010000515.1 GCA_016218865.1 Deltaproteobacteria bacterium | reverse complement strand
CCAAGGTAGGCGGCCGAGTGGCGGTAGCGGTCAAGCGCCTCGAGCAGCAAGATGCGCCCACAGGCCAGCAGCGGCACGGCGATCAGCACCCCGATGATGCCGAACAGTTCGCCAAACGCGATGATACCGAGCAAGACCGCCAGCGGCGGCAGGCCCACCCGGTTGCCGATCAGCCGCGGCGTGATGAACAACAGGTCGGCCCCATAGAACACCGCGAACAGAAAGACGATACCCAGCAGATGGCCGCCGTCGGCGTCGGACAGTGCCGTCAGCAGCGCCGTCAGCAAACAGCCAACGACCACGCCGACATACGGCACCAGGTACAGCACCGCGGCGATCGGCCCCATCACCAAGAAGAACGGCACGCCCAGCAGCCCCATGCCCAGAGTAAAGCAGGATCCCGCCAGCGCCAACAACATCAGCTGGCCGCGCACAAAGCCGTCGAGCACTTCGCCGATGCGGCCGGTCACGCGGCGGATCTCGTCCAGGCGGCGCCGCGGCACCAGGTCGCCCAAGCGGGCCATGATGCGCTCGTAGTCGTCGAGCAAGAAGAACGCCACCACCACCACCAGCGCCAGCCGGCCCAGGCCGATGACGATGTCGCGCGCCGACGACAGCACCACCGTCAGCACCGACTGCGCCGGCCCCACGAATTCGCGGGCGATGGCCTGGGCGGCGCCCGACAGGTCCTGGTACGAGATCCACTCGCTGACACTGCGGCCGGCGTGCTCTTGGAACCACGGATCGGCCCGCAACACCCAGTTGTACATGCGCGCCGGGGCGTGCTCGCTCACCCGCAGCAGCTGCTGGGCCATGGTCGGCAGCACCACCATCGCGAACACCGCCGCCAACGTCAGCACCGCAATCAAAGGCACCGTCAGCGCCAGAATCGGCGGCACCCGCCAGCGCCGCAGCCGCACCACGATCGGGTTGAGGGCGTAAGCGATGAAGAAGCCAATTAAAATCGGCGCCGTCACCACCCGCAGCCGCACCAGCAGCCACAGCGCCGCGGTCGCGGTTCCGCCCAGGAGCAGCGTCTTGAAGAACAAAGACTGCCACGCGATCAACGCGGGCGGCGGATCGGCGGGCGGCGGTGGCTGGTCGGGGGGTAGAGACATGGGCCGCCTTGCAGCATACTCCGCAAAGGAGGCCTTGTGAATTCGATTGCGGTTTGCCTGCTCATTGCCCTTGCCGCCACGGCGTACGCCCCCGCGACGGCCGTGTCTGCTTCCGCGCTGCCGGCGGTCGGGACGCGCCAGCCGGTGCAGCATCCACCACAAACGCGGCAAAAACTCTGCGACTTTGCCGTGCAGGCCTCGCGCGCGCAGGCGCTGCCGATGGACCAGGACCCGGTGTTCCGCGCCCCGCCGGCCGAGGCCAAGGCCGCCCTGGGCGTGCTCCGCAAGGACCTGATGGCCGGGCAGCCCGAGGTGGTGGCCGCCGCCGAGCGCCAGCTGGCCGAGCTCCTGCACGGTCCGCACGGGCCGACGTTGGCGCGGCTGGCAATGCTGGACCGCACCCCGGCCGTGCAGTTGGCGGGCATCCGGGCGGCCCTGCCCTTGGCCTCGCAACATCCCAGGTTGTTTGCCTTCTTGCCCACCCTGGATGCCAAGACACCGCCCGCCCTGGCCCGCGCGGTGGTGGCCTTCAACTTCGCCACCCACTGCGACGCGCCGGTGCTGTTTTCGCTCGACGGGCTGGAGCACCCCGATCCCGCGGTCGTCGCCGATTTGATCGATCGCACGGCCGCGCTCGCCGGGCACCTGCGCGACGCTGCGCCCATCGACCGCCTGGTGGCGTGGTTGATGCGACGCCAAGGCCCACCGGTGCTGCGGGCCCGGGCGGTGCGCGCGCTGGGGCACCTGGGCCTGGTGAAGCTGAGCAACGTCTGGCAACAACTGGCCGGCGATGCCAGCCCCGAGGTCGCGGCCGAAGCGTGGCCCGCCTGGGCGCAGGTGGCCCCAGGCGCCGCACAAGTCGGCTTGAGCGCTGGTGGTTTCGCCGACAGCCGCCCGCTGCTGTCCTGGGGAGCGCTGCGCGCCGCGGCCGACGCCTGCGCCCTGGTGCCGGACCGCTGCGACAGGGCCGTGCGCGGCTACTTGGGCAGCAAAGTTGCGGTGATCGACCCCATCAGCGGCGAAAAGGTGCAGCTGTCGCGCGTCGCCGAGCAGGTGCTGCGCTATTGGAGCGTCGCGGGCGAGTAGCGCGCCCGGTCGGCTGCCCTCAGGTCGCCAGCCACAGGGCCTTGAGCGGCGGCGGCACACCGCGCAAGTGCTCGAAGTCCGGCGAGAATCCCGTCCAGACGCCGCTGTCGTCCACGTCGACCACCAGGCACGGCCCGTCGGCGACGCGCTGCCGCTGAGCGAACCGGGGCGACCGGGCCGGCTGCAGCTCCGCCGTGCTGGTCACCCACAGCTGTTGGTCGCCGTGCCGCAGCTGGGCGTGGGTCGCCTGGCCGGTGAGCAGCTCGATTTCCGGCGCGACAATCCAGCGTTGCTGGGCCTGCAGCGGGCAGCCATCGGGCTTGTGGACCACCCGGTCGCACACCCACACCACGCCCGGCCGCCAACCGACCATGCGGTGGTGCACCACGCTGCCGCGCAATTGCGGTTGCGCCGGCCAGACATGCATGGCGTGCATCCACCGCCAGCCGTCGGCCGAGCCGCGCCGCACCGGCTTGGTCTCGCCGCGGCGCCCGACCCGGAAGCTGCCCCACAGCTCTAGCGCTGGGATGCCGGCCACCGCCACCGTGCTGTGGCACACGTTCGAGCGGCACACGCCGCGGTGGGGATCGCCTTCGTAGCCGCTCAAACCGGCGTCGGCCAGCCAACGCTGCCCCGCCCAGCTCCACTCCAGCGCCAGCGAGTCGTCGTGGGCGTGTCCAGGCTGCGGCGTCCACACCGGCGGCGCCGTGTGCACCACCAGTCGCTCGCCCGGCGCAGCGCAAGACCACAGCGATCCCAGCCCATCCAAGCGCACCGCCTCGACCGGGGCCGCCGCCAGCGCATGGCGACACAGCGGCAAGTGGTCCAGGGCCCGGGCGTCGCTGTCGCCAAAGGCCGGCAGGCTGCCGTCGGCGTGCACCGCACCGCGCAACCACCCCAGATAGCGCTTGAGTTCGATGCCGAGCAGCTGCTTCTGCGGTCCGTCGGGCAGCACCGCCGCCAAGGTCAGCAGGTCCTCGCAGGCCACAGCGTGGTACATCGGCGAGGCCTCGCAATGGCCGCCCTCGCGGTCGAATTGCCGGTCCAGCTCGCCAAACAGCCGTTCCATGCGCACCGTGCCGCGGTCGAACAGCGCCTCGCCCGCCGCCGCCGCCACCCGGTCCAGGAGCAGGTGGTTGCCGTCCAGATGCCGCTCGATCAGCCAATCCAGGCCATTCCACGCGGTCGCCGCCTCGATGAGGAGTTGCTGGCGCAAGGTCGGCCGCTGCACCAGCGCCGCCGCCCGCAGCGTGGCCAGCACGCGCCGCGCCCGCGGATACGGTTCCCAAGCCTGGGGCGCAGCGGGGCTAGCCCGCACCCAGCGCGCCAGGGCCGCGTCCAGGCGGGGCTCGTCGCAGCGCGCCAGGTCCACCGTCCAGTCCAGGTAGTGCGCCTCGTAGATCTGCAGGGGCGACAGGCCCTTGAGCTGCCAGTCCAGGCTCTCGACCCGTCCCACCTCGCGCCCCGCCAGCACCAGGCTCCCGGGTTCGCGCGCCTGCGGTCCAAGCGCCGCGGCAAGAGAGCGGGCCAATGCCGCCAGCGGTGCCGGCCGTGCCACCGCCGCCTGCGGACCGGCTTGGGCTCGCCAATGCCGCACCAGCGCCGGCAGGATCGGGCGCCACGCGCGCTTGCGCACCTCGGTGGCGGCGCGAAACACGTGCTGTTGCGGGGGGATCGGACGCAGTGTGCGCGCCCATGTCAGTGCCCGGGCCATCGCGTCAGACGCCCCGGGAGGCATCGACGGCGGCGGCGAGCAGGCGCAGGTACTCGGTCGCCAACACCGCTCGATCGTTATACTTCTCAACGTACTCACGGCCCGCCGCCCCCTGACGCGCGGCCGCCTCGGCGTCTGCCAACAGACCGTCCAGCCCCCTGCCAAGGCCGTCCAAGTCGCCCGCAGCCGACACGGGGCCGCAGCCCGCCTGCGCCGCCAGACGCGCGACCTCACCGTCGGCCGAAAGGGCCACCGGGCGCCGCGAGGCCATCGCCTCGTAGAGCTTGCTCGGCACGGTGTGCTCGTCTTTGCGTGCGCGCAGAACTACCAACGTCACGTAAGCACATCGGTACAGCCCCGCAACCAGCGCCCGCTCGACCGGCCCCGCCAGGGTCACGTTGCTAAGGCCCTCTTTGGCAATCCGTTCCAGCAGGTGCGCGCGCATGCTGCCGTCGCCCACCAGCAAGAAATGCGCCGTGTCGCCCGGCCGGTCGCGGCGCGCGCGGGCGGCGTCCAGCACCAGGTCCAGCCCCTGGGCCGGGTTGAAAACCCCAGCGTACAGCACGATGTGCTTGCCCTGCGGCACGCCCACGCTCTGCAGCCACTGCCGCGCCGGCTCCACCTGGGCGTCGGCCTCGCCGTCGACCCGCTCCAGATCCACGCCGTTGGGCAGCACGTGCACCTTGTCGATCGGCGCGCCCAGCTCGGCCAGCCGGGTCCGCTTGCCCTGGCTCACGGTCGTCACCGCCGCCGACTGGCGCAGCACCACCGCATTCAGCGCTTCCAGCACCCGCACCGCCGGCCCGGCCTTGACCCGCCCCGAGGCGACCACGGCTTCTGGCCAGATGTCGCGCACATCCAGCACGTGCGGCACGCCAAAGGCCTTGGCCAGCAGCAGCGACAGGTGGCCCACCGTGGGCGGCGGGGTGGTGCCGATGACGATGTCGGGTCGCAGGCCGCCCAGCGCCCCCTGGAGCAAGGCCTGGACCGCAGCGCTGCCCACAAAGCTGGCGTACAGCAAGGCTTTGTGCTTGGCGCCCGCCCCGCCCAGCGCCAGGATCGGCGTGCGGATCACCTCGATGCCGGCGTGGTACTCGCGCGCCGTCGCCCGCTGGGTATGCCCCGGATAGATGCGCCCATTGGGGAAGTTGGGCCAGGTGGTCAGCACCGTGACGCGATGACCGGCCCGCACGAAGTGGCTGCCCAGGTCGCCGAAGCGCGCCGCGGGCGCCCCCATCTCTGGGTGAAAGAACTGACTCACCACCAGGATGTGCATGGAAACCCCGTGGAAATTGCCGTGATGGACCGCCGGAACATGCGCCCGGGGCCCGGCAACGTGCCCTCTTCGGCCGCAAAAGGCAAGGGCCCGGCCCAATCGCTAGGATCGTGACCGGGCCCTTGGATTCAACCGGGCCGGACAGAGTCCGTTGCCGGAACTTCTAAGGATTACATCAACTTGAACTCAATGCGGCGGTTCTTGGCCTTGCCCGCCTTGGTCTTGTTGTCGGCGACCGGCACATCCTGACCAAAGCCCTTGGTCGCGATGCGATCGGCGGCAATGCCCTTGCCGACAAAGTACTCCTTGACCGAGTCCGCGCGCTCTTGCGACAGCTTCAGATTGTCCTCGGGCTTGCCCACGTTGTCCGTGTGGCCCTGGATTTCGATCTTGGTGTCTTTGAATTCCACCAGCACCGCCACGGCGCCGTCCAGAATCTTGAACGACGACGGCAGGATCTTGGCCGAGCCGGTCTCGAAGTTGATGCCGGCAATCGCGCCGCTGAACTTCTTCAGCTTCT
>JACRCU010000512.1 GCA_016218865.1 Deltaproteobacteria bacterium | reverse complement strand
TTCCTGGCCAAGGTGGCCAAGGTCGTCGCGGTCCGCGCACAGGGTGAGGAGGCTGCAACCGCGAAGGCCAAGCCGGCGCCGCCCCAGCAGGGTACCGCAGCGGCGATCGCGCCGGGTGAAGAGACCCCCGACCTCACCCTCTGGCTCATCGAAGGTGCCGACCCCACGCGGCCCGACGAGGCGCAGATCCTCATCCAATCTCCGCACCTGCAGCCCGTGGCCGGCGCCCACCGCGTCGCGCCCGACCTGGGCAAGCGCCTGGACGAGCAGTACGCCCAGTTCGCGCGCAAGGTGAACCGGGGCGCCCAGGCCATCGTCGGGCCCGAGCCCCCCGCCGGCACCCCCGAGACCCCTAGCCATGGGCCCGACCGCAATATTCTGATGCTGAAGGGCTTTGGCGCCGAACTCTACGCCAACGCCGCGCCGCTGCTCTTCAAGCAGGCCCTGGCCACCCTCCAGGCCCAGCTCGGCCCAAAGCTCCGGACCGTGCAGATCTATACCAACAGCCCGCGCCTGCCGTGGGAGCTGCTCGCCGTGCCCAAACCTGGCACGAATGAAAGCGAATTCCTGGGCACCCAGTACCGGGTGGCGCGCTGGCACATCACCTCGGCCACCAACGTTCTGACCCGCCCAACCCAGCGCCTCAGCGTCCGGGGCGTCTACCTCGTCGCGCCGAAGTACGATGCGTCGCGCGACCTTCCTGCCCAAGAGCGCGAAATCCAGTCGATCGTCGCGGCGGGCAGCGAGCGGGTTCGGCGCGTGGGCGGCACCCTAGCCGAGGTGCGCTCGCTCGTGGCGGGCACGGTCGCCACCGAAGTCGGGGTCGTCCACTTCGCCGGGCACGGGCAGGCCAGCGCGCAGGCCAGCGACAAACCTGCCGATTTCGCGATTCGCTTGGCCGACGGCGACCTGCCGCTGCTGCAGTGGAAGGGCCTTGCCGGTCGCTGGGGCGGCGCGCATCCCCTTGTGTTTTTTAATGCTTGCGAGGTTGGACGCGCCGAAAGGGCGGCAGGCTTCGTCGACGGCTGGGGGCCTGCGGTGCTCGAGACCGGCGCCAGCGGCTACATCGGGGGACTGTGGCCTCTGGGCGATACTGCGGCCGCCGACGCCGCGCAGGTCTTCTACCGCGCCGTGCTCGCTGGCGGCGCGGTACCCGTGGCCGAGGCAGTCCGACAAGTCCGCGCGCGCTTTGCGGAAACCGGCGACCCTACCTACTTGGCCTACGTCTTCTACGGCGACGCCGCCCTGACCGTGCAGGGGCCAGCCAACGAGCCCGTGGGCGGCGCCCTGCGCGTGGCGTTCGGACCGCCCCACGTCACCGGCGGTCTCTCCGTCGAAGTGGTGCGCCGGCTACTCCAGCGCACCCTCAACGCCTTCCGCTATTGCGCCGAGGTCGAGCGGCAACGACGGCCCAATCTCGCCGGCCGCGCGGTCCTGCAGTTCGTCGTCGATCCCAAGGGCACCGTGGTCACGAGCAGCGTCCAGGGCTCCACCCTCGGCGCGCCCAACGTGGAGCAGTGTTGGGCAACCCGGGTCCGCACCCTACAGTTCCCGGCGCCCGAGGGGGGCGGCATCGTCATGGTCAGCATACCGATCGTGCTCGCGCCGTAGCTGTGGCGTCCTGTCACCAACGCTTGCCACGGTCTGGCCGGCCGCCTCGGTCCAGGAAATCCAGTCCTATTGAGCAGTAGAAAATGGCTGCCATCGAGACGGCGCCGGCGCGGCCAGCGTGACCTTCGCCGCGGAAGCGGACGGCCCGGCCGCGCGAGGTCGACCGCCCCGCGGACACCGACAGAGGCCTGTTCGAAGGTAACGCCGAAGCCGTCCAATCCAGATCGGAAACCTTGGCAATTCTACGGGCCCGAACCGGAGACCCGCCTGATTCTCGCCAGTTGCTAATCGGGTCCGGGAAGCCATTCCCGCGCGAATCAGGTGGGGTGCATATAACGCTGAATTTTCAATGAGTAGAAAATGGCTGCCACAAGGGGCCCCAGCTGGTTGTGGCCCCTACCGCCAATCCCTATCATGCAGATCGCGCTGTCGCCCACGGCAGCCTGCGGGTGGAGCATGGAGCCGAGGCGAAGCGAACGCGAACTGAACCGAGTGTTGGCGCTGACTTGCGCGCTTCTGGCCGCGGGCACTCTGGGCTGCGGCGACGAGGGTGCCGTGGTGGGCACGGGCACGGCGGCCAGCGCCGACAGCTTCAGCCTCCCCGACTTGCCGGGTGGCGACACCGGCAAGGCCGACACGACCGGCAGCGACGGCAGCACCGCAGACAGCCAGAAAGCCGAAGTGACGCCCCCCAACACCGCGCCCAAGCTCAGCTTCGTGGCGCCGAGCGAGGGCGCCGTGGTGCAGGCGGGCGCGGCGATTGCCGCCGAACTGCTGGCCGAGGACGACGGCGGGGCGGCCGCGCTCACCGTGACCATCGGGTTCGCCGGTGCCACCGCGCCACTGTGGACGGGCAAGCCGGGGGCGGACGGCAAAGTCCTGGGGACGCTTGGCGCGCTGCCGCCCGGCGCTGTGCAACTGGTTGCGACGGCGACGGATTCTCTAGGGCTGTCGACCACGGCCACGCGCACGCTCATTGTGAACACGCCTCCCGGGGCTCCGGTCGTCGGCATCACGCCCGAGAAGCCAACCGTGCTCGACGCCCTGACCGCACAGGTGCTGCAAGACAGCCAGGACGCGGACCGCAAGGCCAGCGAGCTCA
>JACRCU010000510.1 GCA_016218865.1 Deltaproteobacteria bacterium | reverse complement strand
CGCAGATCGTCTTGCCCACGCCGTGATCGCCCGAGAACAGCGCGACGATGCCCTTGCCGGTCGACATCTTCTGGTTGAAGCCCCAGTTGTGCAGCACGTTGGCGCGCTGCTTGGCGGCGGTGAACATCTCTTCGATGTCGTCGCGCGTTTCCGGCGGCACGATCAGGTCGGCCAGGGTCTGGGTGACCTTCTTGTGCACCGCGTACTCGTCCAGGCTCGCGCGGATCTGCTCGTGGCAGGCCTTGCGCAGCAGCTCGCTGGTGATGGTCGGCTCGGCCGGGTTGCCGGCGTAGGCGCGGTTGATCGCCACCTGCATCGCGTTGCGGATCAGCGCGCCCGGGAAGGTGAATTGGCCGGCCAGCGCGCCGATGTCGCAGTCCGGGCCGAACTTGACCTCTTCGGGCAGGTGCAGCTCGAAGATGCGGCGGCGCTCCACCGGCCCCGGCGTCTCCAGGATGAGCCGCTGCACCACGAAGCGGTCCAGGTTCATGTCCAGCACCGAGCTGTCGCGCGAGGTGAGCATCGTCAGGCCCGGGTGGCCGGCCAGTGTGTCCTGCACCACGTCGACCTTGCTGGAACCCTTGGCCAAAAGCCCATCGACCCCGTCGAGCACCAGCACCGCGTCGATGAGCCGCGCCTGGTCGAGCGCCGAGTAGAGCGCGCGCTGCAGGTCCATGTCGGCCAGGTCCTGCACTCGCGTGGCGTCCACATTCAGGATCGGCTTGCCCAGACGCGACGCAAGTCCGTGCACCAGCATGGTTTTGCCGGTGCCGGGCGGGCCCGAGATCTCGACCACGAGACCGGGTGGCAGGGCAAACGGCGAGCCGGGCCGCTGCGCCCGCTGGTGCCGCTCTTGCCAGGCCTCCAGCAGGGTCAGCATCGGCTCCAGATCGCCGGGCGGCAGGATGACGTCGCTGATCTGTACGGTCGGCCGGATGAATTCGGCCACGCCCGTCATCGTGACATCGAGCAAGCCCTGGTCGCCCAAGAGCAATTGCAGCACCCGCGGCGCTGGCACCACCTCGTAGCCCAACAGGTTGTCGCCGCCCGCGTCGCGCCGTTCCAGCTGCACCAAGCGGGCGCGCCGGAGCGGCGCCTCGCCGACGACGTGGTTGCGCAGGGCCAGGCGCTCCACCGGGTCGGTGCGCAGAAACTCCACGCAGAAGCGCACATCCACGTAGTTCGCCAGCAGGTTGTCGTTGAAGCGAGCGATGGCGTCGCGGATCTCCACGTCGACGTGCGGCGCTACCGCCAGCAGCAGCACGTGACGGTCGTCTGCGCCCAATTGCCCTTGCTTGGCTAGTAGTTCTATGGGCAGCACCAGGCCGGCCTGCTCGGCGAGCTGGCGCGCGGCTTCGACTTTGCGCTCGGCCGCCTGGACCTCGACCTGGGTCGGCTCCACCGACATCGTGGCTTCGTCGTCGGTCAGACCGGCGGCCTTGGCCTGGCGGATCTGGGTCGACATGACGATCTGCTGGCGAACATGGGCACAGGCCGCCGCCAGCCAACCCAGGCACAGGCGCGTGCGCACCTCGGGGTCCACGAGCTGGGGTTCCAGGTTTTTCTGCAGACTTTTTAGCTTCGCCATCGGTGTCCTTCCCAACTCCGGCACCATACCACGGCAAGGCCATCGCTAAAACGAATTGGAGAGCGGATTTTGCGCTTGACTTCTGTGGCCCTTCGTCGCAAGTAGCGCGCCAGATGGGGCCGTCCGGCTGCGGCTGGGCGCGGACGGACCCTTCCATAAACCTCGCAAGAACGCACCGCAAGAAGAAAGCAAAGGAAAGCATGGCGATCGATCCGCACAAGATCATCTACTCGATGGTGGGTGTCAGCAAGCATCGCGACAAGAAGGTGATCCTCAAGGACATCTATCTGTCGTATTTCTACGGCGCCAAGATCGGCGTGCTGGGCCTCAATGGCTCGGGCAAGTCGACGCTGCTCCGCATCCTGGCGGGCGTAGACAAGGAATTCACGGGCGAAACCGTGTTGGCCCCCGGGCACACCATCGGCTACCTGCAGCAAGAGCCCGAGCTCGAGGCCGGCAAAACCGTCAAGCAGATCGTGCAGCAGGGCGTGCAGGCCGTGGTCGATATGCTCGCCGAGTTCGAGGCGATCAACGAGAAGTTCAACGAGCCCATGGAAGACGACGCCATGCAAGCGCTGATCGAGCGGCAGGGCGACCTGCAGGAAAAGCTCGACCACGCCGAGGCTTGGGACCTGGACAGCCGCCTGGACATGGCGATGGACGCGCTGCGCTGCCCGCCGGGCGAGGCCCTGGTCGACCACCTGTCCGGCGGCGAGAAGCGCCGGGTGGCCCTGTGCCGGTTGCTGCTCCAGAATCCCGACATCCTGCTGCTGGACGAGCCGACCAACCACCTGGACGCCGAGTCGGTGGCGTGGCTGGAGCAGCACCTGCGGCGCTACGCGGGCACGGTCATCGCCGTCACCCACGATCGCTACTTCTTGGACAACGTGGCCGGGTGGATCCTGGAGCTGGATCGCGGCCAGGGCATTCCCTGGAAGGGCAACTACTCCAGCTGGCTGGACCAGAAGCAAAAGCGCCTGGCCGTTGAGGAAAAGCAGGAGAGCGAGCGCCAAAAGACCCTCAAGCGGGAACTGGAGTGGATCGGCATGTCGGCCAAGGGGCGGCACGCCAAGGGCAAGGCCCGCATCGCCCGCTACGAGCAGATGGTGGCCAGCGAGTCCGAGCGCAAGGCCGGCGACCTGGAGATCTACATTCCGCCGGGGCCGCGCCTGGGCGACGTGGTCATCGAGGCCCACGGCGTCAAGAAAGCCTTTGGCGACAAACTGCTTTTCGAGAACCTGGAGTTCGCCCTGCCGCCCGGCGGCATCGTGGGCATCATCGGCCCCAACGGCGCGGGCAAGACCACGCTGTTCAAGCTCATCACCGGCAAAGAGACGCCGGACGCCGGCACCTTCAAGGTGGGCAGCACCGTCAAGCTGGCCTACGTGGACCAGAGCCGCGACGACTTGGACCCCGAGCAGAGCATCTACCAGGTGGTGGCCGAGGGCCAAGAGAACCTGCAGCTGGGCGGCCGGTCGATGCTGGCGCGCGCCTACGTGGCCAAATTCGGCTTCTCGGGCGCGGATCAGCAAAAGAAGGTCAGCCAGATCTCGGGCGGCGAGCGCAACCGCGTGCACCTGGCCAAGCTGCTGAAGTCGGGCGCCAACGTCATCCTGCTGGACGAACCGACCAACGACCTGGACGTGAACACGCTGCGGGCGCTGGAAGAAGCCCTTGAAAATTTTGCGGGTTGTGCAGTGGTCATCAGCCACGATCGCTGGTTCTTGGACCGCATCGCCACCCATATCCTGGCCTTCGAGGGCGACAGCAAGGTGGTGTGGTTCGACGGCAACTACTCAGAATACGAAGAGGATCGCCACGCTCGCCTGGGCGCCGCCGCCGATCAGCCGCACCGCATCCGCTACCGCGCCATGGTGCGGGGCTAGCGGTGGACCACCTGGAAGTGGCGGGCGGTCGCCTGTCACCTGCGATCCACGGCGAAGCCAACGAAAAGGGCTTGCGAACCGGCACGTTGGGTCTGCTGTCCGGCATCGTCATCGGGGTTTCGTCCACTGCGCCCGGCTACAGCCTGGCCTCGGCGCTGGGCGGCATCACGGCGGTGGCCGGCATGGGCACCTCGGCGCCGGCGGTGATCCTGCTGGCGTTCTTGCCGATGCTGTGCACGGCGGCGGCCTACTACTTCCTGAACCGCTCGGAGCCCGACTGCGGCACCACCTTTGCCTGGGGCACCAAGACCTGGGGGCCGTGGGTCGGCTGGCTGGGCGGCTGGGGCATCGTGGTCGCCAACATCATCGTCATGGGCAACCTGGCGCAGATCTCGGGGCAGTACACGTACATGCTCTTTGGCCAGACGCCCACGCCCGGCGGGGTGGTGGCGGTCGGCGTGGCGTGGATCGTGTTGATGACCTGGGTGTGCTACATCGGCATCGAGGTGTCGGCGGTGGTGCAGTACGGGTTGTTGATCGCGGAAATTGTGACGCTTTTCTTGTTTTCGGCGGTGGCGCTGTTCCGCGCCGGCACCGAACACCCGGCGGGCGCCATCGAGCCGAGTCTGCACTGGTTCAACCCGCTGGCGATCGGTGATTTCTCGACGCTGGCCCAGGGTTTGATCGTCGCCATTTTCATCTATTGGGGCTGGGACTCCACCGTGACGGTCAACGAGGAGTCGGCGGACTCGCGCCACGGCCCGGGCAAAGCGGCACTGTGGAGCACCGTGATCTTGCTGCTGATCTACGTGGTGGTGGCGGTGGCGGCGCAGGCCTACCACGGGGTGGAATTCCTGGCCAACCCCGAGCATCAGGCCGACGTGCTGGGCGCGTTGGCGGCGGATGTGCTGGGCTCGCCGTGGGACAAGCTGCTCATCATCGCGGTGCTCACCTCGGCGGCGGCCTGCACCCAGACGGCGATCCTGCCGGCGACCCGCACTGCGCTGTCGATGGCCACCAAGGGCGCGATTCCCAAGTACTTTGCTCGCACCCACCCCCGCTACTTCACCCCGACCACCGCCACGGTGTGGATGGGCGCCATCTGCGTGCTCTGGTACGTGGGGCTGACGCACTTCACGCCGAACATCCTGGTGGATTCGGTCGCTGGGCTGGGCCTGGCCATCGCCTTCTACTACGGCCTGACGGCGCTGATGTGCCCGTGGTACTACCGCCGGCATCTGCGGCGCAGCCTGCGCAACACCTTGCTTTTGCTGGTTGCGCCCGTGCTGGGCGGCCTGGTGCTGGTCTGGGCGATGGCATTCTCGCTGGTGACGCTGCCCGATGGGCCGCGCCGGATCTTCTTTGGCCTGATGGGCCTTGGCGTGGTGCTCATGCTGGTGCAGTACGCCGTGCACCGCGAATTCTTCAAACGCCGGGCCGAGTTGGCGCCAGACGTGATCCTTTAGCTTCCGAGCGTTTCCCTAGCCCCCCGAGGTGCCATGCGCAAGCCCGTCAGCCGTGTCCTGGTCATCAACGACGAGCCGCTGGTGCTCCGCGAATTCGTCAAAGGTCTCAACGCGGCCGCCCGCACGCTGGACAACCCGCTGGGCATCACCTTCGCGGGCGTGACGACCGCCGCCGCCGCCCTGGAGGCCATCGAGCAGGACGGCGATATCCAGGCGGTGATCTGCGACGCCAAGCTGTATGTCTTGGACGGCAAAGAGAAGCGCCTGCAGATGACGGCGCTGGAGCTGGTGCAGCGCATCACCGGCTTCCGGCCGCAGCTGGATATCTATGTGCTGATTCCGCAAGAGAGCGAAGAGGAAATCGTCGACACCCTGTTTTCCGAGGCGGTGGACGGCTATTTCTACCGCGAAGAGCGCGACTACCGCGGCATGTACCGCATCCTGAACGCGCAGATCCAAGAGCGCTCGCAGACGCCGTTTTTCGACCAGCTCCAGAAGTACGTGTGGATGGCCAAGGACTCGTGGCACACGCCGGGCCACAGCTCGGGCGAGTCGCTGCGCGGCAGCCCGTGGATCAACGACTTCTATGAATTCATGGGTGAACACATCTTCGACGCCGACCTGAGCGTGTCGGTGCCCATGCTCGACTCGCTGATGGAGCCGCGCGGCGTCATCGCCGAGGCGCAGGCCGTCGCCGCCAACGCCTTTGGCGCGCGCCGCACCTTCTTTGCCACCAACGGCACCTCGACCGCCAACAAGGTGATCTTCCAGACCTTGCTGGCGCCGGGCGAGAAGCTCCTGCTCGACCGCAACTGCCACAAAAGCGTCCACCACGGCGTGGTGCTGTCCGGCGCGCACCCGATCTATCTGAATTCCACGGTCAACCGCCAGTACGGCCTGTACGGTCCGGTCAGCAAGAAGACCATCTTCGACGCCATCGAGGCCCACCCCGACGCGCAGGCGCTGATCCTGACTTCGTGCACCTACGACGGCCTGCGCTACGACCTGAAGCCGATCGTCGACCGCTGCCACGCCTCGAAGATCCGCGTGATCATCGACGAGGCCTGGTACGGATTTGCGCGGTTCCACCCGGCCTTTCGACCCACGGCGCTGGAGTCGGGCGCGGACTATGCCACCCAGTCGACGCACAAGGTGATGAGCGCCTTTTCGCAGTCGAGCATGATCCACGTCAACGACCCGCACTTCAACGAGCACTTGTTTCGCGAAAACTACAACATGCACACGTCGACGTCGCCGCAGTACGCGATGATCGCCAGCCTGGATGTGGCCCGCAAGCAGATGCAGATGGAGGGCTACAAGCTGCTGGCGCGGACGCTGACGCTGGCCAACGAGCTGCGGACCCACATCAATTCGACCGGCGTGTTCCGCGTGCTGGAGCTCGACGACCTGCTGCCCGAGGCGGTCAAGGGCGACGGCATCCTGCTCGACCCGACCAAGGTGACGGTCGACATCAGCAAGTGCGGATTTACCGTAGAGGAATTGCAGCAGGAGCTGTTCACGCGCTTCAACATCCAGGTCGAGAAGTCGACCTTCAACACCCTGACGCTGCTGCTGACCATCGGCACCACCCGCAGCAAGGTCTCGCGCCTGTACGACGCCCTGATGCGCATCGCCCGCGAGGGCCGGGTGGCGCGGCGGCTGTTCCAGGCGCCCGAGATCCCTGAGTTCACCAGCCTGGAATTCCTGCCGCGCGACGCCTACTACTGCGCCGGCGAGATGACGCCGCTGCTGGACGAGAAGGAGAACCCCAACCCGGCGCTCATCGACCGGGTCAGCGCCGACCAAATCACCCCCTATCCGCCCGGCATTCCGGTGCTGGTGCCGGGGCAGCTGGTCACGCAGGCGGTGCTCGATTTCTTGGTTGGCGTGCTCCGCTCGCAGAAGCGCATGGAGCTGCACGGGATTCAGTTTGACGGCTACATTCCCTGCATGCGGGTCTTGACGCCGACCGAAGAGACTTCGCTGCGGCGGCTGTCGTAGCCGGAAGCGATGGCGGGCGCGAACTGCTTGCTTTTCTGCTTGCTTGACGCTCACTGGCCGGCTCCGTAGGCTGTAGCGACCAGCAGGACCTGGTTCCCCGGAGCGCGACGTGGTCTGGAGCTTCCCCAAGGCATGGGCGGCAGGCACCGGCCGGCGCAAAGCCCCGATCTCCGCGCGGGCCACGCAACACCTTGTGTGCACAGCGGCTTTGGCCTGGGCGCTCCTTGCACTGGCGGCCTGCGGCGTGGCGGCGGCGGGCAGCGACGCGGCGAGCGGTGCCGGTGCTGCGGACGCGGCCGACACGTGGGACGCAGCCCTGGAGGTGGCCGACGCCGGCCCGGACCTAGCCGATCCGGACCAAAACGCCCAGGATCAAACGGCCGATGCCGCGTGTGACTGCGACGGCTACGGGCTCGACGCGGACGCTGCTGCGCCGCCCGCGGACACGCCTGGGCTGGACGCGGCCCCGGATGGCGCGGACGGGGACGCTGGCCCCGACGGCGACGCCAGCCAAGACGGCGCTGCCGCCGACCAGGATGCCGGCGACATTGCGGAGGTCCCACCTGGCTGGCCCGGCGTTTGCCCGCCAAGTGCGGCGGAGCTGGCCGCGGCCGCCACCGGGACCGGCTTTCTGCCGCCCAACCTGGCCTGCGCCAAGCCGGGTTGGCTGTCGCCACCCAAGACCGCCGCGCCGACCTGGACCGACGTCACCGCCCAGTACGGTTTGGCGGCCTTGGGCACCGTGGATCCCTGCGTACTGTGGAACGATTTCAACGGCGACGGCCAGACCGACCTGCTGGTCATCGAGCAGCCCGCCGGCCCCGGCAGCAAGCGCTACGTGCGCGTCTACGCCAACAGCGGCGCGGGTGCGTGGTCGAGCAGCAAGACCGAACTGCCGGCCAGCGCCTGGGTGCCCGACTGCGCCGCCATGGACTGGGAAGGCGACGGCGATCTGGACGTGGTGTTGGCGACCACCAGCGGCGTGCGCGTGCTGCTGACCACCACCGTGGGCCTGGTCGACGGCGGCATTTCTGGCCTGCCGACGGTGGCGAAGGCGGCGATTGCCTGGTCGGTGATCCCGTTCGACTTCGACCGCGATGGCGACCACGACCTGTACGTGGCCCGCACCGGCCAGATGAACCTGCAACCCGGCAACTACCAATGTCAACCGGCCGACGGTGCCCACCTGCAGTGCTGCTACGGCGGTGCGCCGGTGGCCAAGCAGTGCCTGCTGGACACGGCCGCGACGCCGATCGCTACCTGGACCTGTTGTGCGCCCTTTGACCTGCAGGCGACCAATCTGCTGCTGCGCAACGATGGCGGCAAGTTCGTCGACATCAGCGCAGGTTCCAACACCGACGACCCAGGGGCGAGCTTGGCGGCAGCGCCGGGCGACTACGACCGCGACGGCTGGACCGACCTGTTCGTGGGCAACGACTTTGGGCCGATGCACTGGTTCACCGGCAACGGCAGCGGCGTATTCGCGCCCCACGGCGTCGACATCGGCCTGCGGCCCTACGGCCACTTGATGGGGGCGGGCTTGGGGGACTTCGACGGCAACGGGCACCTGGACCTGGCGACGGGCGACGTGGGGCCCGTGAGCCTGTACCTGGGCCAAGGTGGCGGCAAACTGCTGGACATGGCTACGCCAATGGGCACCCTGGCGGCGACCGCCGAGATGGTGACCTGGGCGCAGCTGGTCGCCGACTTCGACAACGACGGCTGGCCCGACCTGCTGGCCCTGGCGTCGCTGGTGGCCAAGCCGGGGCAGCTGTTGCCGGCCATGTCCGAGTGGCAGCCGGCGCCGTACGTCACCGCGGGCCACCACGTGCTGTTCCACAACGCCGGCGCCAAGTTTCAGGCCCTCACCGTGCCTTGGCTGCCGACCACGGACACCACCATCACTCCGCTCAGCGCGGCGGCCGCCGACATGGACGGCGACGGCGACCTGGACCTGCTGGACCTGAGCCCGCCGGGCAATCTGCGCCTGCAGCGCAACGACACGCCGGCTGCGCACTGGCTGGACTTCGCCCTGGCGGCCGGGGCGGGCGGGCAGGGTGTCGCCGGCGCCAAAGTGCAGGTGTGGGCGGGCGGTCACATGCAAGAGCAGGAACTGCAGTTGTCGGGCGGTTCGCTGGCGCACCGGGCGCCGGGGGTGCACTTCGGTTTGGGGAGCGTGGCCAAGCTGGACCACGTGGTGGTGTGGTGGCCGTCGGGATGCGTGCTGCGCCTGAACGGCGTGGTGGCGGACCAGGTGCTGACCTTGGAGCCGGGCCAGGCGAAGTGCTCGGGGAAGCCGTAGGGACTTAGGGAAATTCTGGGCGACTCTTGGGGGGTTGGGCCTGGGCTTGGCGGTCCATTGGACGGTCTTGGGGTGGGCGGGGCGCTCCCCGGCCGCGTCTCTGGGCCCACCGGCCGCCAGGCCAGGGCGCCTAGCACGGGACCCGGCGCAGCCGGGGTTCGCCATGCTGGCTCGACCCGTTCCGACACGACGCACCCTTGTGTCAGGTCGTCGACATCAAACAGGAATTGGCGCAGTCTCGCCGCCGAGCGCCCCACCCCGCGCGCCCACATTTACGCCCAACCCGCCGCCTGCTACTGTCGCCCAGCCCGCCTTCCGCAGGGCTACGGTCCCCCATGACACTGCACCGCACTGACCAAGCAAGCTCTGCCCACATCCGCTCTGCCCACCTCAGCTGGTTCGTGCGCGGCGAGACGCTGTTCCTCTACCACGACCTGTTCGGCTACCTTCTGGAGATGTCCGCGGATCTCAAAGCGCTCGTCGACCACTACGCCGAGCCGCGCCAGGCCGAGGACGTGGCCACCGCCTTTGCCCAGACCTGGACTCGCGACCAGCTGGGTCAGTTCATCGGCGTGTTTGTCCAGCACCAGGTCCTGGTGCCGCCGGGCAGCGACGAGATCCAGGCCCTGGCCGACATGGTGCCCATCAAGGGCCCGTGGATCCTGGGCTATCGCGGCGACGACGGCCGCATGACCATGGTCATCTCG
>JACRCU010000514.1 GCA_016218865.1 Deltaproteobacteria bacterium | reverse complement strand
GCCCTACTCGATGGCACGGGTCCTGTGGGATTCCCAGTACTTGTACCTGAACCTGTACGCCGCCGACCAGGACATCGCCGCGCCCGCCACCGCGACCGACGCGCCGCTGTGGCTGCACGACGCCTTCGACGTGCGGGTGCAGTCGGGCGACCCCGAAGCCCCCACGTTCGCTCTGCAATTCGCCCCGAGCGGCATCATCAGCGACGCCCGCATCGACCGCGCCGGCAAGACCGACACCAGCTGGCAGAGCGGTGCGCGCGTCGCCATCGACGTGGACGGTTCGCTGAACCAGGCCGCCGGCGAAGACGACGAAGAGTGGCTGGTGTTCGCCGCGCTGCCGTGGACCAACCTGGGGATCGTGCCCAAGCCCGGTCTGCGGCTGCAGATTTTCCTGGGTCGCTGCGACACCTTGCGCTCGGGCGAGCGGCGCTGCGGGCACTGGGGTGGCCGGGCCAGTGCGCCCGAGGGCGTGTTCTTGCTGGGGGCGGTGACACCGACAGCCAACTAGCAAGCAAGTTATTTTAGACGGTTACGTGGTCGACGCGCCCTTCAGCCCAGGCCGCCCCACGCCTTGGCCACGCTGGCGCCCAGCATCCAGAAGATGATGGCGTAGCACGGGAAGGTGACGAAAGCGACCCGCCGCGACTGCACCTGCTCGATGCGCGGACCCAGCAGCAGCGGGTAGACGGCCCGCAGCGCCACGTAGGCCGCGCCCAGACCAGTCGCGACGCTCGCGGAGACGAAGATCGCGTACAGCCACAGCCCCAGCAAAAACGGCACCATCTGCTCGTGGGTGTTCTGCACGGCGCGGTCGGCAAACAGCATCGCGGGGTCGTTGCCGTGGTAGCGGTCGAACACTTGGCCGCGCTCCGCGTATTCGCGCCGCAGCCGGTACTTGGTGCGGACCTGCAGGCCGAACAGCAGCCCGTACCACAGGGCAAAGTAGAGGGCGGTGACGGTGATGGGGCCGCGCAGGGCGGCGAGGTCGGTGGTGGGCATGGGGCCTCCAGATAGTGCGGGGGCGAGGCCCGCTGCGGGCACTTCCGCCGCAAGCGGGGGCGCGGTCCCACGGGCGGATCCAGCCCGGTGGGACTCATGGCTAGCTCGGCTAAGGTGTTCCAGCGCACACCACGTTCGAGCACGCATCATTCACCGGGGCGGGGTCGCCGTCATTGCACGGTGCGCCGTTGTTCTGGGGCTTGTTGCTGCACCCCTTCACAGCGTCGCAATAGAGCAGGACGCAGGGGCTCGGGCTCGGACCGCACGAGATCAAACTTCCCAGACAGTTGGCGGCCGCGTCGCAGTGGTCGGCCTCCGTGCAGGGATTGCCGTCAGCGCATGGGTCGCCCGCGGCCCGCTGTACCGTCGCGCAGGTGCCGCCCGAGGAGGTGGTGACGCAGGTCTCCAGCGTGCAGGCGTTGCCGTCATCGGGACATGTCTTATGCTGCCCGGCCCCGCACTTGCCGCCGGCCACGCACTTGTCCTGCAAAGTACAGGGATCTTTGTCGTCGCAAGGAGTTCCGGGGACGGCGTTGGCGTATTGGCACTCGCCCGAGCCGTCGTCGGCGCACTTGGCTACCACGCACATCGAATCCTTCCAAGGCGGGGTCGGGCAGGCAAACGTGCCTGTGCAAGCTGCGGCGCCGCCCGTGGTCCCTGCGCAGACATCGCCAGTAGTGCAGGCTTTGCCGTCGCTGCACGGCGTCCCCTTGGCGGCGATCGTCACCGCGCACTCTCCGGCTTGGCACACGCGGACTTGGCACGGGCTCAGGCCGGTACCCGGCAGCTTCTTGCAGTCCTTGTCCGTCACGCACTGCGGCTGGACCGAAGCATCGCTTTGGCCATCCGCGGCGCTGACATCGCTGGGCATCGCCGTGGTCTCGGCAGCCGCGGCGCCCGTCGCTTCCAGCTCGGCGACGGCGGGTGGCGAACTGCAAGCCAACGCGGTCCACGCGCCGAAGCTCGCTGCTCGGAGCCGCTTGAAGGTTTCCGTCCGCGGGCGGCGGGCAACTGCGGGCATGATCGAGTGCCTCCAAACAGACTGTGCACGCTAGCAAATTCCACCGGCGAGCGCGACAGTGTGGGGCCACCGCTACGTCAGCAAATCCACCAACTTGGCCAAACCGCTCATGCCCGCCTGTTCCATCGCGCGGATCCGCGCCGCCAGCGTGCTGCGCCCGGTCAGCCGCCCGTTCACCAGATCGGCCAGCTCGCCGCTCAGGCGGACGTTGTTCGGATCGTTGTTGGCAAAATGCTGGGCCGCGTACAGTTGCACCACCCTGCGGTTGTCGTCCTGCTGGTTCGCGGTGAGTTCCGGATTCATCCTGGTGGGTTGGATGGTGGTCGGGTTCGTGAACGTGAAGCGGATCTCGGTGCCGGACACCGTGACCGGGTAGTTCCGCGCGCGCACCGCGGCGACGATGGCATTGCGCAAGCCCGTACGCGCGGTGCGGATTCGAACGTCCAGGCTCAGCTCGCTCGGCTCGGCGAACACGCCCCAGCGAAAGCCGGTGCACCACCAGTGGCGCTGCCGCGGTCGCTCGAACAGCACCGCACTGCCGCGCCGCAGCGTGAAGCCCATCTCCAGCCGGTCGGCGTCCTCGGCGCACGGGTAGTAGCGGTCGTGGGCGTGGTCGTCGGGCCGATGGCCGATCAGCGCGTCCAGGATGGGGAATTTGGGGTTCAGCGAGTTGGACTTGCGGTTGTAGACGCCGATCTCGGCGCCGGCCTCGAAGCCGTACTGCCCCTTCCACACCTCCAGCATCCAGTGCTTGCCGTCGAAGTCGAAGTAGAACGGCTCGCAGTGGATGATCATGTGCAAAAACGGCGCAGCGCGGTCGTAGGCCCAGGCGTAGCCGAACTTGCGCTGCCGCGGGTTCATGCGCGACACCAGGATGTCCTGCGCGGCCAGATACTCGAAGCCGGCTTCGTACACCGCCCGACCCAGGGGCGTGGTCGGCTGCCAGCCGTAAGAAATGTCGTCGACCATGGGGGTTCCTCCTGCTTGCTTGCCTCAGCCGGGCGCACAAGGCCGGCTCCCATGGCCGACGCGACACGCCCCGAGCTGCGGATGTGGCCGCAGCATCGGGCAGAGGACAGGTCTTGTCAGCAACTCGGCGTCAAGTGGCGGTAGATGCGGATCTTCTTTGGCGCCGCGGCCGGGCAGGGTGCGGGGAAGCGTCAGGTTGGCGGGCCTTGACCGCCGCGGGCGTCGTTCTTACTCTATGTGAGAACTCGGAGGTCGCCCATGCCCCTGGCCCAACGGAAACTGCAGCGCGTCGGCAACAGTACGGGCGTGGTCTTGCCTGCCGAAATTCTTGCCGAATCCGGCCTGTACCGCGGCGCCGAGGTGCTGGTCCACGCCGAAAAAGGCCGCGTGACCCTGACGCTGGTCGACCCCGAATTCGACGACTTGTGCGCGATTGCCCAGGGGGTGATCGCCGACCATCCCAACGCCCTCAAGAAGTTGGGCGAGTAGGTCGCGGCGATGCGGTGGCTGTCGCGGCGCCTGGTCGAGACGTTGCACGCCCAGGTCGTCGACCTTTTCGGCGGCCTGCAGGGCTTGCGCGATGCGGGGTTGCTCGAGTCGGCGCTGGCCCAACCGCAGGCCAGCTTCGGCGGCGTGCCCCTGCACCGCGACGTGTGGGAGATGGCCGCGGCCTACGGCTACCACCTGTGCCGCAACCATGCGTTTCTCGACGGCAACAAGCGCATTGCCGCGGTCGCGATGATCACCTTCTTGCGCGCCAACGGGCAGGCCGTCCGCTACGACGAGGTCCAGCTCTACTTGACGGTCATGGACTTGGCGGCGGGCAGGCTCGACAAGGCTCAGCTGGCCGCGTGGTTGCGCGAGCGGGCTTTGCCGCGGTAGGTGTGGCTGGGGCTAAGCGTGCGCCCATGCGACAGTCTGTGTCACGGGAGCGACGGAGACTCGGCTCGTGACCGGAAGCCGTGCGGACGACCGGCGGCTGAAGCCACGTCTAGGGTTGCGTCGCCCGCCTCCGCGGGCTCAGAAACGGCATGGGGCAGTAACTGCAACGATATTCGCGGGTATCGCGTGCCAGCCCGAGTCAAAGCCGGCGGAGGCCGGCGCGGCAGGTGTAGGCGCGACTTCAGTCGCCGGCCCCTTCCTCCTCGCAGCCACGGTGCCCGCCCCAACCCCGCGCCATCGCGAAGCTAGAACCCCAAACAATACTTCAGCTGAATCCCGCCAAAGATCGTGCACTGCAAGCACACGCCGTTGCAGCCGGGGCAGGTAAACCCGCTCTGCCCCTGGTTCGCCACGCACTTGCCGTTGGCCGAGCACGTCCCCGGGACCTTGACCGACGAGCACAGGTCCACGTCGTAGGTCGCCTGGCAGGTCACCCCGGACTTGCTCTGGCAGCTGCCCGCCACG
>JACRCU010000509.1 GCA_016218865.1 Deltaproteobacteria bacterium | reverse complement strand
CTTCTTTGACGAAGGCCGCTTGGCCGCGCGGCTGGTCCACCCGCACGTGGTAGAAGTGCACGAGTGGGGTCTGGCCGAGGATGGCCGCCTGTTCGTGGCGATGGAGCGGCTGAACGGCCGTGAACTGGGCGAAATTCTTGCCAAGACCCGCACCTTGGACCCCGTGCGGGCGCTGCGCCTGAGCCGCGAGGCGCTGGCCGGTCTGGCCGAGGCGCACCGTCAGGGGCTGGTGCACCGCGACATCAAGCCCGCCAACTTGTTCGTGGTCGGCGAGGGCACGCCCAACGAGTCGTGCAAAGTCATCGACTTTGGCATTGCCCTGGACCTCACGGGTCAAGTGGCGTCGCCCGAACAGGCCGGCTCCGTGGTCGGCACGCCGATGTACATGGCGCCCGAGCAAGTGCGCGGCGAGCCGCTGGACGGTCGCTGCGATGTGTACGCCATGGGCATCGTCTTGTACCAGACGCTGGCGGGCGGGCTGCCGTTCGTGGGCGACACCATGATGGCGATGCTGGTGGCGCGCCTGGTGCAGTCGCCGCGGCCGCTGGATCAGGCGTGCGAGCAGCCCTTGCCGCAGGGGGTGGCGGCGTTGGTCGAGCGCGCGCTGGCGCTGGACCCCAAGGGGCGCCCCGCGTCGGCGGCGATCATGGCCGGCGAGGTCGAGCGGCTGCTGGCGGCGGCGGGCAATCCGGCGCGCTGGAAGCAGACCTGGCAAGATCACGCACCCAGCGCCGCCACGACCGACCTGACCTACGCACCCACGGCAGTAGACTCGCGCCGCGGGAAGTGATTGCGGACGCTGTTTTGGCTGGTCGGCGGGTTTTCGATCGCCAGCCTTTGACCTTTTCCGGCCAAACACTATCATACTCCACGGCCGGAGCCGCTGCGGCGCCGTTGCCGCGACTGCCCGGCGTGTCCCTACCCCGTTGGTGGGTGCAGCCCACGTCGAAATCCGAGCTTGGAGGAACGTAATGAAGATGTTCAAGAACATGGCCGTCGTTGCCGGTGTTGCCAGCCTGCTGGCCCTGACCGCATGCGACGCCAGCGTGAGCGATCCCGATGCCGGCGATGCCACCAGCGGCACCGACACCACCGGCGGCAGCGACTCGACCACCGGCACCGACACCACCTCGGGTGGCACCAAGTACCAGTGGGTGATCATCGACGGTTCGAAGAACCCCGACTGCAGCACCAACTCGCCCGGTCCCGACATCGACGCGGTCGCGCTGTACCGCAAGGTCGGCACCGACTGGAAGCTGATGGGCATGGCCAAGGGCGGCGCCATCGTCAAGTCGCCGGCCAACCCGAAGTGCATCGATCAGAACGACCACAACACCGAGTCGTCGATCGCCGGCCCGGTCAACGGCACCGTCTCGGCCACCGCCAAGGACACCGGCTACTTCGGCCTGGGCGACCGCAGCGTCTACTTCCAGATCGGCGCCTGCACCAACGGCACCCAGGACCTGAAGCAGTGCGACGGCGCCGGCGCCGTCCAGGACATCCTGTTGGGCGACCAGCTGGCGGTGTGGGAAGTCGATCAGTCGTACAAGACCGCGTGCAAGAACGACGGCAACGACGCTCCGCAGTGCGGCTTTGCCTACGCGCAGTGCACCTGCACCACCGAGCAGTACGGCGTGGGCGTGGCCACCACCAGCGACGCCAGCACCTTCCTGGATCTGGGCACCCAGACCGGCACCAACATGTTCATCGACGTCAAGAAGCAGTAAGCCCTAGGGCCCTGTTTCCACGCAGATTCGTGTAGGAACACAGGCTGCGGGGTCCCCGATCCGGCGAACGATCGCCGCGGTTGGGGGCCCCGCAGCGCTTTTTGGGCCAGGCGGGCGGCCCCTGGCGGCAGCACCCGGGGCGCAGTCCCAGGTTTTTGCAGGCCGGCCGGTCCGTGCTATGGTAAGTGCTGGCGACCCGTGCGGGGCATGGGCTAGGTACGACGATGCGCGGCTTTGGTCTACATGCGTTTGTTGGCATCTTGATGATGTCGGGCGGACTTCTGCTGAACCAGGGTCTGGCCGCGGCCGCCGAAAAGGCGCCGGCTGACAAGGCCGAGGGCGCCGAACCCGCCAAGTCGACCAAGCCGACCAAGGGCGACAAGAAGGCCAAGGCCGGCGACAAGAGCGGCGACAAAGCGGCCGAAAAGCCGAGTGAAGCGCCCGCGGACAAAGCCGAAAAGGCCGAAAAGACGGAGAAAGCCGAGGAAGGCGGTGCCAGTGCGGTCGCCGAGGCCGACGTCAAGCTCGGGCCGTTCCAAGCGCCGCCGCGGCCGTTCCCCTTCCCGCTGCTGGGCGACGACCGCGCCCGCGAAGTCTTCGTCGATCGCGCCGGCAACCTGTACAAAGAGCGGCCCTACAGCGGCAACGTGCCGGACTGGAACGCCGCGCCGCCGGCCGCTGCCGGAGGTCGCTGCAAGGTGGAGCCGCAGTCGCTGACCTGGGTCGGCTTCCAGAACAACGCCGACGGCTCGCGCGTGTACGTGCAGGTCGAGAAGGGCGCCTGCGGCTACGTGTACCGGCCCGACGATCTGCATGTGGTAATCGACCTGCCGCAAGTCACGGTGCCGTCGGATAATTTCAAGCGCGAGATCCTGACCGGCGCCTTCCCCACCGCCATCGAGCAGGTTCGCGCCGAAGAAATCAGCGGCAAGGGCACGCGCATCGTGATCGTGCTGCGCGAGCACCGCCCGTACCTGTCGGCACACCTGGGCAAGTACCTGTTCGTCGACGTCACGCGGTAGACCGGCCCGCCCCGCAGGCCCAGCTGCCGCGCAGGAAGCGCAAATGGCAGAAAAACCCGTGGAACTGCTTGGCGAATCGGCCGAGCCGGCGTCCGTTCCGGCCAAGGCGCGCGCGCCGCGAACCAAGAAACCCAAGACCGCAGAGGCTGCCGCTGAAGCCCAACCTGCAGCCACGCCTGCGCCGGCCGCCAAGCCCAAGCGCGCGCCGCGGGCCGCCAAGCCGGCCTCGGCGATGACGCTGCTCGACTTGGTGGATGCGCCGGCGCCCGCGCCCGATCCGGTACCCGGTCCCGAACCCGCTCCGGTTCCGGTACCCGATCCGGTTCCGGTTCCGACTCCGGCTCCGGTTCCGGTTCCGGTTCCGGCTCCGGTTCCGGCTCCGGTTCCGGCTCCCGATCCGGTTCCGGCTCCCGAACCCGAACCCGAACCCGAACCCGTACCTGAACCTGTACCTGTACCCGAACCCGAACCCGGTCCCGAACCCGGTCCCGAACCCGAGCCCGAGCCCGATCCGGTAGCCGCTCCCGATCCGGCTCCGGTCCCCAGCGAGCCGGGCCAGGCCCGCTACCCGCGCCGCGGCGCCCCGACCGAGCCCGTGCAACGCCGGGTACCCGCTCCGCTTTCGCGGCCGACCCCCGAGCCGATGCGCGCCCCTGCCGTGCCGCCGCGCGCCGTGGACATGGCCGAGCTGGCCGAACGGCAGCGCCAGGTCCGCGAGCGGGCCCGAATGGGCGAACGCGACGACCGGCCGCCACCGCGCCCCGCGCCGGCCCCGATCTCGATGCAGGAACGGGCCTTGCGCAATCGCCCGCTGCGCGAAGAGGCGACGCCCCGCCCGCAGCCGAGTGAAGACACGCCGCGCCCCACCGCCGAGCGCCAGCCGACGGACGGCCTGCAGCGGGCCCTGGAGGTCAGCCGCCACAAGCGCGATGCCGACGAAACTCCGCGCGCGCCCATCGAAACCTGCGCTCCCGTGGGCCACGGCGGCGTGACGGTGGCGCTGGTCAGCCGCAACCACCAGGGCTTGGTGGCCAAGGCGCTGCAGCAGTGGCGGCAGGTCCTGGGCGGCACGGACGTGCGCTGGGCGCTGATCGACCTGGGCTCGACCGACGACAGCGTCGCCGAAGTCGAGGACTTCCCCGGGATTCGCCTGGTGTTGCGCCCCGGCGGCCTGGTCGAGCCGGCGGCGACCCTGCAGGCAGCGCTGCAGCAGCTGACCGGCGACACCCTGGCAGTGGTCGACGTGCAGGCCCTGCCCGACCCGCTGCTGGGCGACCTGATTCGCCAGGTGCAGAGCGGCAGTGCGCTGGCGGTGGCTCCGCAGCAGCGGCCGGCGATGCTGGCGGTGTCGCGCACGGCCTGGGAAAAACTGGGCGGCGTACAAGTGCGCGATTGGCAAGCGTGGGCCCAGCAAAATGGCGGCCTGCAGCGGCTGGGCGGCGAGCGCGGACCCGAGCTGGGCGCCTCGCTGGTGGCGGCGCTGTTCCCGCCGGCCAAGCCCAAGCGCTTCCAGATGTTGCGCGATCTGCTGCCGCCTGCATTCCGGGTGCGGCTGCGCCACTGGCGCACGTTCCTGCCCAAACTCTAGGAGTTACGTCCTACCCAAGATGCGCCGGCGGCCGCTCTGCCGCGGGGCTTCCAGGCGCGGCGGCGGCGCGGTCAAGGCCGGCGGCCCCTCGGGTTCCACGTCGACGGTGACGCTGCCGGGGTGGCGCGCCATCTTCAGCAGCCCGCGCAGGGCCTCCTGGGTGGCCAGCACCGGCGCTTCCTGCTCCACCCGCGTCCAGGCCCGCGCCAGCACCATGTCGGGCGACAGGCGCCACGGCGTGCCCTTGGCGTTGATGAGCGGCAGCAGCAGCTCGGGCTGCAGCAGGCCCTTCTCGTGCAGGGTCAGCGCAATGCCCGACGGGCCCTGCTCCACCTTCTCCAGGCCCAATTGCAGCGCCAGCACGCGGATTTGCAGGGTCTCGACCAGGTTCTGCGCCGCCTCGGGCAGCCGGCCGTAGCGGTCCGCCAGCAGCCGCACCGCCGCATCCAGCTCGTCGTCGTCGCGCACCGCCGCCAGCCGCTTGTAGGCCATCAGCCGCTGGTTCGGGTCGGCGATGTAAGTGTCCGACAGGTAAGCCGTGACGGTAGTCTTGATCTCGGGGTCGACCGGCGCGCCCAGCTCCTGCCCGCGCAGCTCGGCCACCGCTTCTTCCAGCAATTTCACGTACAGGTCGTAGCCGATCTCGGCGATGTGGCCGGTCTGCTCCTCGCCCAGCAGGTTGCCGGCGCCGCGGATCTCCAGGTCGTGGCTGGCGATGTGCACGCCCGAGCCCAGCTCGCTGAACCGCTCGAGCACCGCCACCCGCTGCAGGCCCTCTTTGGTCATGGCTTCGCGCTCGGGCACCATCAGGTAGCACCAGGCGCGCAGGTTGGAGCGCCCCACCCGGCCGCGGAGCTGGTACAACTGCGCCAGACCAAACGAATCTGCCCGCTCGATGAACATGGTGTTGGCGCTGGGGATGTCCAGCCCCGACTCGACGATGGTGGTGGTCACGAGCACGTTGGTCTGCTTCTGCATGAAGGACAGCATCGCGTCCTCCAGCTCCTGCTCGCTCTGCTGGCCGTGGGCGATCACCGGCTTGGCGCTGGGACAGATCTGCTGCAGGTGCGCGGCGATGTCGGGCAAGCGCTTGATCCGATTGCAGATGTAGAACACCTGGCCGCCGCGGCTCAGCTCGCGTTCCAGCGCCTCTTGCAGCACTTCGTCGGTGCCGCGGCACACCAGCGTGCGCACCGACTTCCTGTTCTCGGGCGGCGTGGCGATGAGCGACAGGTCGCGGAGGCCCAGGGTCGCCAGCTGCAGCGTGCGCGGAATCGGCGTGGCCGACAGCGTGATGCAGTCGACCGTGGCCTTCCACTTCTTGATGCCCTCTTTGTGGCCCACGCCAAACCGGTGCTCCTCGTCGATGATGAGCAGGCCCAGATCGCGAAACTGGATGTCTTTGCTCAGCAACCGGTGGGTGCCGACCACGATGTCGACCTCGCCGCTGGCCAGACCCGCCACGATGTCGCGCTGCTCGGCCGGGCTGCGAAAGCGCGACAGCGACTCGATCTTCAGCGGCAGCGACCGGCAGCGCTCGGCAAAGGTCAGCCGGTGCTGCTCGGCCAGCACGGTCGTGGGCACCAGCACCGCCACCTGCTTGCCGTCCAGGGCCGCCTTGACCGCCGCGCGGATCGCCACTTCGGTCTTGCCGTAGCCCACGTCGCCGCACACCAGCCGGTCGGTCGGCCGCGGCAGCTGCAGGTCCAGCAGCACGTCGTCGATGGCGCGCTGCTGGTCGGGCGTCTCTTCCCACGGGAAGCTGGCCTCCCACTCGCGGTAGACCTCGTCGGGCGGCGAGAACGCGTGCCCCGGCCGCGCCTGCCGCTCGGCGTACAGCTTGACCAGGTGCTGCGCCACCTCGGCCACCGCTTTCTTGCCGCGCGCCTTGGCCCTCTGCCAGCGGTCGTGGCCCAGCCGGTCCAGCTGCGGCCGCGCCGCGCCCTCTTCCTCTTGACCCGCCTTGTACTTCTGGACGCGCTCCAGGTTGGCGACCGGCACGTACAGGCGCTGATCGTCCTTGTAGACCAGCAGCAAGAAGTCCTGCTCGCAGCCGCCGATTTCCATCCGCTGCAGCGCCACGTAGCGGCCGATGCCGTGGTCCACGTGCACCACGTAGTCGCCCTCGGCCAGCTCGCTGATGTCGCGCAGACCGCGGTGACCCTGGTTCCTCCGTCGGGTCCGGTCCGGCTTGTGCGACTTCTGGCCAAAGACCTCGTCCTCGTCGACCACCAGCAGGTGCAGGGCCTCGATATGGTAGCCCTCGCCCGAGCCGCCCAGCACCAGCAAGGCATCGAGATCGCGGCGATTGCGCAGACTCTCGACGTCCGCCGGCTTCAGCGGCCCCTGGTGCAGCTCGGTGCCGATGCCGTAGTGGCGCAGGATCGCCTGCAGCCGCTGCCGACCGCCTTCGCTGTGGGCGGCGATCACCACCAATTCCTTCAGCTTTCTGGCCTGGTGGATGCGCTGCACCAGCGGGCGCAGGCCCTCGTCCTGGCCGCGCGCTTGCCGCAATTCCTCTTGCACGGCGCGGTTGTTGCCCACGTCCAGCACGAAGGTGGGCACCGTGCGGCTCTCTTCCAGCAGCGCAAACGGCCGCACTAGCAACTGGGGAAAACTCCGCAGTTGGCGCTCGATCGCGGCCGGCTCGCAGAAGATCTCGGCGGGACTGTAGCCGAGCCGTTTGTTGTCGCGGGCTTGCTGGGCGTGCTCCAGGTGGCGCGCGTAGGCCGCCCGCAGCGCCTGGTAGACCGCATCGGGGTTGTCCAGCACCACCAGCGGCCGCTCGCTGCCGGCAGCCGGCGCCAGCTCCAGCAGGGTGTGGCGCTCGGGCGCGATGCCGGCCACCAGCGCTTCCATGCCGGGGACCACGTGGCCGGCGCGCAATTCGTCCAGGATCGTCCGGAGTTCTACGTTGCCCACGTCCTGGTGGTCGGCCAGATCGGTCAGCGCCGCCACGATCCCGGGCAGCCGCGGCGGGTCCAGCAGCAGCTCGCGCGCCGGCGGCAGGATCAGGTCCAGCAGCGCGCCGCCCGCGTCGGTCTCCTGGGTCTCTACGTCGAAGAAGCGGATGCTGGCGACGTCGTCGCCCTCCAGGTCCAGGCGCGTCGGCCGGTCGTACAGCGGGCTCCACACGTCCAGGCCGCCGCCGCGCAAGCAGAACGTGCCGGCGTCCTCGACCACGGGCACGCGCTCGTAGCCGCCGGCGAGCAATTGCTCCACCACCTCGACCCGGTCGAAATTGCTGCCGACCGACGCCAGCACCGTAGCGCGATCCAGCACTTGCGCGGCCAGGCTGCGCTGCAGCAAGCCCGCCGCCGTCACCACCACCGCCGCCACGCCCAGGCCCAGGTTGAGCCGGTAGCCGGCCGCCAGCCGCCGCATCACCACCGCCCGCAGCGGCGCCAGCTCCTGCCACGGCGACACGTCGTTTTCTTGCCAGGTCAGCACCGGCGGCAAACCGGGCCACAGCTCTTCCTCGAAGGTCTGCAGGCCCTCGATCATCGCCCGCGCCCGCGCCGCGTCGGGCACCACGACCAGCAGTGGACACTTCAGGCGGTGGCGCAGCGCGGCGAGCACGAACGGCACCACGTTGGCCTCGGCCGCGGCCAAGACCGTTTGCGGGGCCTGATGTTCCAGCGACAGCCGCAGCCCTTCGAAGTCGAAGCGGCGGTTCGCGATGGGGTCGTGCAGGGCCATGGGCGGGCGCTCCTACCAAGAACCCCATCTGATTCACGCCGGTACGGCTAGGGCGGCGCGAAATGCAACTGGCGAGAATCAGACGGGGACCCCGATTCTGGCCCACGGAATTGACCGGGCTTTCGGTTCAATTCCAACGAATTTGCTGTCACCAGATCGAAAACAAGCGCGACCCTTCGGCAAACATCGGCTCGCCGGGCTTGCAGGCAAAGGCCTTGGCAAACGCCGGCAGGGCCGCCACCGGGCCGTTGACGCGGAAGCGCTCGGGGGCGTGCACGTCGGCGCGGATGCGCACCTTCAGCCACTCGTCGCGGATGTTGCTGCGCCAGCTTTGGGCAAAGGCGATAAAGAATTCGCGCGCTTGTGCATCGCTGACCTGCTTGCCGGGCAGCGCCAGTTGGAGCGCCAAAAACGCCATCTTCAAGCCGGCGATGTCGGCCATGTTCTCGCCCAGGGTCTGCTCGCCGCGCACCGGCAGCTCGGGCAGCGCTTGGTAGGCGTCGTACTGCGCCACCACCTGCTTGGTCATTTTCTCATAGGCGGCGCGGTCTTCCTTGGTCCACCAGGTGCGCAGGTTGCCGGCGGCGTCGTACTGGCTGCCCTGATCGTCCAGCATGTGCATCAGCTCGTGGCCGATGGTCGAGGCCAGCCCGCCGTAGTTGGTGGCCGCGCTCGCCTTCAGGTCCAGCAGCGGCGGCTGCAGGATGCCGGCGGTCAGCACGATGGTGTTGGTGGTGGGGTCGTAGTAGGCGTTGTTGGTCTGCGCCGCCAGGTACCACTCCTTCTTGTCCACCGGCTTGCCCAGCTTGGCCAGCTGGCGGCGGACCTCGAAGGCCTGGCCCTGCAAGACGTTGTGCAGGTAGGCCTCGCGCTTGAGCTCCATGGTGCTGTAGTCGCGCCACTTGTCGGGGTAGCCCACCTCGGCGGCCAGGGTGTCGACCTTGTGCAGCGCTTCCTTGCGGGTCGCCTCGCCCATCCAGGTCAGCGCCTGCACCTGCTGCCGCAGCGCCTGCTTGTGGAAGGCAATCATCTCGACCACTTTCTGCTTGGCCGCCGGCGGAAACTGCCTCTCGACGTAGGCCCGCCCCAGGTCGTCGCCCAGCGCGCGGTCCACCGCCTTCAGCACCCGCTTCCAGCGCGGCGCCTGGGCGGTCTTGCCTGCCAACACCTTGCCGTAGAAAGCAAAATCTAGCTCGTCCAGCGCCGGCGGGCCGTACGAGGCCATGGCGCGCAGCACGGTCCAGCGCAGGTAGGCCTGCCAGGTCGCCAGCGGCTGCTGCTTGCTCTGCTTGGCCAGCGCCTGGATGAATTCGGTCTGGCCCACCAGCAGCGTGCCTTCGCTGGCCGGCACGCCCACGGCGGCGAAGTAGCCCGGCCAGTCCAGCTCGGGCGCCAGCTTCTGCAGCTCGGCCCGGGTCAGCTTGTGGTAGTTGGCCTCGGGATCGCGCAGCTGCACCATGGTCTTGCTGGCCGCCGCCAGCGCCGTCTCCAGCGCCAGCACCGCGTCGGCGTTCTTGGCCGCCACTTCGGTCGCATCGCCGGCCAGCTGCAGGGTCTTCTGCACGTGATCGCGGTACTGACGGATCAGCTTCTTGCCGGCCTCGTCGGTGGCCAGGTAGTCGTCGCGCTCGGGCAGGCCCAGGCCGCCCTGGAAGAACTGCAAGGCGTTGTTCGCGCTGTTCTTGTCGTCGGCCGCGACCCACACCACAAACCCGGGGCGGATCCCCAGCTTGTGCAGTCGGCCGATGGCCGCGCCCAGCTGGTCGGCACTCTTCAAGCCCGCGATGTCCTTGAAGATCGCCGCCAGAGGCTCCAGCCCGGCCTTGGCGATCGCCGCCGTGTCCATGCCGCTGGCGAAGAAGGCCGCCAGGCGCTCCTGCCACGGCGAGGACTCGCGCTGCCGATGTGCATTCTCCAAAATCTCTTTTTGAACCAGCCAGTTGCGCTCGTCCATCTCTTCGCTGACGCCGTACGAGGCGCGCTCGGCCGGGATCGGCGTGGCGACGAACGCGCCGGTGGCGTGGCCGAAGAAGTCCCAGCACGCCGGGATCTTGACGTCGATGTAGGCGCTCGGCGGCAGGATCGCCGGCCCGGGCACCTCGCCGGCCTGGGCAGAGGTCGCCGCCAACAGCGCCGCGACCGCGGCAATTTTCCAGTTTATTTGCAGGGTAGTACGGAACATCGGAGCTCCTAAAGGGCGAGGCCCGCGGGCGGCCTACTTCGGCAAGGCGCGCAGGGCCGCCAGCGCTTCGCCGATGTGGGCGGTGGCGCGGATGTGCGAGTCGAACGCCAGCACGATAGTACCTTGTTGATCAATGACGTAGGTGATGCGCCCGCGCAGCAAGCCCAAGGTCGGCGTCACGCCGTAGGCGCGGTGCACGGCGTTGTCCACGTCGGCCAGCAGCCGGAACGGCAGCCGGTGGTTCTTGGCAAAGGCCTTGTGCACCTCGACCGAGTCGTCGCTGACGCCAAACACCTCGGCGCCGGCATCCTTGAAGTCGGCGTACTCATCGCGGAATTTGCAGGCCTGCGCGGTGCAGCCCGCCGTCTCGTCGCGCGGGTAGAAGTACACGACTGCCGGTCCGCGCGTCAAAATCGTCTTCAAATTCTGTAGGTTGCCGTCTTGATCCGGCAGCGTGAAGTCGGGCGCTTGCTGCCCCTTTGCCAACATCTTGAGCCCAAACATGCCGTTCTCCGCGACCGGCTGCCGCCGGGGCGCGCAGTCTACGCGCGGCCGAGCATGTCGGCAAACCACAGCGTTTTCACGAATCTGACACGTGGTTGCCGCGTTGTGCGGTATGGAGCTGCGCCGGCGACTTGCCGAGCGGCGCGAAAACTCGGATGCTGGCAGCGAGGTGTTGGATGCGTGGCGTGTTCCGTTCGATGACCGTGGTTTCGCTGCTGGCAGTGCTGGGCGGCTGCGAAATTCTGCAACAAGTGGCCGAGCAAAACGCGACCTCGCAGACTCCGCCGCAAATGCCCTCGGTGGCGTACCAAGATGCCATCCTGGTCGAGTCGCCCTCCAAGACGATGATGGCCGCCTACTACTGCCCGCAGCTCGTGCCGGATCCCACCGGCCTGCTCTGCATGGGCTTCTTTGGCGTGCCGCCCAGCCCGGCGCAGATGCGGGTGTCCTTCGACCTGCGCTTCAAGGTCCAGAATCCCAACCACTTCCCGATTCCGGTGGCCGAGTTGCTGGCGGCAACGGTGGTATTCCCGGACAAGACCAACCAGAGCCTGGGCGCGGCCTGCATCGCATTTTGTGGAGCCGACCAGCCGGGTTGCACAGGCCAGCCCGGCCCGGGCGCCTGCACCGCCAAGACGAACGACATCAAAAGCGCCGACGACTTTGCCAACGCCGCCGCGGGCTTCCTGGTCGCTTCCGGCGTGACGTACTTGACGGGCGGCAAGCCCAGCTTCGCGATGCCGCAGGTAGTGCAAGACGGCGAGATCACGGTCACCGCCCGCTTTTCCTTTGGTCCCGAGGCGTTGCTTGGCGTACTCAAGCAGCTGGCCCAGCAAGCGGTCGACCAGTACGCGGCGGGCAAGACCGTGGAATTCATCATTCCGTACCGCATCGAAGGCGGCGTCTGGTTCGACGTGGGCTCGCTCGGCCGGGTGGCCCTGGGCTACGGCCCGGTGGACGGCACCTGGACCATTCCCGCCGACCAGATCATCCCCAAGCAATAGCGCCCGGTGGACCTCGACTTTCTGAGCCTGTGCGGGCTGTGCGCCGCGGCCTTCGTGGCCGGCGTGGTCGACGCGATCGCTGGCGGCGGCGGGCTGCTGACCCTGCCGGCGCTGCTGCTGGCCGGGCTGCCGGCGCCGCTGGCGCTGGGCACCAACAAGGGCCAGGCGGTGTTCGGCTCGGGGACGGCGCTGCTGACCTTCGCCCGCTCGGGCAAGATCGATCCGGCGCGCCTGAAGTGGTTGTTCGCACCGGGCTTTGTCGGCTCGCTGCTGGGCGCGGCAGCGGTGACGTGGCTGGCGCCGGCGGTGCTGCGGCCGGTGGTGCTGGTGCTGCTGGTGGCGGTGGCGGCGTTCCTGGCGCTGCGGCCGCCGCTGCAGGTGGCTCGCGCGCCGGTAGGGGGCAATCCCGCTCTGCGCATGGTGCTTTTGGCGCTGGTGGTCGGCGCCTACGACGGCTTCTTTGGCCCTGGCACCGGCACGTTCCTCATCATCGGCCTGGTGACGCTGCTGGGCGACGACCTGACCCGCGGCTCGGCCCACGCCAAGGTGGTCAACTTCGCCTCGAACCTGGCCGCGATGCTGCTGTTTTTCGAGCGCGGCGCGGTGGTGTGGTCGATCGCACTGCCGATGGCGGTGCTGCAGGCCGCCGGTGGCGTGGTGGGCGCGCGGATGGCGGTGCGCGGCGGCGACGTCCTGGTGCGGCGGGTAGTGCTGGTGGTGGTGGTGGCGCTGTGCGCCCGGCTGGGGTGGGATCTGCTTCGCGGCTGAACCCATCGGCGCACCCAGACCAGTATCCTCCGCGAGACCGTGATACCGCGATACCCGTATCACGTCCTCCGATGTTCCTGTTCTTCCTTCTGTGCTTCGTGGCACGCCGCGTGCATTGCCCAGCCCCGTCCGCAACCGCTAGACTGCCCGCGGAGGTGCAGCATGCGGTTCGAGCGGCAAGACCACTGGGAGGCCGACGTGCGCCCTGCCACCAAGAAACTACCCGAACTGCTGAGCGAAGCGGAGTACCTGGAAGGCGAGCGGCTGTCGCCCATCAAGTACGAATTCATCGACGGCCACGTGTTCGCCATGGCGGGTGCGAGCAAGGCCCACGCGACGATCAGCCTCAACGTCGCGATGGTTTTGCGCAATCACCTCAAGGGCAAGCCGTGCCAAGCCTACATGCTCGACCTCAAGGTCCACATCGCCAAGGCGCGCGCCTACTACTACCCCGACGTCCTTGCCACGTGCGACCCCAGCGATCTAGCTGCCGATGCGCCGAGCGAGCGTGTCACCGCACCCTGCCTCGTGGTCGAGGTCCTGTCGCCGAGCACCGAGGCCACGGACCGCCGCGAAAAGTGGCTCAACTACCGGATGTTGCCAAGCCTGCAAGAATACGTGCTGATCGACCAGGCGCGCTGCTGGGTCGAGCTGTACCGCCGCAGCGGCGAAGTCTGGCAACAGACCGTGCTCAGCGAGCCCGACCACCTCCTGGAGCTGGCCTCCGTCGGCGTCGCCATCCCGCTCCGCGCGGTGTACGAAGACGTGGCCTTGGCGCCCCTTTCCGCATAGCCGGGGCCCGGGCCCGAGCCCGAGCCCGAACCGGAGCCCGAACCCGAGCCGGAACCCGAGCCCGAACCCGAACCCGAACCAAGCCCAAAAACACCGAGGGCCGGCCCCCCAAAGGAGGTCGGCCCCCGCCGTATTGGCTAGCGAACCAGACTAGTACGAGGTCATGCCGCAGACGACGGGGCGGCCCAGGGCGCCGAACACCACTTCGCCTTCCAGCGCGCCGGTCTGGCGGTCCAGCATCAGCACCGAGCCGATGCCGGTGGTCAGGAACACGGCCTTGCTGTACTGGGGCAGCGAGATGCGCTGGATCATGCGCGGCGCCGCCACGGTGCGCAGCTGCTTCAGATCGGTCACGTCGAACACGCGCAGGTGCGTGCCGATGGCGTTGTTGCCCACTTCGTCCATCGGCGCGGGGTGGCGGTCGTAGTCGGTGACCCACAGCTCCTTGCTGTCCGGCGACCAGCGCACGTCGTGCGGCAGGCCCTCGCCCTTGGCGTAGGTGATGTGGCGCTTGTTGGCGGGGTTGGCGGTCTCCCACACGGTGACGGTGCCCAGATCGTAGTCGGCCGAAGCCAGCCACTTGCCGTCGGGCGAGACGTCCAGGCCGTCGGGCGCAACGCGGTGCTTGCCGCCGGCCAAGGGCTCCAGCGCCTTGTCCGCCACTTGCAGGGTGTCGATCACGTTCCAGGTGGCGGTGTCGATCACGCTGACCGTGGCGCCGTGGACGTTGTTGATGTACAGGCGCTTGCCGTCGGCCGGGAACGCGGCCATGGCGGGCGAGTGCAGCGCGATGGTCTTGATGATCTTGTCGGTCTGGGTGTCGAGGATCGCGATCGAGTCGTCCGGCAGGCCCGAGCTGGGGATCTTCTCGGCCGCTTCGTCCGACAGCTCCAGGCGGCTGGTCACCACCACGTGGCGGCCGTCGGGGCTCGAGGTCAGCAAGTGCAGGTTGACGGGCGACTTGCCGAGCACCTTCTGGGTATAGCTCTTGCCGTCGTCGCTGATCGTCAGCTTGACCAGCGTGTTGTCGTCCAAGTTGCCCGTGTACACCGTGCGGTTGTCGGGCAGCACCGCCACCTGGTGCACGCCGTAGTGGCCGATCTTGATCGACTGCACCTTCTCGAAGTTCAGCATGTCGATGACGCCGAGCTCGCCGTCGACCAGGACGACGAAGCCGAGCTTGTGCACCGCCGTATTGCCCGTCGAGGTCTGGGTGGTCGTCGCCGCCGGTTGGGTGTTGCAGCCCGCGGTCGCGAGCGAAGTCACCACCAGAGCCGCCGCGCTCCCCAGGCGTGCAAGGCGAAGAATACGATTCCGGTCGATGTGAAACGAGGCCATGGGTTCCTCTCTCGACAGCGTGCAATCGATCGCGACGCAGGCACCGGGGACAATTCCCGATGAATTCCGCGATCTCCGCCTCCGACGACTTGCAGCCACCGCGCACAAAGCCGCTTCGCACGCGGTAGGGGTGGGCTGCCGGCAGCTCAAGTTCGCACCGGAGTGCCGTCTGGGTGGATTCTAGTTGGATAAGTCGCGGTTCGTCCACACCGAACTACCAACCTTTACACTTCATCATCGGTGATTACAAAATGAAGTCACACACTTACACACACTTCATACTCATGTCTCTTAACACTAGTTATATGTACATCTGTGATTATGTGAATGCGGACTCACATTCATGGCCGGCAATGTGAGAGACTGTGTCGACATGTACTTCAGAGTGCTTCGCAAGACTACTACACAAACCGTTGTCGTCTCAGCTACACGCGGGGGTCCAGGTCCAGGTCGTAGTCATCGGGATTGCTGGGCGTCGCGCAGAAGGCTTCCAGCCAGGCGACGTACGCGTCGTCCAACCCCACCAACCGGGCACCGGGGACGATCTTCTCGGTGTTGGTGGGGTGCGAGATGCGGTTCCAGAACCACCAGCGCGGCAGGCAGATGTAGGCCTCGGCCCACACTGTCTCGCCCACGCCCGGTCCGCGGCCCTCGAGTTCGACGGCGAAGGTGCGCCGGACCAGGTGCCACCCTTCTTTTTCCTGGGGATCCAGCTGGGCCTCGAGCTCGGCCTGCTTCATGCGGTACAGGGCACCCTTGACGCGCCCACCGCGCTTGGGCAGCAAGGTCGCGTAGTTGTGCTGACCGTTGCCGCTGTCCTTGGCAAAGGCGATCTGCCAGCCGTCGGCGCGGCCAATGCGGTGCGGCTCCAGCACATTCAGCTTGCGGCGCTCGGCCATGTGGAACATGTTCGAGGCGTAGCCAAAGTACCACGCGGTCGGCCCCGGGAACGGCCGGTCGTCCGCCAGGATCGCCCCCGGCCAGGTGGGAACTCCGGCCCAGGCCCCGGTCCAGACGTGTGCGATCGCGTCGATGCGGGGTCCGTCGGACCCAACCTGCACCTGCATGATTTTGCGTGCGAACTCACCGCCGAGCGCCGTCTCGATCGCCTGCAAGGTGCCCGCGTCGCAGCGGTACAACTCGCCGGGCACCCAGCTGTCGCTGTTGCCGCGCGCCGCCAGCCCGACCGCCTGCGCCCCCGCGAGCTTGTAGCCGACGCCGCGCACCCGGCCGCGACCCAGAAACAGGGCATCCGCCAGCAGCGGGTGGGCCGGCTCG
>JACRCU010000507.1 GCA_016218865.1 Deltaproteobacteria bacterium | reverse complement strand
CTCGACGACCAAGGCGATGGGCAAGGGTTCCACCCAGTTCCAGCACCTGGTCCAGACCGAAGTGCCGCCGAAGGTGCTGGAGGAGTGGCTCGCGATGTGGGCGGCCCACCACGGCATCGAGGGCAAGCTCAAGGTCCAGCTGCGGCCGCACTCGGCGGGCTCGGAGCTGCTCGAGCTGGCGATTCTGGGCGCCGACGGGAAGAAGGCCCTCAACGTCATCTTCGCGAACATCGTCGACCGGCGCGGGCACCACATCCTGTCGGTGCGCGACCAGAACAACTTCGACCCGGCCCTGCGCAAGAAGCGCCTCATGACGCTGGCGCACCTGTTCCTCATCTACCGCTACAAGATCAGCTCGGTGCACTTCGTCTCGCCCACCGAGGACAACCAGCGGCAGACGGTGCGGATGAAGGACGTCGGCATGTACACCAACGTCCACACCGAGGTCGGCGCCATCATCGTGGCCGACGTCGCGGCCGACTGGGTGCGCAAGGTCATCGGCGCGGACCGCGGGTCGCTGCAGTCGCTCATCGCCAAGCAGTAGCCGTGCCCCGCCGACACATGGCACCCTTGTGTCATGTGCTTGAAGTTCATGCAAAAATCGTGGATCTTAGCGCTGGGGCGGCCGCATCCCGCGGGTCGGACCGCGCCGCGTCCATGTGGCCGTGGCGAGTCGCATCCGACCCGGGCGACACGATGCACCCGTGAGGGAGTGTCGCCCGTCCCGCCACAAGGCACCCTTGTGTCATCATGTTGAAATTTATGCGCAATTGTGTGCGTTCTCGTTCTCTCTGGCTGCCCCATGCACTCGGGCGACAGTGGCGGTGAACTAGGCACTTTTCCCGACGCCGCCTGGGCGATCGTCCCGATAGTGCGCGCGGCAGGGCGGAGTACCTTGATGTTGGGCGGCGGGACGAGGGAAGGAAGAAGAAGCCCTTCCGCAGCGCCCGCCACAGGAGCCAGGAGGACATCATGAAGACCTACAAGACCATGCAAGCTGCTCGCTACGGCCTCTACACTTCGACCAAGCCGCTGGACGTTCGCTTCGTGGGTGCCGAGGGCGAGGCTCTGGACGGCCTGCCCGGCGCGACCTACCGCCGCGTTCCCACCCCGCTCGCCCTGGCCGCCGCGCCGGTGCTGGGTGGCATCTTCGTGATGGCCTTCCCCGTCCTGGTGCTGGTCGGCGCGTGCTTCGCCCTGATTCGGCTGGCCGCCACTGCGGTCGGCGAGACCGTGGAGGAGCACGCGTTCCTGGCGAGCCCGCGCTGGCAGCCCGTGATGTCGTACCTCAGCAAGAGCCACAAGAAGGCGGGCGAGACGGCGGTCCCGGCCGAGCTGAAGGACCTGCACGGCGAAGTGGAGAAAGCGCGCGCCGACGAGGCCAACAAGACCCCGGAGTCGTAAGCGCTTCCGCCTCTGCCCGCGTGGGGTGGGCCAACGAGGAGGAGCTATGAACAGCCCCCTTTGCACTATCCCAAGAACCATCGCCTTGTGCGTCGCCGCTGGCCTGCTGTGGTCCAGCGCTGCCACCGCGGGCGACATCGAGGACAGCAACTCGGCCTGTCTGGACTGCCACGACGGCGAAGAGAGCGCGATCCACTTCGCCGACGGCGCGACCCTGACGGTCGGCATCTCGGCGGACGCGTGGAAGAAAAGCGGCCACGCCGCCGAAGTCCGCTGCAAGGACTGCCACGCTGCCATCAAGGACTACCCGCACCCTGCGGTGAACTTCCCGACCAAGCGGGCCTACCAGCTCGACCGCGCGCAGTCCTGCAAGCGGTGCCACTACGCCTACCACACCAAGGCGCAAGACAGCATCCACGCCAAGGAACTCGCCAAGGGCAACCAGAAGGCGCCGACCTGCACGGACTGCCACGGCATGCACAACGAAGCGGACAAGGCCGACCGGCAAGCCGTAACGCTGCGCTGCGGAAGCTGCCACGCCAAGATCTCTGCGCAGTACGCGCAGTCGGTCCACGGTGAAGGGTGGGGCAAGGCCTCGGCGAACGTGCCGATGTGCGTCGACTGCCACGGCGCGCACGCCATCCTGGACCCGCGGAAGGCCGCCTTCCACACGCGGTCGTGGGACATCTGCAGCAAGTGCCACGCCGACGCCGAGAAGATGGCCGGCACCGGCCTCTCGACGCAGGTGGTCGAGACGTACCTCGACGACTTCCACGGCCGCAGCAACGAGCGCTACGCCCAAGGCGCCGGCACGCCCGGCAAGCCGATCGCGACCTGCAGCGACTGCCACGGCGTCCACGACATCCGCTCGTTCCGCGCCGCGAAGAAGAACGGGACGCTCCAGAGCGAGGTCATCGTCGCCTGCCGCAAGTGCCACAAGGACGCGCCCCCGGCCTTTGCCGACGCGTGGCTGTCGCACGAGCCGCCCACCCTGGCCACCGCGCCCCTGGTCGTGCTCATCCAGTGGGGCTATCGGGTGCTGATTCCGCTCATCATGGCCGGCCTGGTGCTCCACATCCTGCTGCACCTGTGGCGAGCGCGGGTACACCGCTGAACGGAGGACACTATGACTCGCATCATCACGCGCAAAGATGGCAGTGTCTGGGTCGAGCGGTTCACGCCGATTCGCCGGGTGGAGCACATCCTCGTCCTCGTGACGTTCGTCGTGCTCATCGTCACGGGTCTGCCGCAGAAGTTCGAAGGCCCAAACGCGAACGGCATCCTCGCGGCGCTGGGCGGGCTGGACAAGACGCGCTGGGTGCACCGGGCGGCGGGCATCGTCTTTTCGGTCCACGCTTCCGTGCACATCGGCGTGTTCGTCGCGGGCCTCCTGCGCGGCAAGATGCGCTGGAGCCTGCTGCCCACGGTGCAGGACCTGCGCGACGCCCTGGGCAACCTGCGCTACTACCTGGGGTTGCAGAAGGTCGCGCCCGAACTGCCCAAGTTCGACTACCGCCAGAAGTTCGAGTACCTGGGGATGGTCCTGGGCGGTCTGGTGATGGTGGTGACCGGCCTCATCCTGCTGTACCCCGAGGCGCTCGCCGCGTGGATTCCCGGCGCCCTGATTCCGGCGGCCTTCGTGGCGCACAGCAACGAGGCGATGCTCGCGCTCCTCGTCCTCATCGTGTGGCACGTGTACGGTTCGCACCTGTCGCCCGAGGTGTTCCCGATGGACACGTCGGTCTTCACCGGGTTCCTGCGCAAGGACGAGCTCCGCGAGCGGCACACCAAGGAGTTCCGGCGGCTGTTCCCGCAGGAGCCGGTGCACCCGAGCGCCGCGACGCCGAGCGAGGAAGTGCCCACCGAGCGCGCGAACTAGGGTCGGCGCCGCCCGGTCGCAGCCAGGCGCGTTGGCGCTGCTCGCACACTGCCGGGACGGCACCGGGCCCTCCGGGCGCAAGGCGCTGTGATGGGTGGCTGGGCCGTGCTACCGGTTCGTCAGGCTCGCATCGACCTGGACAGCCAAGTAGCGAATCGGCGCGAGAGCCCCGGCCAGCAAGCCCGAGCCGCGCGGTCCCGAGACGGCCGCGCCAGCGCCCACTACCACGGTCAGCGCCAGGACGGCGGCGAGCAGCCCTGCGAACAGGCGGGGGTGTTGCGCGGCTTCGGCCAGGCGCTGCACTTCGAGCCACTCGTGCTCCGTCGCCGCGTCCACGCCGGAGGCTGCCACTGCGGTACTTGGGGTCATGTTGTTTGCCTTCATCGGGTCCTCCAGCTGCGGCCGTTGCCGCCCGTTCTGCTTGGACGCGCGGGTGGCGCAAAGGATCTGCCGCAGCGGGGATTCTCCTGCTAGACTCCCCGCGAAGGTGCAACTAGGCAGCCTTGTGTCATATCTATGAAAATATTTGATATTTCTCCGATGGTTAGTGAGCAGACGCCGGTGTTTCCCGGGGACCAGCCCTTGGAACTGCGCTGGACGGCCCGCATCGGCCCCGGCTGCCCGGTGAACCTGTCGGCGCTAACGCTGTCGCCGCACCTGGGCGCGCACGCGGACGCGCCGGTGCACTATGCACATGGGGCGGCGGCGATTGGCGAAGTGGACCTGGAGCCGTACTGGGGGCTTTGCCGCGTCGTCGACGTGCGCGGCTGCGGGCCGCTGGTTGAGCCGTATCATCTGGCTGGGCGGCTGGATGGGTCGCCGTCCCGTGTCTTGTTGCGTACTTGCGAGAGTGCGCCGACGCGCTGGTCCCACGAATTCGCCGCGTTGGCGCCAGCGACGATTGCGCTCCTGGCGGCGGCGGGAGTACGGCTGGTCGGCATCGACAGCCAGTCGGTTGACCCGGCCGACAGCAAGGAATTGCCGAGCCACCAAGCCCTATTGCATGCCGACATGCGGGTCCTTGAGAACCTCGTGCTCGACAACGTGGCAGAGGGCGACTATGAACTGGTGGCGCTGCCCCTGCGGTTGGCGCACGCGTGCGCTTCGCCGGTCCGGGCGGCGTTGCGCTCGCTGGCGTAGGGGGTGGCCATGGATCGTGCGGCATGTGAGCGCCTCGACCGCGCCGACCCGCTGCGTGCGCTGCGCGCGCAGTTCGAGCTGCCCGAAGGCATCGTCTACTTGGACGGCAACTCGCTAGGTGCGCTGCCCAAAGCAACTGCGCGGCGGGTCGGCGACGCGATACGCGGCGAATGGGGCCGCGGCCTGATCCGCAGCTGGAACGACGCCGGCTGGATCGATTTGGCGCGGCGGGTCGGCGACGATCTCGCCCAGCTGCTTGGGGCCGGCCGCGGTCAGGTGGTGGTGGGCGACTCGACGTCGGTGAACCTCTACAAGGTCCTGAGTGTCGCCGCCGACTTGCAGTGCAAGGACCGCCCAAGCGCCCGGGTGCTGCTGTCCGAGCGGAGCAACTTCCCGACCGACCTTTACATCGCCGAGTCCGTGGCTGCCCAGCGCGGACTGGAGCTGCTGCTCGTGGAGCATGACGCGTTGCTGGCGGCCCTGGGGCCGCATGTGGCCGCGGTGCTCTGGACGCACGTCAACTACCGTACGGGGCGGATGCTCCCGATGGCCGAGGTGAACCGCGCTGCCCACGCCCACGGCGCGGCGGTGGTGTGGGATCTGGCGCACTCCGCGGGCGCCGTTCCCCTGGCCCTGACCGGCGCCGCAGACATCGACGCCGATGCCGATTTCGCCGTCGGGTGTGGCTACAAGTACTTGAATGGCGGGCCCGGGGCGCCGGGTTTTGCCTGGGTCCACCCGCGCCACCTGCGCCGGCTCGAGGCCGAGGGAGGGCGCCAGCCGCTGTCCGGGTGGATGGGCCACGCCGCGCCGTTTGCGTTCGAGCCGGGGTATCGGCCGGCCGACGGGATTCAGCGCTTTGCCACAGGTACGCCGCCGGTCCTCGCGCTGCGGGCGCTGGAGTGCGGTGTCGCGACCCTCGCGGCGGCCGGGCCGGCGGGCGGCATGGCGGCGGTCCGCGCGAAATCGGTAGCGCTCACGGACCTTTTCATCCGGCTCGTAGAGGACAGGTGCGGCGGCTGCGGGTTGACCTGCATCACGCCGCGTCGGCCGGAGGAGCGCGGCAGCCAAGTCAGCCTGGTCCATCCGCACGCCTTCCCGGTGATGCAGGCGCTGATTGCCCGCGGAATCGTGGGTGATTTTCGCGCGGACCCAGACGGCGCCGCTGGCTCGGGGATCCTGCGCTTTGGGTTCACTCCCCTGTACACGCAGTTCGCCGACGTCTGGGCCGCGGCCGAACAACTCGCCGAGGTCCTGAGCACCGAGGCCTGGCGCGATCCCCGCTATGCACAGCGCGGCGCGGTGACCTAGACCTCCACTTGCAGCGAGGCTCCATGAGCAATGCCGACATCGTCCGACACGAGGGTGCCCAGTTGGATTTCTCCGAAAAGATGAGCTACGGAGACTACTTGCAGCTCGACGCCATCTTGGGCGCGCAGCGACCGCTGTCGCCGGACCACAACGAACTGCTGTTCATCGTCCAGCACCAGACCAGCGAGCTATGGATGAAGTTGTTGCTCCACGAGTTGTCGGCGGCCATCCGCGCCGTGAAGCGCGACGAACTTCCCCCGGCGTTCAAGATGTTGGCGCGGGTGTCGCGAATCCTCGAGCAGTTGGTGCACGCATGGGACGTGCTGGCGACGATGACGCCGCCCGAGTATTCGGCGATTCGCGGCTATCTGGGCAATTCGAGTGGGTTTCAGAGCTGGCAGTACCGGTGCATCGAGTTCGCGCTGGGCAACAAGAACGCGGCGATGCTCTTGCCGCACGCGCACCGGCCCGAGCGGTTGGCGCTGGTCGAGGCCGCCTACCGTGCACCCTCGCTGTACGACGAGTGTTTGGCCCTCCTCGCGAGGCGAGGATTCGCCATACCAGATAAGCACTTGCAGCGGGACTGGACCCAATCCCACTGCACCAGCGAGGCGGTCCTGGCCGCTTGGCTCGCGGTGTACCGGTCGCCACAGGCACACTGGGATCTGTACCAACTCGGCGAAGAACTTACGGACTTGGAAGACGCATTCCGCCTGTGGCGCTTTCGCCACGTGACCACTGTGGAGCGCGTCATTGGCTTCAAGCGCGGCACCGGCGGCACCAGCGGCGTGGGCTACTTGCGCAAGATGTTGGACACCGTTCTGTTCCCTGAACTCTGGCAGCTCCGGACAGACCTGTAGACCTACGCCGCCCGCACCCCGCCACCCACCAGTGCGTACTCCGGGAACCGCACCAGCCGCAGCCGGACCGTGTTGCCGACCCGCTTCGTCTGCCGGTTCAGCGCCTTTCGTGCCTCGGCGTACTCGGCTTCGAACGCGTCGAGCACGGCCTCGAGGTCCCGGCGGGCCGCCGCGCTCGCCGCGAAGACCCGGGGCATCCGACTGCGCGGGCGGACGTCGCCGACCACGCGGGGCCGGCCGGCTTCGTCGACCGCCTCGGGTACCGGCGTGCGCTCCGCAATTCCTGCAATACTTTCCTCGATCTGACACGAGGATGCCTTGGTGCGGATGGGCGCTAGGTCGTCGAGGTGGGCGCGGTAGGCGGCG
>JACRCU010000506.1 GCA_016218865.1 Deltaproteobacteria bacterium | reverse complement strand
GTGGGTACCGGAACCCGAACCCGAACCTGAACCTGAACCTGAACCCGAGCCCGACCCTGAGCCCGAGCCCGAGTCCGAGCCTGTACCTGAGCCTGAGCCCGAACCCGAACCCGAGCCCGACCCTGAGCCCGAGCCCGAGTCCGAGCCTGTACCTGAACCTGAACCAGGGTCCCCAAGTGCCCGTCCGGACGGGCGAGTCCGGCGGCCTCGGCCAGGTGGGGACTCGGCCCAGCCCCGACCCGGCCGAAAAGGTGTCACATGTCAATACCTGACACCCCGCAGTCAGGGCCACCCCAAAAGCACGACAGCCCAGGGTTTCCCCCAGGCCGCCGCGTCTAACTAGCTTGTACTTGCGACTACTTGACGACGATGGGCGTGGTAGTGGGCTTGTACTTGTTGTCGAGTTCGCCGTCGACCACGCGCAGGGCGTCCATGCCCCAGTCGTAGCCGTAGTCCGAGTAGGTGAACTCGGCGGCCTTCAGCAGCTGGCTGTAGCTCGGCTGCGTGCCCGAGACCAGCGCGCCGACGAAGCGGCCCATCGCCGCGCCCGAGCCCGCGACCCACGACTCCAGGCCGTTGGTGACGAGCTCCAGGTTCGCCGAGCCGCCGCTCTTGAGCGCCCAGTAGTCCTTCTCGTAGTAGTTGTACGAGACGCAGCTGTTGATGAACATGATCTGGTAGCTGCTTGGGAAGTCGGACGACGAGAAGTTCTTGGGGTCCAGCGGGCCGTAGCCGATGTAGCTGTGGCCGTTGTACACGAAAACGTCGCTGTTCTTGATGGCCTTCTTGTGCGGGGTCGCGTCGCCCTCGGCGCCGAAGTAGCTGTTCAATTCCACGGTGACGGTCTGCTCGGCCTTGCTGCCGATCTTGACCTTGACGGGCACCTGGAAGGTAATCCAGTTCTTGATCAGCTTGTTGCCCACCGCGACCCGCAGCTGCTTCTTCTGGTCGTAGGTGGTGATGCCGGCCGGCCAGCTGCTCGACTCCAGCTCCCAGCTCATGATCTGGTCAAAAGTCACGCCCTTGACGGTGGTCGAGCCGACCGTGTAGGTCGTCAGGTCCTGCTTGTTGCTGTTGGCGGTGACCTTGAAGCCGGGGCGCGCCTTGAAGATCGCGCGCAGGCCCTCGAACCACATCCGGTAGCCGTCGTCGTCGATCGGGTCGTGCTTCTCGCCGGCAGCCCAGTCGGCCATCATGCCGCTGACCATGCCGATGACGATCTTGTTCTTCTGCACGCCGCCGGTCCACAGGCGGTCGTACTCGGGCCAACTGGTGCCCTTGTTGGTCTTGTTGCCGCTCAAGCGCATCGTGGTGGGGATGTACAGGCGGTCCAGCTCGGCCTTGGGCACGTAGACGGTGCCGGCCACGGCGGGCTTGGGCAGCTTGCCCTTCTCGGCGTCGATGGCCTTCTGCTCGGCCGTCATCGCGGTCTTGCACTTGCTCAGCGCCGGGTTGAAGACGTACCACAGCGAGCCGTTCATGAACTCCTGCGCGTGGTGGTCGCCCGTCGTGCACTCGTCGAACACCCGCTTGGCCTGCGACGAGTAGTTGGTGCCCAGCACCGCCAGCGGCAGCGCCGACTTCTTGGACATCGACTTCGGCACCACCGCCGTGTCGGTGAAGGTGTACTCCACGCGCAGCATCGGCGTGCCCTTGTCGGCCGCGTTCTTGGTGTCGAACACGGTGACAGGCGCCTTCTTCCAGGTCTTGATGTCGATGTCCTTCAGCTCGCGCGAATTCACACCCACGTTCGCCTCGCGCAGCGCGCCAAAGGCCGACTGGGTCTGCGACTTCATCGCGTAGAGGATGCTCGAATCGCTCGCCGAGGTCGACACATACACCGCACCGTTGAAGGTGAGGGTGCGGGCCAGCGCGGTGTTCGACGTCAGATCGTCTTCGCTCGAGGCGGGAGCGGCAACCTCGGTGGCGCAGCCGGCCAGGGCGGCACAGGCGACCAACGAGGCGGCGCCAACAAAGCGAGACCCAACAAAGCGAGGCAGAGCGAGGCGGAAGAAGGGCACACGGTGGTTCATGACCAGACCTGGTATGCGGCGGCAGGCCGCGTTGGGTAGTGCGGGCAACGGCGGCAGCGCGGTTCGCGGGGGAACGGCGGCGCGGCGTCAACCTGGGCGGGGGCTCAGGCCGCAGGAGTCTAGTGGTTTTTTGGCGGCCGGGCAAGGGTTTTTCGCGCGCCAGGACCGCCAACACGGCGCAACCCAGCGCAATGGATGCCGCCGACTTGCGCCCGCGCCTCCGCTTTTCTACCCTGCATGGGTCGGCCCGGTGCGCCGTCGCTGCGGAATCGATGACCTGCGCACACAGCAACCCTCGGCCGGCCCAGTCCCGGAGTCCGGGCCAGAGCCCGAGCCCGAGCCGGTTCCGGAGCCCGAACCCGAGCCCGAGCCGGTTCCGGTTCCGGTTCCGGTTCCCGCTCCGGTTCCGGAGCCCGAGCCCGAGCCCGAACCCGAGCCCGAACCCGAGCCGGTTCCGGTTCCGGTTCCGGTTCCCGCTCCGGTTCCGGAGCCCGAGCCCGAGCCCGAACCCGAGCCGGTTCCGGTTCCCGCTCCGGCTCCTGCTCCTGCCCGCGGTCCTGTCCCTTGCCCTGCTCGCCGCGATCGCCGTCGCGTCGCCTGCGTGGGCCTTTTGCCGCTCGACCACTTGCACCGGCAGCAAGTGCGCCACCGACGACGCGGGCTGCCCGTCCAGCGGCGCCAAGCTGGCCTGGTCCGGCAGCTGCATCGGCTTCTCGATCGAGGCCAGCGGCTCGCGCATGATCCCGTCGGACCTGCTGTATGCCGCAGTGCGCAAGTCATTCAAGACCTGGAGCCAGGTCGACTGCGGCGGCGGCCAGTTCGCCAGCATCACCTTTGCCGAGCAGACGCCCAATTTCTGCGACTCGGCGGGCTACAACACCGCAGGACCCAACGTCAATGCGGTGATCTTCCAAGACGACAACTGGAAGTTCAAAGAAGAGAACAATGTCGCCAAGACCTCGGCGCACTTCGATCCCAAGACCGGCGAGATCCTCGACGCAGATCTCGAGATCAACACCGCAGTCAACCTGTTCACCACCGACGACAACCTGGCGGTGACCAGCACCAAGTACTTGGATCTGCAAACGGTTGTCACCCACGAGATCGGTCACATGCTCGGCATCGCCCACTCGGACCGCGTCGACTCGATCATGTTTCCGCTGTACATGCAGGGCACGCTGGCCGGCCGCAAGCTCACCGACGACGACGTCGCCGCGGTCTGTGCCGTCTACCCACCCAACCGCAAGGCGGTTTGCGACCCGACGCCGCGCGGAGGGCTGGACATTTGCCGGTCGAACGCGGCACCCTCCGACAGTTGCAGCGCGTCAGCCGCGGCGCCCTGGGCACTCTGGCCAGCGCTCGGGCTGGCCGCGACGGGCGCGGGGATTGTGGTTGCGCGGCGGAGACGAACGTGAAGGGCCTGGCGACAACCTGCTTGATTCTTGGCATGTTCTTGGGCACCGCGCTGGCCCTGGGCGCCTGCAGCAGCACCACCGACGCCAACAAGAAGTGCACCGCCGGCCCCGGCAAGGTGTGCTGCACGCCCGGCGTCAACGTGTTTTGCCGCTGTCCCGGCGGCCTGGAAGAAGGCACGATGCAGTGCCAGCCGGGCGGCGAATCCTTTGGCCTTTGCGGGCCTTGCGACGGCTCCACCATCCCGCTGGACACCCGCCCGACCGAAGAGGACGACGCCACCACCGAAGAAGATACCGTCTGGACCGACAGCGGCAACCGCCGCGCCGATGTCACCGCGCCCGACACCAGCCCCGACGTCCCGCAAGAAACCTGCACCGCCTTTGCCGTCAGCCTGGGCGCCGACAAGCCCGCTAGCCTGGCCGGCGACACCAGCAAAGCCAAGGCAGTGATGGCGGGTTTTGGCGCGTGCGCCGTCGCCAACCTGAGCAAAGACATCGTCTACGAGGTCAAGACCAGCGAGCGCGGCAAGGTCACCGCCACCGTGACGCCCGCGCCCGGCTTCGACGCGATGGTGTACGTGCGCAGCGGCCCGTGCGGCAAGGGCGACCAGCTGGTCTGCGCCGACACGGGCGCCAAGGGCGCCGCCGAGTCCGCGGTCTTCTTCACCGAGGCCAACGACCCGCACTACGTGGTCGTCGACGGCAAGAGTAGCAGCGGCGCCTACTCGCTCCAGATCGAGCTGCAGCCCGGCTCGTATTGCGGCGACGACGCCGTCGATCCCGAAGAGGCGTGCGACGACGGCAACCAGGCCAGCGGCGACGGCTGCAGCGCCACCTGCGGCATCGACGGCGACCAGGTGGCCGCGCAGAACTGCCCGGGCGTCGCCGTCCACATCTGGGACGACCCGGTGACCCTGACCAACACCACCGACACCAACCCCAACGTGCAAAAGGCCAGCTGCGGCGGCGGCGGCGGCCGCGACGCCATCTACCAGGTGATGCCGCACCGCACCGGCACCCTGCAAGTCACGGTAAAGAGCGACATCTTCGACACCGTGCTCTATGCCCGCAGCGACGCCTGCACCCCGGGCACCGAGCTCGCCTGCGCCAACAAGATCAAGGGCAACGGCGACGAGAGCATCACTTTCCCCATCCAAATCGGCGTGCCCGTGTGGGTGGTGGTCGACGGCTACAAGTACGGCAAGGGCGTGTTCACCCTCGACTTCACCAAACCGTGACGACCCCATTCGCCCTGCGTCCGTACCAGACCGCCGCGGTGCAAGCGGTGGTGGCGGCGCGGCGGCGCGGCGTGCGGCGGATGGTGCTGGTGCTGCCCACCGGCGCGGGCAAGACGGTGGTGTTCGCGCACCTGTCGGCCCTGGCGCAACACCCGGTGCTGGTGTTGGCCCACCGCGACGAGCTGGTGCAGCAGGCCCGCAGCAAGATTGCGCAAGTCCTGGGCAGTGCAGGCGAAGTGGCGGTCGAGCAGGCCGACCAGATTGCGCCGGCCTCGGCCAAGGTGGTGGTGGCGTCGATTCGCTCGCTGTACCCCGAGCGGCTGGCGCGGGTGCTGGCGCTGCGGCAATTCGGCCTGGTCATCTACGACGAGTGCCACCACGCCGCCGCCGACGACAACCTGCGCGTGCTGGAGCAGCTGGGAGCCTTCGACGGCAGCTGGCACGGCACCCTGCTGGGCGTGACGGCCACCACCGAGCGCGGCGACGGCAAGGGCCTGGACAAGGTCTTCCAAGAGATCGTCTACCACCGCACCCTGCCCGAGATGGTGCAAGAGGGCTACCTGGTGCCGCTGCGGGGCTACCGCATCGAAACCGGCGAGGACCTGCGCGGTTTGGCCCAGGGCGACGGCGACTTCCTGCTGGAGCCGCTGGCCGAGGCCGTGGACATCGAAGAGCGCAACGCCCTGGTGGCGCGCACCATCCAAGAGCTGGCCCGCGACCGCCGCACCATCTGCTTCTGCGTCACCATCGCCCACGCGCGCAACCTGACCAAAAGCTTGAACCTGCTGGGACTTTCGGCCGGCCACGTCAACGGCGAGATGCCGCTGCAGCAGCGCAGCGAAGTGCTGAAGGCCTTCCGCGACGAGCGCATCCAGGTCCTCACCAACGTCGCCGTGCTCACCGAAGGCTTCGACGATCCAGGGGTTTCCTGCATCGCCATGGCCCGACCGACCCGCAGCTCCACGCTGTACAGCCAGTGCGTTGGCCGCGGCACCCGCCTGCATCCGGGCAAAAAAGACTGCCTGGTCCTGGACTTCGTCGACACCAGCGACCTCTCGCTCTGCAACGCGCCGTCGCTCTACGGCATGCCCAACGACTTCGACCTGCAAGGCGAGCGCGCCGACCAGGCGGCCGAGACCTGGCGGCAGATCCAGTTCGATTACCCGGGCTTCGAGTGGGAGGCCGGCGCCATCACCCTGGACGAGGTCAAGCGCCGCGCCGAGGCCTTCGACCCCCTCTCGCTGCGCGTGGACCGCGAAGTGCTGGCGATCAGCCCGCTGGCCTGGGTGTCGCTGGGCCGCGCCGGGCTCGCGCTGCATTGGATGCCGACCGCCCACCAGATGGACCAGGCGCGGATTCGGCCGGTGGCGGCGCGCGGCAAGCGCTGGCAGGTCACGCTGCTGGGTCAAGACGTGGCGCGGTTCTCGCGGGCCGAAGAGGCCGTAGAAGCCGTGGACTACGAAATCGGCCAGCGCGGCCGCCAGAGCTGGGAGAGCGCCCTGCCCGCCGCGCCCTGGCGCCTGCAGCCGCCGACCCTGGAGCAAGTGCGCGAGCTGGCCCTGCTGCGCCCGCCCCGCTCGGCCAAAACCGTGGGCGAGGCCCTGCACTTGCTGGCCCTGGCGCGCCACGCCGGCCTGGGCCGCAGCGCCGCCCCGCCGCTCGACTGACCGCGACACCCGCAGCAACTTGACGCCCGGCTCATGCCGCCTTACTTGCGGTTGGCGACGTTGTCCTTGCCAACGAGTCCCCTTGTGCTGCCGGTGCGGCGCAGGGGGCAGCGAGCTTTTTTGCCTGAACTGCCGGGGCCTTGCCCCACGGAGCGCGCCATGTCCGAGCTCGGCCACCGCCTCATCGACCAAGGCATCATCACCAGCGACCAACTGGAGACCGCCCTCCGCCGTCAGCGCACCAGCGGCGGGCGCCTGGGCCAGAACCTCAAGGCGCTCGGCTTCATCCGCGACGAGGACGTCGACCGGGTCTTCCACCGCGCGCCGCCGCCGCCGCACAACCTGGACGAGCTGGGCCTGGACTCGGGCCTCATCGAGGCTACGCTGCTCAAACACATGCTGTTCATGAACGATTTTCGTTTGAACGACTTGGTCGACCGCGTCAAGCTGCCCGGCTCGCTCATCGAGCAGCTGATCGGCTCGTTCAAGCGCGACCGGCTGGTCGAAGTCAAAGCCGGCGGCGCCCTGGCGGCCCTGGCCTACACCTACCAGCTGACCGAGCTGGGCCGCGACAAGGCCACCCGCCTGGCCGAGCTGTGCCGCTACGTGGGCCCGATGCCGGTGCCGCTCGACGCCTATGCCGAGCAGGTAGAAGTGCAGACGGTGCGCAGCATTGCGGTGACCGAGGCCGACGTCACCCGCGCCCTCTCGCACCTGGTGCTGTCGCCGCACACCGCCCGCCGCTTGGGTCCAGCGCTCACCTCGGGCCAGGCCATCTTCCTGTACGGCCCGCCCGGCAACGGCAAGACCTCGATCGCCGAGGCCATCAGCCACTTGCTCAGCGATCACATCTACATCCCCTATGCCATCGCGGTCGGCGAGCAGGTCATCCGCCTGTACGACCCGATCAACCATGTCAGTGCCGAGCAGCCCGGCGACGACCACGACCCGCGCTGGGTCAAGGTACAGCGGCCGGTAGTGATGGCTGGCGGCGAATTGACCATGCAGATGCTGGACTTGCAGTTCAACGCCCAGTCGATGTTCTACGAGGCGTCGCTGCAGCTCAAGGCGAACAACGGCCTGCTCATCATCGACGACTTCGGCCGGCAGCTGGTGGAGCCGCACCTCATCCTCAACCGCTGGATCGTGCCGCTGGACCGGCGCATCGACTTTCTGACCCTGCACACCTGCATGAAGTTCTCGGTGCCCTTCGACATGGTGATGGTCTTCGCCACCAACCTGGATCCCAAGGAACTGGTCGACGAAGCGTTCTTGCGGCGCATCCGCTACAAGATCCAGGTCGGCCAGCCGACGCCCGCCGAATTCCAGCGCATCTTCGAGTCGGTGTGCGCCAAGCGCGAGGTGCCCTTCGATCCGGGCGCGTTCAACTGGCTGCTCCGCGAGTTCTATGGCCGGCAGGGCCGCGCCTTCAGCGCCTCGCACCCGCGCGACCTGCTGGACCACGTGGTGTCGTACGCGCGCTACTACGACCAGCCGCCGCGCATGACCCCGGAAACGCTGGAGTTCGCCTGCCAGAACTTCTTCGTGCACTGACGGCAGCCATTTTCTACTGCTTGACCATTTTCTACTGCTTGAATTGACTACGTTCTAGCCCTGCACCTTGGCGCGCAGGAACACGAACCAGTAGATGCCGCCCACCATCAGGGCGCCGCCGACGATGTTGCCCAGGGTCACTGGCAACAGATTGGCGATCAGCAACTTGTCAATTGTCAGACTCGCGGCGCCGCCGGTCAGCATTGCCACCGGCAAGAAGAACATGTTGGCGACCGAGTGCTCGAAGCCGCAGGTCACAAAGGCGCTCACCGGCAGCAGCACCGCCAGCACCTTGTCCGTCACCGAGCGGGCGGCAAAGCACAGCCACACCGCCAGGCACACCAGGGCGTTGCACAGCACGCCGCGCACCAGGGCTTCGGTGAACGACTCGCTCACCTTGGCCACCGCGATGCTGTCCAGGGTCTGCCCCACTGCACCCGCGTTCAGCTTGGCTATGCCCGACAGGGCAATCGCCCACGCCACCGCCAGCGAACCCACGAAATTGCCCACATACACCAGCAGCCAATTGCGCAGCAGCTGCAGCGTGCTGACCTTGCGGCTGGCCCACGCCATCGTCAGCAGGTTGTTGCCGGTGAACAGCTCGGCGCCGGCGATGACCACCAGCACCAGGCCCAGGCAGAAGCCCAGCGCGCCAAAGAGGCGGGTGATGCCAAAACCCAGCGTACTTCCAGTGATGATGACGGCGAAGAAGGTGGCGCCAAAGCCGATGAAGGCGCCCGCCATCACTGCCAAGGCCAGCGTGTTGGCGGCGCTCATCCGCGCTTTCTTGACGCCGATGTCCTCTACCCGCTGGGCAATTTCCGCCGGCGAGTAGGCGTCGATGGCGAGTACGTCAGCCATGGCCCCCAAGGCCGGGGCTCATCGCGACTGCGACTCGAGCCAGGCCTTGGTGAAGAGATTAGCCGGAAGCGACCGCAAGTCCATTTCTTTCATCAGAATGACGGTGGAGTTGCCCTTCTCGACCTCGTCGAAAATGCGGATTTCCTTCGGCGTCCACACGTCGGCCTTCTTGGACTCGCTGAAGCGCTTGGCCCACTTGGGGGTGTAGCTGGTGCGCATCAGCTTTCCAGATGCAGCATACTCTTGACGCTTCAAGGTATTGCCCGACGACGGCGACAGCCACAGCACCTGCTTGGGATAGGCCACGTCCACGCCCTTTTTGGCGGTGAGCGTCACCTTGTGCGCCTGGAATTTGCCCAGCTTCTCCACACCTTCGTACTTCGCCTCGTATTCTTCGCTCAGGCGGCTCTCGTCGAAGTCCGCGCGCCGGCTGTCGGTGCCGCCGATTTTCTCGCGCTCGGTGCGGCGCTCCCACTTGCCCACGCCGGGGTCGTACATCCACAGGTTCTTGTCGATGCGCAGGTAGCCCTTGCCCTTCTCGGCCTTGGGATTGGTGAACAAGATCATCAGCTTGTCGTCGGCGTCGCGGCGATACACCACCGCCTCTAGCACCACGTCGTTCTTGTTCTTCTCTTTGCGCTCGATGTAGACCTGGGTCTTGTAGTCGCCCGAGTTGCGCTGGCGGTCGTCCAGGGCCTTGATGGCGGCTTTCAGCTCCTCGGGCGTCCACGGCTTGGCCGCATCGTCGCTGGGCTTTTCGTCTTCGACCACCTTCTCTTGCGCCACCGCCGTGGTCGGCCGGAACACCGCCTCGAAGGTGAGCAGCCCCACCGCCACCGTGGTGACGCCGGCGCCGAGCAGGTTGCGAATCCGTTGCATGATCGTCATGTTGCCCCTTTTGTCCCCAGACATCCGTGCCCGTGCGGCTTCAGCTGGCGTGCATCGCCGTCACCGGCTGCAGCTTGGTCGCCCGCCACGCCGGGAACAGCGCACCCAAGGTCGTGACCACCGCAATGGCCAGCAGCGAGCGGAGAGCAATGACAAAATCCGTCGCCAACACCAGCGTCGGCGACATCAAGAACACCGCAAACGACGCGGACACTCCCACATGGGCGGCGTTGATGGCGGCCGCCAGGGCCAAGGCCAGCAGCGCACCAAGCCCCGTCGCCGAGAACGCCAGCACCGCCATCTCGGTCACGAACATGGCCAGCACGTAGCCCTTGCCCATGCCGATGGCCCGCAAGGTGCCGATTTCCTTGGTGCGCTCGCGGATCGCCATCCACAGGGTGTTCATCACGCCCACGATGATGATGATGACCAGCACCGTCACCACCACCAGCGTCAGAACCTGAACGGTGTCCAGGGTATAGCGCATGAAGGCGGCTTCGTCGGACCAGGTGGTCACGTCGATCTTCTGGCCGGTCCAGTCCTCGCGCTTGACCGGCTCGAACTTGCGGAAGAACGGCTGCGCCAGCGGATCCATCATCCGGTAGCCGGCGTCGCCGATGGCTTTGCGCAGCTCGGCCGCCACTTTCTCGGCTTCGTCCGGGTTTTTGATCATCACCTGGATGACACCGGTGGCGTTCTTGTCCAGCTCGTACAGCTCGCGGATCGAGTCGGCGTGCACGAACACGTTGAAGCTCGACAGGAAACCCAGGTCCTTGGCGACCGCCACCACGTGCAGATCCACGGTGTTGTTCACGCCGCGGAAGGTGCTGGCCGACAGCGTGACACTGTCGCCGACCTTGACCCCCAGCCGCTTGGCCTGCTGCTCGAACAGCATCAGCGCGTGGGGCTCGGCCATCTGGTCGATCTTGCCCTGGGTCAGCTCGACCACCTCGCGAAAGGCCGGCTCCTCGTTGATCAAAATGCCGGACAAGACGCCGTGGATCGACGCCTCGTCGGCGATGATCTTGCCGAAGCCGCGCACCCGCGTCGTGACCTGCGTCAGCGTGGGCGTGCTCTTCTTCACCACATCGAGCAGCGCCGGGTACTTGGTCACCAGCGGTGCCGCAGAACCCGAGGTAATCTTGTAGAAACCCGCGACGTTGACGTGCCCGGTCATCAGCGTGGTGGCGGTGCGCAGCATGGTGGCGCGCATGCCCGTCAGCAGCGACAGCAGCAGGATCAGCAGCACCGTTACGGTGGCGATGGCGGCGCCCAAAAGCATGGTGCGGCGCTTGTGTTGCAGCAGGTTGCGCACGGCCAGGCGCAGCAGGGTCGGCATGGCTTACTCCGCATCCTGCATGGCTTGCAGCGGAGTGACCCGCATCGCCAGCCAGGCCGGGTAAAGGGTGGAAATCAGGGTGACGAAGCTGACCAGCACCGCCGAAATGACTAGGTGGTGCCAGCTGATGAACGGGTACAAGCGCGGGCCGGCGAACAGGAACACGAACACGTCGTTGATCGCCGGCAGGCCCTTGGCGTTGAAGAACGCAATCAGCGCCCCGGCCCCCGCCGCGCCCACCGCGCCGAACACCAGCGCCATGGTCACGGCCTCGGCCATGAACATCTGCAGAATCAGGGTCTTTTGCGCCCCGATCGCCCGCATGGTGCCGATTTCCTTGGTGCGCTCCAGGGTCGCCATCACCATCGAGTTGTTCATCACGATGATTGCGACGATGAAGATGATGCCCAGCGCCGTGGCGAGGACGGAGTAGATGACCCACAAGAAGTCGCCGATAAAGCCGCTGGCCGTGCGCCAGTCCACCACTTTCAGGCCCAGCTTTTCGCGGTCGATGAGCGCCTGGATCGACGCGGCTGCCGCGCGCTGGTCCACGCCCTTCTTCAGCACGATGGCGATGTTGCGCACCACGCCGGCGTCGATTTCGGCCTGAGTGTAGACGCGCTTGGCCAGCTCCTCGCGGTACAGCTTGGTCGCCGTGAGCGCGCGCTCGCCCAGGCTGGGCTTGGGGCCGGTGGGCGCGGCCAGAGTCGGGGTGGCCTCGGCCGGCGCGTCGGTGGGCGTCTGGCCGTTCGCGTCGACCACTTCCTCGCCGCCGCCGCCAAAGAGCTCGGCCTCGGCGTCTTCGCGCTTGATCTCCTTGACGCCGCTGGCCTTTTGCAGCTCCTCGATCTCGGCCTTCTTGTCCGCCGACAGGTAGCCGTACAGGTCGCGGTAGGTCATCAGGTCCATCAGGTTGACCGAGCCCGCCAGCGTGGACTTGTCCAGGCTCTTGAAGCGGAAGGTTCCGTAGACCTTGACGTTCACGCTGGTGGGATAGCCGGCGGCCGTGAAGCCCTTGATGGTCATGTTGTCGCCAATCTTGACGGCGTACAGCATCAGGTGCGGGGCGACGACGTCGTAGAACAGCTTGTAGCGCTCGGCGAAATTGGCGTCCGTGGTCTCAAGAAAGAGCGGCAGCAGCTTCTCCAGGGCCTCTTCCGTGGAGCTCAAGTGCTTCTGCAGCACCTCGCGGACCACCTTGGCGGCGCGGTCATCCAGCTGGTAGGTGACCTCTTTGTACTGATTCTTGTTGAGCTTCACCCACTGC
>JACRCU010000508.1 GCA_016218865.1 Deltaproteobacteria bacterium | reverse complement strand
TGGCGGCGTGCGGGGCGTGCCACGTCGAGGGGCTGCTGCTGGGCGGCAAGCCGATTCCGCAGGCGAGCCACGCCAACTACACGTCGTGCTCGCAGTGCCACGTGCCGGCCGACGCGCCGCTGCCCAAGGGGATGGCGCGGTTGGAGCAGAGCGTCGGCAACAGCAGCTTCGTCGGCTGGTGGGGCCCCAGCTTCGGCCGCCGCGCCTGGCCGGGAGCGCCACCGGCGACGCCGCACACCACCTGGATGCGGAACCAGTGTACCGCGTGTCACGGCGACGGCGGGGCCCTGGGCCTGAAGACGTCGCACCCGTGGCGGACCAGCTGCGTCCAGTGCCACGCGCTGCAGTCGGACTTAGAGAACCCGGGGCCGCCGCGCTCGCCGCTGCCGCCGGGACCGGGCGCGCAGGCCGGCGAGATGCCGCGGGCGAGCGTGGGCAACCCGCTGGCACCGGTGGCGCCGTGAGCGAGACGCCCTTGAACGTCGCGGATTTGCCGCCGGTGCACGAGCTGGGCCTGGACGCGGGCGAACTGGCCCAGTGGCTCGCGGACTTGCAGGCCCACGCCCGCGTCCACAGCGTCGCCGTCAAAGGTGGCCCAGGGTACGCCCACCTGTCCGCCGCAGAGGACTTGGCGGACGCTGGCGCGGCCTTGCAGTCGGGCGCGTGCGCCGCGGTGCAGGTCCGCTACCATTTCGATGGGTTCGACTGGGTCGACACGGTGAACCGGCTCCCCGCGGGCGCGCGCTTGGTGCGGATGCGCGTGCCCGAACCCCCCGTTGCGGCTGACTAATTGGCCAGGGCACCGGCGGCGATCCAGCCGCGGATGGCCTCGACTTTCTCGGCCGAAAGCGCGAGCCCGGGCGGCATCTGCCGTTGCTCGCCGACCTTGCCCTTGACCACCAGGTACAGCAGCGACTTGCTGGGATCACTTGCGGCGACGCGGAGATACGTGCCGCCCTGCCCGTCTGCCACTTTGCTCGCGATCCCGACCAGGCTGGCGCGGCTCGCCTCCGCGTCGGTCAGCTTCAGCCCAGCCGCCGGCGACCCCGCCCCGTGGCAGCCGCTCACCGCGCAGCTCTTGGTGAACACGTTGGCCTGCACCCACGCCAGAGTGGGCTGGGCCGTGCTCGCCGGCTCGCCGTCGTCGGTCGCGCAGCCGGCCAGGGCCACCGCAGCCGCGCCCAAGCCCAACGCGCGCCCCAAACTCGATGCAGCCATTTTCTACTCCTCAAAATGATTGACGTTGTTCACGGTGACTGACTGGGTGTCGGCGCTGCCTCGGCATCGGGCAGCGGCGCGCAGCCGTCGCCGGAGTCATCCGCACCAGAGCCGCCGGAGCAATGCAGCCATTTTCTACTGCGCAGAATAGCTGATGTTTTTCAGTCCGAGCCCGCGTCGCCACCGCTGGCGTCGGGGCTGCCGGCATCGGCGGTGGCGGTGCTGTCGCTGGGGGCGCAGGCCGCGAGCATGCAGCCCTTGCCGGACTTGGGGTTGTCGGGGTCGCCCGCGCAAACGGCCCCGGCGCCGCAGTCCTCGTCGCTGCCGCAGGGGAGCGTGCAGAACTGGTCGGCGGTCGAGTAGGCGGCCGTGCAGATGACCGCGGGCAGGTTCAGGTCGTCGCCGAGCGGCTTGTTCAGGTTGCACTCGCCGCCGCCCTTGGTGCAGGGCCGGCCGACGCCCTTGGGGTTGTCGCACCAGCGCGCCTGGCAGGCGTGGAGGGGTGCAACTGCGCTGACGCAGGCTTTGCCGCCGGTGCTCGCGGCGTCGGACACGGTTCCGGCGGCGTCGCTCGGGCTGCCGGTGGTTCCAACGGCGGACGGTGCGGATTCGCAGCTGGCCAGGATGAAGAGGAGCGGAGCTAGTCGTCGCACAGGATCAACCCCTTGGGATTCTTGGAGGTGTAGTAGTTGACGCTGGTGCACATCTCGGACGGATAGCCGATCTTCTTGGCGGTGTCGTTGTGCCAGGTGCAGGTGACGCGAATCTTGTCGCCGGCCTTGACGTGTACGCTTTTGCCTGCGGCGTGGAGGACGGTGACGGGGGGCGCGTCGCGGTACTCCGCTGTCCAGGTCGGCACGCTGTACATCTGCTGGGGCTTGCTGCCGTCGCCGGGCACCACGTCGACCTCGATGTGCTTGCCCCACTCGTGCATGTGCCCGGTGGTCGCGACGATGTCCAAGTCGACGGGCGCCTCGCAATCCTTGGTGACGCTTGTGGTTTCGCCGGGCAGGATGGCGATGCTGCTGACGTTGACCAGCACGTAGTTGACCTCCATCTCCGGCGAGATCGCGGTGAAATTCAGGCTGGCGGCGTCTTGGATCTCGATGTCGCTGTCGCCGTAGTTGTTGTAGTGCGACTGGAAGACGATCGAGGTGCCCTTGGCGAGCTTGACCGCGCCGCCCGGTGGCAGAAACTGGAAGCTGTCCTTGGTGCTGTTGTCCGGCAACACCAGCGGCCGCAGGTTCACCATGTCTGCGACCGAGCTGCACTCCCACGTTTTGCCGGGCGGCAGCGGGTCGTCCGAGCGCATCGCCACGATGTGGTGGCCCAGCGAGCCCTGGTGGGCGGTGAACTTGGTGACCCAGTAGTCCTGGTCCGGGGACCAGTCGGGCACCCAGCAGTGCATCGCGTCGGCGCCCTTCTTCACGGTCAGCTTGGGGCTGACGAAGGTGCGCCCCTCGGTGGGTTTCAGCACGGGGTAGTTCTTGGCCTTTTGGTCAACCAGGGCCGCCGTCGCCGTCGACTCCGCGTCGCAGCCGGCCAGCGCAGCGGCAACCAGCGCGAACGCAGCGAGCAGGGCACCCGTGCGAACAGGTCGATGGGAACGCACGCCAGGCGCCGACGGGCCCAGCCGGCGCACGGCAAGTGCGCACCACTTCAAGGGGTTCATGGAGTCTCCGCTGTTGGACGAATGCGAGCCGCCCGGTCCCACCCAGGGCTGCGCAGGTCGCAGATGGTAGTGGCGGTGGCCTACGACGCGCAAGCGTTGCCGCAGCCAACCCTCTGCAACAAGTTCGCAACATGCCGCGGCACGCAACTGGGCAGTGCCGCGCGAGGCGCGAAAGTGGCGACCCACTTTGGGTTTCTGGTCGTGGCTCGGAAGCACCCTGGAGTGCGCCCTGCCCGCCGATTCGGTTGACGCAGGCGCCGCAGCGGGCGCACAGTCCCGGCATCGACACAAGGAGCACCCAATGACTCGCACCGCGACGGATCTACAAAAACTGCTGACCGCGGCCAGCTTTGCCGCGCATCGCCATCGCACCCAGCGCCGCAAGGACGCCGAGGCCTCGGCCTACATCAACCACCCGCTTGCACTCGCCACTATCCTGGCCGTGGAGGGCGGCGTGGACGACATCGACGTCTTGTGCGGCGCCCTGTTGCACGACACCGTCGAGGACACCGGCACGACGCTGAACGAGCTGACCGCCGAGTTCGGCCCCGCCGTCGCCGGCATCGTGGCCGAGGTGAGCGACGACAAGTCCCTGCCCAAGGCCGAGCGCAAGCGCCTGCAGATCGAGCACGCCGCCCACGCCTCGCCGCGGGCCAAGCTGGTCAAGCTGGCCGACAAGATCGCCAACCTGCGCGACATCCTGGCCGCGCCCCCCGCCGACTGGTCCATGCAGCGGCGCGCCGAGTACTTCGACTGGGCCGCCGCGGTCGTCGCCGGGGTGCGCGGTACCCACGCCGGCCTGGAGGCGGTGTTCGACGGGCTGCTGGC
>JACRCU010000048.1 GCA_016218865.1 Deltaproteobacteria bacterium | reverse complement strand
TGGCTGTCGCCGTCGGTGTTGGTCTGATCGGCGTTGACTACGAACTGGCAGTTGTCGTCGACATCCGGCGCGCCGTCGTTGTCGTCGTCGGCGTCGCAGGCGTCGCCCTGCCCGTCGCCGTCCAGGTCCGCCTGGTCGGCATTGGCCGTCATGGCGCAGTTGTCCGCTTCGTTGATGGTGCCGTCGCCGTCCGAGTCGCCGTCGCACAGATCGCCCTGGCCGTCGCCGTCCAGGTCTGCCTGATCGGGGTTCGCGCCCAAGTCGCAGTTGTCGGCAGTGTCGGCCACGCCGTCGTTGTCGTCGTCGTCGTCGCACTGGTCGCCGATGCCGTCCAGGTCAAAGTCGTCCTGGTCCGGGTGGTACAAGAAGGGGCAGTTGTCGGCGGCGTCCAGGTAGCCGTCGTTGTCGTCGTCGGGATCGCAGGCGTCGCCGCCGTTGCTGTCGCCGTCAAAGTTGGCCTGGTCCGGATTGGCAATGGTGGGGCAGTTGTCGCTGCCATCGGCCACGCCGTCGTTGTCGTCGTCGCTGTCGCAGGCATCGCCCTCGGCATCGCCGTCGCTGTTCAGCTGGCCGGGGTTGGCCACCGTGACGCAGTTGTCGCTGCTGTCGACCACGCCGTCGGCGTCTTGATCGCTGTTGCAGGCGTCGCCCTTGCCGTCGCCATCGCTGTCAGTCTGGTCCGGATTGGGCACCGTGGGGCAGTTGTCCGCGACCGGGCAGCCGCCCGACCAGATGCGCGAGCGCAGATCGTAGCCGGACGAGGAGTAGTCGTTGCCGTACCACAGCAGGCCGTGGGTGTAATCGGTCGACCCGCCGTAGGTGTAGGTCACGTTCTGGGTCGAGGGGCTCTCGAAGGTGACGTAGTACTTGGCACCGGCCGTCAGCACGATCGGCGCCCAGAAGATGTCGGCGTAGGCGCCGGCGATGCCTTCGGCGGTGCCGCTGGCCAGCATGGTCGCGCCACCGTAGTACGGGTTGCTGGTGTACAGCTTGGCGGTCACGGTGCCGGAACCGCTGTTGATGTAGACCGACGCGCCCGAGACCGGCGCGCTGCCGGCGGTAAAGACTTCGCCCGCGTACGGGCCGGCCGACAGGTACAGGCAGCCTTCGCAGCCGTAGCCCGTGGTGGCGCCAGCGTCCAAAAGCATGACCAGGGTGCCGCTGGTGCACTCCACGGTCGAGCCGCACACGCCGTCGCCGTCGGCGTCGTCGTTGGCGTCGCTGGGGCAGACGTCGCAGGCATTGCCCTTGCCGTCGCTGTCGGTGTCGGCCTGGCTGGCGTTCGGCGTAGTCGGGCAGTTGTCGACGTTGTCGTCCACGCCGTCGTTGTCGCTGTCGGTGTCGCAAGCATTGCCCTGGGTGTCGGTATCCGCATTGGCCTGATCGGGGTTGACCACCGCGGGGCAGTTGTCGCACGTGTCGGGCACGCCGTCTGCGTCGGCATCGGCCTCGCAGGCATCGCCGATGCCGGCGGGGTTGCAGTCGGCCTGGCTGGGGTTGGCCACGCTGTTGCAGTTGTCGCACGAAGGCAGGACGCCGTCGCCGTCGGGGTCGGTCTCGCCGCTTCAGGCGTCGCCGACGCCGTTCTTGTCGCAGTCGGCCTGCGACGGATTGGCTACGTACTTGCAGTTGTCGCAGGTATCGGCCAGACCGTCGCTGTCGGTGTCGCCGCCCTGGCACGACAGGAAGCCCGTGTGCAGCACGTCGTACCACGCGTCGATTTGGGCCTCGGTTCCGCCGCAGCAGAAGTCCCAGCCGTAGTAGGTCAGCGAGCCGATGCCGACCTTGTGCTCGAACACCGCGACGCCGCCTTGGGTGCCCGCGTCGGGGTCCTCGTAGCGCACGTCGCCGGCGGGGATGCCGTGCAAGAAGATGGTGAGGTTCAGGGTGGCCAGCTCAGCCGGGCCATTGGCGTATTGGGTGCCGATGGCGTTCGACGTCTTGAAGGCGATGTGCGCCGCGCTGGCGTCCATCACGCCCGAGGTGAGCGAAAGACCAAAGTTGTCGTTGAGTTTGGAGACCTCGCCGCCGTGGGCACCGAGCCAGACAACGTGGCCGCCCGCGGCGAGCCAATTGTTGATGTCGGTCTTGGTCTGAGCCGACAGGGTGTAGTACGACGAATTTTCGCCGACCAGGATGAAGTCGGCAGAACCGCCGTTGACCACCGACATGGCCGTAGCCCAGCCGGAGTCATCGGGGGCGATGTCCGAGCCGACCTGCGAGTCGCCGCGCGCGGCAAGTCGGGTCTGGTCAAGGTAGTGACCGCTCAGGTAGACGAACTTGAGGGCATAGGCCGGCAGGCTTACCCCCATCAACACGACCAACGCCAATGCGCTGGTCAGCCACCGTGCTATTCTACTGTTTCCCATCGATTTCCCCACGCTTGCCTGTGCGCATTGCGGCGCGTTGCTTGTGCCCGCCAGCAGATTTGCCGCGAGCCGCCCACCCGAACAGGAAGGTCCGTTCAGCTGTGTGCAAGAGCCGTGCCAAGCCGGTCGATACGTCAAGAAGTTGACAACTCGGGGATCACGATGGACAACTTTGGTCGGCGCCGGCCACCTGCTGTAGCGCCACTGTGCAGGTGTGGCCAATAATTAACCGGTCAATTCGGCTTGGCTTGAGTTGTAACCGGTCAATCCCTCCGGTCAAGCGCACGGCTTCGTTTCGCAGGGGCGCAAGGACCCAGAGGCGCACTGGCGCCGCCTCTTGGCGAGCCCTGGAAATTGCTGTATCCTCTTGGCCCCCAACCGCTGGGGTGGCTTCGAGGGCGCGATGGACAAGTGGTTGAAATGGCTCAAGGATCTTGTTGGCGGCGGCGCGGCCGCACCGGTGGCCGTGGTCCTATTCGCTGCACTGCAGGGCTGTGCCGTTGATCAAGCCAACGGTAGCCCCGAAGAGCCGATCTTCGCCACCGGCGAGGGCGCGCTGAGCACCTGGACGCAGTTGTACTTCGGTCAGTCTGGCCAGGCCAGCGGCACCGCCAAGCAGCCTGCGGTCGAATTCCGCTTCGAGGCCAACAAGGGCGGCACCTTCCAACTGCAGGTCAGTGCCAGCAAGCCGCTGTCGAGCATCGAGGTCAAGCTGTACAAGAAGGCGCCGAGCGGCTGGAGCTTCCAGAAGTCGGCGGTCAGCAAGTCGGGTAGCACCGTGCTGACCGGTACGCCCACTGCCGGCGGCAGCTACCGCGCCGTGGTGACCGCCAACCCCGCGGGCCAGCAGGTCAACGCCGCCTTGAGCTGCACCAAGGGCACCTGCTCGGCGGGCGGCCAGCCCGGTGCCGGCTGCGGCAGCCGCGGTCAAGCTCCGTGCGCGGCCGGCCTTTTCTGCAACTTCCAGCCCGGCGCCCTGTGCGGCATGGCCGACGGCTCGGGCACTTGTGCGGTCAAGCCGCAGATCTGCACCATGCTGTACAAGCCGGTGTGCGGCTGCGACGGCAAGACCTACGGCAACAGCTGCTCGGCGGCCGCGGCCGGCGTTGGCGTCCTGGCCGGGGGTTCCTGCTGCACCGACAAGGCGTACAAGGCCAAGGCCATCACCCTGGCCGAGCTGGCCGGCGACTGGGGCGACCTGAAAGATGGCAAGTACGCGAGCCAGTACACGTTCTTGGCCAACGGCACCTTCACCCGCAGCGATGCCGTCAGCCCGTGCCCAGCCGGCGCCACCTGCATCTGGAGCGGCATCGTCAGCAACGGCGGCACCTTCAAGCTGAACGGTGCGACGGTTGCGCTGACCTGGAGTGCGCCGCAAGCCAAC
>JACRCU010000501.1 GCA_016218865.1 Deltaproteobacteria bacterium | reverse complement strand
CAAGCCCTGGTCGCCGAGATCGACGCCGACCGGAAGTACCACGAGCGCATCGGCCGCGACCTGGACATCGCCAACCGCCAGCTGACCGAGCGCATCGAGGCGCTGCAAGAGTGGGGCGAGCGCAAGTACACGTTCGCGATGGTGCAGGGTAAGCTGCTGGCGCCGGTGTCGGGCCGCATCGAGGTGCCCTACGGCGAGATCCGCAACCCGCGCTTTGGCACCGTAACCCTGCACCGCGGCTTGGACTATCGCGTCTCGGGCGGCCCAGGCCAGCCGGTGCGGGCGGTGTTCTGGGGCAAGGTGGCCCACGTCGGCTGGCTGACCGGCTACGGGCTGACGGTGATCCTGGACCACGGCCACGGCTGGCACACGGTCTACGCACACCTGGAGGGCATCAAGGTCGCGGTGGGCGAGGTGGTCAAGTCGCGCCAGCGCATCGCCGAGGTGGGGCAGTCCGGGTCGCTGAAGGGGCGGTATCTGTACTTCGAGATTCGCCACAACGGCCAGACGGTGGATCCGGCGGAGTGGGTGCACTGAGCCGACGGGACCTGGGGGTCGCGAACCTTTCACCCCAGCGGCGCCAGCAACAACTCCTCTGCCAATCTGGCCAGATCTCTGCAGAACACCTCGACCCCCGGACCCGATTTCCAGCGAATCAGCCCGTAGTCGTCGGCCGTTGCGGACGCGAGCACGCGCGCCAAGTCTGGGGCGAACACGCCAGCCGCCTTGCTGTCGGCGTCGTGCACCGCCCGCTGCAGGCTCAGGCCCCCCAGGACACAAAGGGCCCAAATGTCCGCAAGATCTTTTGGCTCTTCGCGGTCGAGCGCCGCCGTGACCTTGTTGGCCAGGATGTTCTCGCGGCTATCCAGCCTCCGCAGCACCGGGTGGTCTGCGATCGGGCCAATGTGCGAGGGAACGTCGTTGATGAACTCGACTTTCAGGTCGACTTCGCCCTGCCGCACGTTCAGGCGCACGAACCGCACGTCTTTGAGCACCACCCGCACCGTCCAGTCTGGGCATTGCGAAAGCGCGTGGACCACACGGTCGGCCTGCAGGCCAAAGCTGTCGTCGTCGTTCATGAAAAAGTCGAGGTCGTCGGAGTAGCGGTGGCCGAAGTAGCCGCGCGACATCGCCGTGCCGCCGGTCAAGTAGAAGGCCCCCTCGACCGGTGCCATGGTGGCGAGCACGCGATCCTGAAGCGGGTACAGGCGGTTTTCGTAGAACGAAGGGTCCATGCTAGCTCGCGCGCGGTTGGGGATGCTCCGCCAGCCATTGGACCAAGAAGTCCAGGCCGCGCTTCCGCGACGGCGAGCGGACCTTGTCGCGCCACTGCGGCCAACCATCGGACAACGCAGCGAAACCGAGCCACTGGACGATCTCTTCGTAGGGCGCGTGCTCGACCAGGCGGAGCGCCGCCCAGTCGCGACCCAGGCGTCCGCGCCGAAGCTCCCCGGCGAGCATGGCGCGAAACTCGTCCGCGTCGATGTCGTAGTCCCACACCCAGGGCAGTCGTTCGTGCATGGCGTTCTCGCGGGCCCGCCGGCGCAGACCAGCCTAAGAATAGCAGGTTTTTGCTGCGGCTCCATCGGTGGCCGTCGTCTGACAGCTCTAGGTGGCACTCCGGGCCCAGCCCTCTGCGCCGTCTGACAGCCCCATGACGCCGCCACCGTTGCCCGCGCCGGGCCGCCCGCATATCCTGCCGCCCTTCCGCCGACCACCGCCGGTCTGCCCAAGGACTGCCATGCCCTTCACGTACGCGTCGCGCCAAATTTCCAAAGTCGCTGTCATTGGTTCCGGCCAGATCGGCCCCGACATCGCCCTGCACTTTGCCAAGGCGCTGCAGCCGGCGGGGGTGCAGGTGGTGGTCATCGACGTGTCGGACGCGGCGCTGCAGGCCGGTCAGGCGCGCACCTGGAAGAAGATCGACAAGGGCCAGGAAACCGGGGCGTTTGCGCCGGATCAGGCCGCGGCGATGAAGGCGTGCCTCAGCTTTACCAGCGACTACGCCCAGGCGGCCGGCGCCGAGCTGGTGGTGGAAGCGGCGACCGAGGACGAGGGGCTGAAGGGCCGCATCTTCAAGCAGTTGGAGGCCCTGGTGGCGCCGGGGGCGATCCTCTTGTCCAACAGCTCGCACCTGGAGCCCGAGCGCATCTTTGCGAACCTGGGCGACAAGTCGCGGACGGCGGTGGCGCACTACTTCTTCCCGGCCGAGCGCAACGTGGTCATCGAAATCGTGGCCGGCAAAGACACCAGCCCGGCGGTGGACCGCTGGCTGCGGCGGTTCTACGAGGCGATCGGCAAGGTCGCGATTCCGGTGAAGTCCCGCTACGGCTACGCCGCCGACCCGGTGTTCGAGGGCGTGTTCCAGGCGGCCTGCCTGTGCGTGGAAGAGGGCCTGGGCAGCATCAAAGAGGTCGATTTCGCGGCGCGCGAGGCCCTGGGGATGACGGTGGGGCCGTTCACGGCGATGAACCTGACCGGCGGCAACCCGATTACCGAGCACGGTCTGGACACGATGCACGAGCGCTTTGTCAGCCCCGCGTGGCCCACGCCGTGGTTCAAGGCGCCGAAACTGCTGAAGGACAAGCTGGCGGCCGAGGGGCCGAACGGCAAGGGGCAGGTGTGCGGGCGCGGCGAGACGGCGGAGCCGCCCCCCGAGAGGAAGGGAGCAGTCCTGGACGCCCTGCGCGCTGCGTACCTGGGCATCACCTTTGGGATTCTGGACTCGGGCATCGTGACCCTGGGCGACTTCGAGCTGTGCATCGAGACGGCGCTGGACCAGATCGGCCCCTGCCGGCTGGCCAATCAGCTGGGTGTCGCCAAGGCCCTGGAGCTGGTGCAGGCCTACGCGGCGACCCACCCGAGCATGGCAGTGCCGCAAACCCTGAAGAACCTTGCGCAAACCGGCAAGCCGATCGACGTGCCGAACCTCTCGGTCGAAGACGTGGCGGTGGCCGGCGGCGTGGTGCGGGTGATAGCGATCCGCCGGCCCAAGGTGCTGAACGCCTTGAACGCCCAGACCTATCGGCAGATCGACGCCGAGCTGGCCAAGGCCGAGGCCGAACCCAACGTACTGGGTCTGGTCCTGACGGGCGCGGGCAGCAAGGCCTTCGTCTCGGGGGCCGACATCGGCGCGCTGGCCAAGGTGCAGACTCCACAAGATGGCTACGATCTTGCCCATTTGGGGCAGTCGGTCGGGCGGCGCATCGAGCTGGCCAAGAAGCCGGTGGTGGCGGCGCTGAACGGCCTGGCCTTTGGTGGCGGGCTGGAGCTGGCGATGGCCTGCCGGGCGCGGCTGGCGGTGGCGGGCAGCAAGGCTCTGGCGGGGCTGCCGGAAGTGAACCTGGGCATCCTGCCGGGCGCGGGCGGCACGCAGCGGCTGCCGCGGCTCATCGGCTTCGAGCGGGCCTGGAAGCTGATCCGGACGGCGGGCACGCTGTCGTCGGCGCAGGCGCTGGATTTCGGCTTGGTGCGCGCGCTGTTCCCGGCCGATCAGCTGCTGGACGCGGCGGTGGCGCTGGTGGCCGACGCGGCGGCCGGCAAGGTCGAGTTGCCGCGGCTGGACGAGGGGTTGATCACCGAACGTACTGAGCCGACTGTAGAAATCGGCCACCGCAGCCAGGCGGTCGACGCCATCGTCTGCGAGGTGATGCGCTCGGGCGCGGTCCTGGGCCTGGAAGCGGGCCTGCGCGCCGAGCTCGACGGCTTCAAGAACATCTGCGGTCTCGAGGACATGCGCATCGGCGTGCAGCACTTCGTCCAGAATGGGCCCAAAACGCCGGCACCTTTCGTCCATCGCTGAATCATTGAACTTGCCGCGGCTCGACCCACATCGGGCGAGCTTGCGGCCCACCCAGGGGTGACGCCGGCGCCGTTGGTGCACAGGTAGACCATGCCGACGATTCTGCTGCTGCTGGCCTCGAACCTCTTTATGACCGCGGCGTGGTACGGCCACCTGCGGTTCAAGAACGTGCCGCTGTGGCAGGCGATCCTGGCCAGCTGGGGCATCGCGCTGGTGGAGTACTGCCTGCAGGTGCCCGCCAACCGCATGGGCTATGGGCGGTTTTCGGCCTTCGAGCTGAAGATCATCCAGGAAGTGCTGACCCTGGTGGTCTTCACGGGTTTCGCCATCGTGTGGCTGGGCGAGACGCCGCGCTGGAACCACCTGCTGGCCTTTGTGCTGGTGCTGGCGGCGGTGGCAGTGGCGTTCTTGCCAAAAAGCTAGCAGCGACAACCTGTTGGACAGGGGCTTGGCAGAGCGGCGGCGCGGGTGCACACTCGGCGCTCGTCACACCGCCAGGAGTTTTGCCATGTTCCGCCCTGTCTCTTGGACCGCGCTGCTTGCGGCGGGTTTGCTGTTCGGCGCCTGCAGTTCATCGACCTCTTCGGGCACGAGTGCCGGCACGGACAGCTCGTCCGGTTTCGACATTCCCATCAGCGACGCGAAGTTGGACGCAGGCAGCGACGCGGCCGCGGGCGACGGCAGCGGCGGCAAGGACAGCGCGAGCGACGCGGGCGACACGCCGGGCGGGCAGGACAGCACCGACAGCAAGGTCGATGACGTGGCCGCCGATGCCGTGGACGCTGGCGACGTTTCGCCCGACCTGGCCGAAGTCGACATTGCCGGCTTGGACGCCGCCGACGCGGAGGATGCCGCCGACGTCGTGGACGCAGCCGATGCGGATGTGCCCGACATCAACTGGGATGCCCTGGACGACATGGCCGGCTACGATGCCGCCGTGGACACAGCGGAAGTCGACGTACCGCCGAGCGATGTGGCCGACGGTACGGACGACGCCGACGTGCCCCCTCCAGCGCCGGTTTTCGCGCCGCTGGGCACCGACCTGAAGGTCAACCAGAACACCGACGGCACCGTGAACCCGTTCGTCAGCCCGGCGCGCAACGGCCAGTTCTACGTGAGCTGGGTGCAGAAGCCCGGCAACCTGATGCTTTCGTGGGTGAATCCGAACGCGACCGTGGCGCTGGCGCCGCTGCAGGTCAACACGGTGGCGGGCGAGGTCTACTACTGGGGCGGGCAGTCGGTCATCTCGGACACCGACGGCAACTTCTATGCGGTGTGGGAGGGCAAAAGCAACGTGATGTTCGCGCAGTCCACCACGGGGAAGAACTTCCTGCCCGCGCAGAACATCGTCAGCACCAGCGAGAACGGCCTGTATCCGTCGATCGCCACCGACAAGCCGAACCACGTGCGGGTGGCGTGGAGCGGTCTCGCCAGCGGTCAGTACGACCCGTTCACCTCGGCCAACGACGCGGCGACCAGCGGCGGCAAGTGGTCGACCGCCGTGCAAGTGGTCAAGACCAAAGGCCAGGACGACAGCGTGGCGGTGGCGATCGCCCCCGACGGCACCATCTGGGTGGTGTGGGAGTCGTTCGACGGCGACCTGTTCGCGGCCAGCTCGACCGACGGCGGCGCCACCTTTGGCGCGGCGGTGCAGGTGAACGACGTGGCCGGCAAAGCCAGTGTTGGCATCGGCACTTTCGCGGTGGTCGCGCCCGACGGCACGCTGTGGGTGGCCTGGAGCGACCGCCGCACCGACAGCGAGGGCGACCTGTACGTCGACCACGCCGCGCCGGGCAAGGGCTTCGGCGTCGACGAGATGATGGCCGACTCGACCAGCCGCTACCAGGAAGACCCGTCGCTGGTGGTGGGCAAGACCGGCAAGTGCTACGGGGTGGTCTACGCGGTGTGGCAGGACTTCCGCTCGAACAAGAACTACGACATCTACGGCACCCGCAGCCTGGGGGCGGGCAAGGGCTGGGCCAAGAACGAGGTGGTGCACCCGAGCACCGCGGGCGACCAGATGAATCCGGCGCTGGCGGTGGACCCGGCGTGCAAGGTGGGCGTGGCCTGGCGCGACAGCGCGACCAACCCCGACTTCGACGTGCGGACGACGTTCTACAGCTGGTAGCGCAAAAAAGGCTTGAATTGCATACAGTAGAAAATGCCCGCTATTTTCCGGACGGCCGCAGCAGGTCGGCGACGGCAAAGCGGCGGTAGTCGACTGGGGGCCAGGTGACCGGTTCGCCGTTGGTCGCCGGCACCGCCAGCCGCACCACCGCCGTGCCCAGGGCCCGGAGCAGCTTGTCGAAGAACTGCTTTTCGTGCCCGCCGCGCGCCGCCCGCCACACCGAGCCGGCGGTCTGCTGCGGGTGCCACACGGCCTTGGCCGCGACGAAGCTGCCCAGCGTCGCCAGCTGATACAGCTTGGTCGCGCCGGCACTCAGCGGCTGCCCGCGGATCAGCGGCTTGGCGAAGTCATTGTTGGCCACCGTGAAGAAGATCAGCTCCTCGCCAAGCTCGATGTCGCCCTTCTGCAGCAGCTCGTCAAAGAGCGCCGTGCCGGGATAGGGCGCGAAAATCGCCGTGCCCACCGCGTCGACCCCCAGCTTGCCCAGCTGCGCGGCAAAGCGGACGTTGGCCAGGGCGTCGCGGTGCTCGTCGCCGGGCAGGCCGTTCATCACCTGCACTTTCAGCGGAATCCCCGAGGCGACGGTGTCGCGGATGGCGCGCTGGATATCGCTGGTTTTCATGCGCTTTTGCACGCGGGCGCGGGTGCGCTCGGACGCGCTCTCGGGCGCCAACACCAGGTAGGCCAGGCCGGCGCGGCGCATCAGGTCCAGCAGGGCCGCGTCCACCTGCTCCAGGCGGGTGCCGCTGTGCAGCTGCCACGACACGCCCACCTTTTGCGCGATGATTTCGCGGCAAAGGTCTTCGACCCAGCTGCGGCGGACCACGGTGGTCAGGTCGTGGAGCGAGAAGTCGTAGACCTGATAGCGGTCGCGGAGGTCGATCATCTCGGCCACCACATCGGCCGGCGTGCGCGGCAGCCACAGCGGCGACCACATCGCCGGCGAGGTGCAGAAGGTGCACTGGTACGGACAGCCGCGACTGGCCAGCATCGGCAGCGAGCGGCGACCCTGCCACAGCGCGCCGCCCACGAAGCGCCGCCGCTGGTAGCCGTCGATGTCGAACAGCTGCCAGGCCGGGCGCGGCAGGGCCTGCAACTCGCGGATCCGCGGACGCTTGGCGGTGAGGACCGGCTTGCCGCCGTCCAGGTAGGCCACACCCGGCACCTCGGTCAAGTCGCGGCCCGCGCTCCAGGCGCGCAGGACCTCGACGGCGGTGTGCTCGCCCTCGCCGATGACCACCGCGTCGGCCGGCGCGGTCTGCAGGCAAAAACCCGGCATGGCCGAAGGGTGTTCGCCGCCCAGCAGGATCTTCAGCTCGGGCCGCGCCTGCCGGCAGCGGTGCACCAGGTCGGTGACGAGCGGCCAGTCCGTCGTAGAAGTGACGCTGATTCCAAGCACTTGCGTGCCGGCCGGGATGCGCCGCACCACCTCGGCGTTGGCGAGGCCGCGCGCCACCAGCGGGCCGTAGGGCATGACGTTGTCCCAGCCGTCGAGCACCGCGTCGCACACGGTGACGCTGTGCCCGGCCTGCAGCAGCGCGGCGGCGATGTAGGCAAGGCCGAGGGGCGGCGTGCCCTCGAACATGTGGAAATGCCTACCCTGGCCCCAGGCCGGGCGCACCAAGTGGACGTGCATGGCCCCGGCAGCTCCGCGCGGCGCACCCCGACGCAGCGTCCTTGGAATGTGCGCTGGCCCCGGGCCACCGTCAAGGCGCTGGGCGCAAGTCGCCTGGCTGGGTCGCGAGTTGTCCGGTGCCGGCAGGGAGTGTGGCGCCGCTTGCCGGATCGGCGCCGGCTCGCTACTCTGGCCGCTCTGCCAGCGAAACCTTTGACCGACACGAGGATCCATGCGCCACCTGTGCCCAGCCATTCACTGCCCGCTCACCTTGGGTGCCCGCACGTTCACCCTGGGGGCCAGCCTGCTCGTGTTGGGCGCGTGCGGCTCCACCCCCGCCACCGCCACCGGCGGCAGCGACATCGCCATCTCCAGCGACGTGGCCGCGACCGACACCACCGCGGGCGGCAAGGACGCCGGCACCACCGACACGGCTGGCGGGGACGCCGCCACGGCCGACCAGCTCGCCAAGGACAGCGCAGTTCCGGACAGCGCAGTTCCGGACAGCGCCGCCGATACCGCCGTCGCCGATGCGGCCAAGGCCGATACCGGTGCGCCCGATGGCGTCGCCACCGACACCGCGCCGGCCGACGTCGCCGCCCAGGACAGCGCCGGGGCGGACAGCGGCAGCGACACCGCGGTCGACATCACCGTCGCCGACGCGGGAAGCAGCGACGTCAGCGCGCCGCCGCCCGGCAACGTCGGCGCCTGCAGCTCCGGCGCGCCAGGCTACGACTCCTGCTTTACCCAAGCGTTCATCCAGTGTTTGCAGCCCGGCGCCACCTGCGAGGCGGTCACCGAGCCCCAGGTCGACGGCGGCGAGATCTTCACCACCACCTGGTCCAACGGCAGCAAGCTGGTCTGCGTCACCGCCGTGACCGGCAGCGACGGCAGCATCACCTGCAACGGCAGCGGCCCGGACGGCAAGGCCTGCCTGCAGTACATCCAGAAGTTCAAGGGCGAAATGCCGGCCGGCACCTCGGTGACCGGACCCAACGGCACCCACACCCTGAGCTACGACGCGCAGTTCAAGGTCGCGGTGACGTGCAGCAGCGGCAAGGTCGAGAACTACGACAAGCCCGAGGCGCTGTGCTACCCGCTGCAGGCCGGCGTGTGCGAGACCAACATCGGCCCTGGCGGCTAGCGGCCGGCACCCGCGGTCAGGTCCTCGTCGGTCTGTACGGCCACCCCGCGCTGGCGGAGCAGGGCCGCGAACACCCCGTCGCCCGGGCGCTTTTGACCGTCGATCGCGGTCTCACCACAGCCGCAGGACGGGGAATTGGCCTTCAGCACCGCCGAAACCGCCTGCGGAGCCTGCGCCGCCGCCGCGGTCGCCCCGCTCACGAACGCCGCCGTCACATCGCCGCCGTCGGTCACCCGCTCGACGCGCGCTGCCCCGCTCAAGACCGCGCTTCCGTCGCCGCCGCGCAGCTCGGCCGCTGGCCGGGGCGTGCCGAGACCGCCCAATTCCTCGGGGCAAACCGCCGCGACCTCGTCGCCCGCCGCCCGCCACGCCGCCACCTGGGCGATCACCGCTGCGGCCGGCTTGCTCGCGCCGTCGTAGCGGCAATTCTGACCGAGCAGGCACGCCGAGATCAGCCGTTGCGCCATCGCGCCCCCTTGAGTCCGCCGAGATCACGGCACATCGGACCAGCCCCGGTCGCCAGGGCAGGATGGCCCGGCTGCGTGCCCCGCGCCGACAAGCACAACCGGTGACAGTCGTTGCGGCTCAGACCCTTGCATGGCGGCGGACTTGGCGCTACACCACTGCCGCCGCGGCGCCCGACCGCGCCCCAACTTGCGAGGTTTCCCATGCTCACCGCCTACCGTCAACACGCCGCCGAGCGCGCCGCCCTGGGCATCCCGCCCCTGCCCCTGAATGCCGCCCAGACCCACGAGCTGACGGCGCTTTTGTGCAATCCGCCCGCCGGCGAAGAGGCGTTCTTGGTCGACTTGCTGACCCACCGCGTGCCCGCGGGCGTGGACGACGCCGCCAAGGTCAAGGCCGAATTCTTGGACACGGTGGCCAAGGGCAAGACCGCCTGCAAGCTGGTGAGCCGCGAGAAGGCTACGGAATTGCTGGGGACGATGCTGGGCGGCTTCAACGTCAAGCCGCTCATCGAGCTGCTGGGCGACGCGGCCTGCGGGACGATCGCCGCCAAGGGCCTGGCGCACACGCTGCTGGTGTTCGACTTCTTCCACGACGTGGCCGAGCTGGCCAAGGAAGGCAGCGACACCCAACGCAGCAATGCCAAGGCGGTGCTGCAGTCGTGGGCCGACGCCGAGTGGTTCACCAGCAAGCCGGAAGTGCCCAAGAGCATTACCCTGACTGTGTTCAAGGTGCCCGGCGAGACCAACACCGACGACCTGTCGCCCGCGCCCGACGCCTGGAGCCGCCCCGACATTCCGCTGCACGCGCTGGCGATGCTGAAGAACCCGCGGCCGGGTCTGGCCGAAAAGCCGTTGCAGATCATCGAGGAACTCAAGAAGAAGGGCCACCCGGTCGCCTACGTGGGCGACGTGGTGGGCACCGGCTCGTCGCGCAAGTCGGCCACCAACTCGGTGCTGTGGTGGACGGGCGACGACATCCCGTTCGTGCCGAACAAGCGCTTTGGCGGCTACTGCCTGGGCAACAAGATCGCGCCGATCTTCTTCAACACCCAGGAAGACGCGGGCGCTTTCCCCATCGAGT
>JACRCU010000500.1 GCA_016218865.1 Deltaproteobacteria bacterium | reverse complement strand
GTCGATGCAGTGCCCCTACTACGTGCACACCGCCATCAAGCACCTGTGCAACCTGCCCGACGACGCGGTGGAAATTGCCCAGACCGCCACTGGCGGCGGCTTTGGCGGCAAGGAAGACTACCCGTCGCTCATCGCCGGCCACGCCACGCTGCTGGCCATGAAGGCGCGGCGGCCCATCAAGATCATCTACGACCGCGTCGAAGACATGCAGGCGACGACCAAGCGCCACCCCTGCGAGACGCGCATCCGCACCGCCCACGACCGCGACGGCGCGCTGCTGGCGCTGCAGGCGCAGGTGCGCATGGACGGCGGCGCGTACCAGACCTTGTCGCCGGTAGTTTTGTCGCGCGGCACGCTGCACATCGCCGGGCCGTACCAGATCCCGCACGTGCGCATCGAGTCCAAGGCGGTGCTGACCAACACTGCGCCCAACGGCGCTTTCCGCGGCTTCGGTGCGCCACAGACCATCTTTGCCATGGAGCGGCACCTGGACAAGGCCGCCCACGCCCTGGGGATCGGCAGCGACGCCATCCGCAACCGCAATTTCGTGCGGCCCGGCGGCAGCTTGTCGACCGGCCAGGTGATCACCGAAGACGTGGACTACCCGGCCTGGCTCGCCAAGGTGCAGGCCGAGCTGGGCTGGGCGGAAAAGTACAAGCAGTATCAAGCGTTCAATGCCGAACAGGCCCGCACCGGCGGCATGCTGCGCCGCGGCCTGGGCCTGGCGACCTTTATGCACGGCTGCGGCTTCACCGGCTCGGGCGAGGTGATGCTCGACTCGCGCTGCAAGGTGCGCGTCACGCCGCTGGGGCAAGTCGAAGTCTGCGTCGCCAATACCGAAATCGGGCAGGGCGCCATCACCATCTTCGCCCAGATCGCCGCCGATGCCCTGGGCCTGAGCCTGGGCGACGTCTGCGTGGCACGGCCCGACACCAAGGAAGTGCCCAATTCCGGGCCGACCGTGGCCTCGCGCACCTCGATGGTAGTGGGGCACCTGGTGGCGCGCGCCTGCGACGACCTGGTCCTGAACCTGGAGAAGGCCGGGCTGCTGACCCCGGAGATGGCGGCCAAGGGCCCGGTGCCGGCGCCCTCGGCCCTCAGCGTGGCCCGCGGCGCGACCTGGCAGCCCGAGGCTCTGCGCAACGCCTTGAAAAAAGCCGCAGAACTCGGCCCCGAGGTCAAGGAAGGCTGGAGCCGCTACACCCCGCCGCCCGGCGTGATCTGGGACGACACCGTCTACAAGGGCGTCGCCTACGGCACCTACGCCTGGGCCGCCTACGGCGCCGACATCGAGGTCGATACCACCACCATGGAGGCCAAAGTCCTGGACTTCGTGGCCTTCCAAGAGATCGGCCGCGTGCTCAACCCCACTCTGGCGGTGGGGCAGATCGCCGGCGGCGTGGTGCAGGCGCTGGGCTGGGCGCTGTGGGAGCAGGTGCGGCTCGACGCGCAAGGCGGCATGTGGAATGCCAATTTGACCAGCTACGTCATCCCCACCATGGCCGACGTGCCGACCATTCGCGTGCTCTTCGACGAAAACCCGTATGCCTACGGCCCCTTTGGTGCCAAGGGCATCGGCGAGTTGCCCATGGACGGGCCGGCGCCGGCGATCTGCAACGCGCTGTCGATGGCCCTGGGCACCGGGATCGACGCGATCCCCGCCACCGCCGAGTCCTTGCTGGCGGCGTCGATTCAATAGGCAAAACTACGGCGAGCTTGGCTTGTTCCACTTGTCGGCAAAGGCCTGGTAGCGCCCCTTGACCTTGGGCAGGTGCCGGCGCAACCCCGCGATGGTGTCGCGCGGTACCTGCTTGGCCGTCAGCCGCGCCGCCCACGCCGGCACGTGGCCCCCGGGATCGGCGCGCACCTGGTACTCCACGCGGGTCTGCTGGTCGGCCAGGCGCGTCATCTTCCACGAGCCCACCACCACCGGCATGCGCACGCAGCCCTCGATCGGCGGCCAGCGCGGATCGGCAATGGCGCGAAAACGCACGGTGATCTCGGCAGTGCCCAGCCCAGCTACGCTGCCGTGGAGCAGCGCATCGCGGTCGTCGAGCGGCCACGGCGCGCCGGTGCGCATGTAGAAAATCCGTTCCGAGTCGCTGATGTGCACGTACTCGCGGTTCTTGACGCAGCGGGCGTTCCAGTCGCAGAAGCGGTCCAGGTCGTCGACCACGCCCGCCACCTCGTACAGGCCGGCGGGCAGGATCGCCGTGCCGCGAAACTCCGGGAGATCGCTGCCGGGCACGTCGCGCATTTCCAGGGTCACGCCGTCTTCGACGCCCACTCGCTGCCACGGCTCGGCGGTGCCCAGCGCCGGAAAGCCAAGCAGGAACAACCCGATCATCCACCTCGTCCGCTGCCCGGGCATCGCCCACCTCCGCCCGCCCAGCTTGACCGAAGCGCGATTTTTGACAAGCTGCCCCACCGGGAAGTGGGCTGGGGCGCGAGGTTTGCCATGCCATGGTTGCCAAAAGTCATCTGGGTCGAGGGGCCCGCGTCGCAGCCCGAGCGGGTGGCGCTGTTGCTGCACGGCATCCTGGGCTCGGCCCGCAACCTGCGCAGCGTCGCGGTACAGCTGCAGCGGGCGCGGCCAACCTGGCGTATCGCGGTGGCCGACCTGCGCAACCACGGAGATTCGCTGGGTGCGCCGCCGCCACACGACCTGGACGCCTGCGTGCGCGACGTGCTGGGCCTGTTCGCCGAGTGGCAGGTGCCGGCGCGGGTGGTGATCGGCCACTCGTACGGCGGCAAAGTGGCGATGCAGCTGGCCAAAACACCGCCGCTGGGCCTGCGCCAGCTGTGGGTGCTGGACACCTTGCCGCACCTGACCCTGGACGAAGAGCTGGCCGGCGCTGGCGATGCCGATGCCCTGGCCCTGGTCCTGGACGAGGTGCGGAATATTCCACAGCCGCTGCACAGTCGCACACAATTGCTCGAGCTTTTTGCCCAAGCGGGTGTCGACACGGGGGTCGCGCAGTGGATGACCACCAACCTCAGCGAGCGCGAGGGCGGGCTGTATTGGCGCTTCGATCTGGCGGCGGTGGACCCCATGCTGGCGTCGTACTTCGCCACCGACAGCTGGCCGGTGCTCGAGCGCCCGCCCCCCGGTCTGCGCATCGACCTGGTCCGCGGCGGACGCTCGTCGCGCTGGACCCCGGGCGTCCTGCAGCGGCTGGCGCAAATCCAGAGTCGCGACGTGCGGGTCCACACCATTGCCGACGCCGGCCACTGGCTGCACGTGGACCAGCCGCAAGCCCTGCAGCAGCTGCTGGTGCCCTCGCTCGCGCGCCTGGAGACGGCGTGACGACGAGCGCGTGACACGCCCGGGGCCAACGGCCGCAGCGCGATCGACACAAGCGCGGCCCTGGCGTACACTTTCGCGCCCCGCCGCTCTGGCGGACGGCCAACGTTCGAGGGTTCCATGCAAGTTGTGGTCATCGGTTCGGGCTATGTCGGTCTGGTCGCGGGAGCGTGTTTCGCCAGCGGCGGTTTCGCCGTGACGTGCGTCGACATCGATGCCGGCAAGGTCGAGCGTCTGCGGCAAGGCATCATTCCGATTTGGGAACCGGGCCTGGAGCAGATGGTGCGCGAGTGCGCCGCCGCCGGGCGCCTGCACTTCACCACAGACGGCAGCGGGCCGATCAGCCAGGCCGACGCGGTGTTCATCGCCGTGGGCACGCCGCCGCAGGAAGATGGCTCCGCCGACCTGAGCCATGTGCTCAACGTGGCGCGCAGCATGGCCGACCACCTGACCGGCTACACCGCGGTGGTGGTGAAAAGTACTGTGCCGATCGGTACCTGCGACAAGGTCCAGGCCATCTTGGACGAGCGGCTGGCGCAGCGCCCGGGTGTGGAGGCCGAAGTGGTCTCGAACCCCGAATTCCTCAAGGAAGGCGCAGCTATCGAGGACTTCGTCCACCCCGACCGGGTGGTGGTCGGCGCGCGCTCGGAGCGGGCCCGCCACCTGATGGACCAGCTCTACGCGCCCTTTGTCCGGGGCCCCGAGCAGATGATCCACGTGGACGTGCGCTCCAGCGAGATGACCAAGTACGCGGCCAACGCCATGCTGGCCACCCGCATCTCGTTCATGAACGAAGTTGCGGCGTTGTGCGACAAGGTCGGCGCCAACGTCAAGGCGGTGCAGCGCGGCATCGGCCTGGACGCCCGCATCGGCGCACTGTTCCTGAACGCCGGCATCGGCTACGGCGGCTCGTGCTTCCCCAAGGATGTCAAGGCTTTGATGTCCACCGGCCGCGACGCCGGCTGCGCCATGGAGATCCTTTCAGCGGTCGAGTCGGTCAACGATCAGCAAAAAGGTCTGTTAGCGCGCCGGGTTTTGAAGCGCTTGGGCGAGGACCTGCGCGGCAAGACCGTGGCGCTGCTGGGCCTGGCCTTCAAGCCCGACACCGACGACATGCGCGAGGCGCCCAGCCTGACCATCGCCCGCAAGCTGGTCAAAGTCGGCGCTAAGATCGTGGGTTACGACCCGGTGGCCCAGCACACGGCGCGGGTCGAGCTGGGCGACAGCATCACCTACGCCGCCAGCTGGCAAGAGGCAGTGGCCAGCGCCGACGCGGTCCTGCTCGTCACCGAGTGGTCCGAATTCCGCGGACTTTCGGCCAGCGACCTGGCCGGCGCCACCCGCTGTCGGCTGGTGTACGACGGCCGCAACATCTGGGACCCCAAAGAGTTCTCGGAAGCCGGCTTCGAGTACCACGGCATCGGCCGGCGGTAGGCGCGCCGCACGCACCGCGTCACAGGCGTCTCACGGCGCGGCGTCAGCCAATCCCCTCCAGGGTTTGCCTCTGCTATGCTTGCCCCGCGCACCGATGTGCGCCCGCGTGCCGTCATGCTCGATTTGCCCTACCGTCCCCGCCGCAACCGCAAGTCGCCGGCGATCCGCGCCGCCATCGCCGAGACCTGGTTGGCGCCGCAGCACTTCATCCTGCCCCTGTTCGTCCACGCCGGCACGGGCATCGAGCCGATCGGATCGATGCCGGGCTGCTTCCGCTTGGACCGCGCCGCCCTGCTGCAAGAAGTCGCTGGCGCCTGGGCCGAGGGCATCCGCGCCGTCATCTTGTTCCCCAAGATCGACGAAGCGCTGAAAACCTCGGACGGCCGCGAGTGTTTCAACCCCAAGGGCCTGGTGCCCACGCTGATCGCCGAGCTCAAGCGCCAGTGGCCCGAGCTGATCGTGCTGAGCGACGTCGCCCTGGATCCGTACAACAGCGACGGCCACGACGGCATCGTCCAGGACGGCAAGATCCTGAACGACGAGACCGTGGAAGTGCTGTGCCAGCAAGCCCTTTGCCACGCGCGCGCTGGCGTGGACATCGTCGCACCGTCGGACATGATGGACGGCCGGGTGGCGGCGATCCGCGACGCGCTGGACAGCGAAGGCTTTACCGGGGTGTCGATCCTCTCGTACACCGCCAAGTACGCGTCGGCCTTCTACGGGCCGTTCCGCGACGCGCTGGACTCGGCCCCCAAGTTCGGCGACAAGAAGACCTACCAGATGGACCCGGCCAACGCCCGCGAGTCGCTGCGCGAGCTGGCGCTGGACGAGGGCGAGGGCGCCGACATGGTGATGGTCAAGCCCGCCGGCCCGTACCTGGACGTGATCCGCTTGGTCCGCGAAAACACCACGCTGCCGGTCGCGGCCTACCAAGTCTCGGGCGAGTACGCGATGATCAAGGCCGCCGCCCAGAACGGCTGGATTGACGAAAAGCGGGTCGTGCTGGAGAGTTTGTTGGCCATCCGCCGCGCGGGCGCGGACCTGATCCTGACTTACTACGCCCGCCCGGCCGCACGCTGGCTGCAAGCATGAGGCCGCGCCGCGGCTAGCGAGGACAAGTTGGGGATCGCGAGGGGATTGTGTTGAGCACGGGCCTGCACGGCTGGCAGTGGTTGGCCGCGTCGTCGGCGGTGTTGTTGCTCGGCCCCGCGGTGGTGTGGTTGGCGGCGCGCTGGCGCCATTTGCTCGACGCGGTCGACGCTTTTGTGCTCGTGGCTGTGGGCGGCCTGGTGGCCACCGATGCGCTGCCCGAGGCGGTCCACAAGGGCGGCTGGCCGGTGGTTCTGCTGGCTGTGCTCGGCTTTGTGGGCCCCACGCTGCTGGAGATGTGGCTGCACCGCGCCGCGCGGGCCGTCCACACCGCCGCCTTGGGGCTGGGCCTGTTGGGCCTGTGCCTGCACGCCGGCTTGGATGGTGTGGTGCTCGGCCATGCCCAGGGCGACACCGCGGCGAACCTGGCTACGGCCGTTCTGCTGCACCGGCTGCCAGAGGGGCTGACCATCTGGTGGCTGCTGGCGCCGGGCTATGGCGTCGGGTTTGCCGCGGCGGTGCTGGCGAGCGTCGCTGTGGCCACCGGCGGCGGCATGTACGCGGCCGACTCGCTTGCGTTTCTGCATACTTCCGGTGGTATGGGCTGGACCGAGGCGCTGGTGGCAGGCTCGCTGCTGCACGTCATCGTCCACCGCCCCCATCCGCTGGTCGCCGAGCGTCAGCTGGAAAAGCAGCGCGGTCCGGGCAGCTGGCGCCTGGCAGCGGGGTTGGGCGGGCTGACCGGCTTGGCGCTGCTCGCCGGCTCGCTGCCCACGGAAGAGCCCGAATTGGCTGCGCGCATCGGCGTGTTCGTCGATCTGGCGGTGGACTCGGCGCCGGCGCTGCTGTTGGCGTACGTGGCGGCGGGGGCCGTGCAGGCCTATCTGCCGGCCGCGGGTGTGCGCTGGATGGCGCGCGGCTCGCGGTTGAGTCGGGCCTGTCGCGGCGCGGCCTTTGGGTTGCCGCTGCCGATCTGCTCCTGCGGGGTGGTGCCGGTCTACCGCTCGCTGGTGGTGCAGGGGGTGCCGTCGGCGGCGGCCATGGCCTTCCTGGTCGCGACCCCTGAGCTGGGGTTGGACGCCGTGCTGCTGTCGTTGCCGCTGCTGGGGTCCGCGATGACCGTGGCGCGGTTGGTGGCGGCGTTTGCCCTGGCGCTGACGATGGGTGTGGTTCTGGGCGGCTTCTTGGACGATCGCCATCCCGGGCACCCGGCGCGCGGCGAGTTGGACGAACTGGCCAAGCCGGCCGGCGCCACCTGGCGCGAGCGGTTGCGCACCGTGCTCGGGGTCGGCCTGGTCGAAATGGTCGACCACACGGGTCCTTGGATCCTCCTTGGCCTGCTCCTGGCCGCCGCCGTGCAGCCCATGCTGGCCGGCAGCATCCTGCTCGGCCTTCCGCCCGGTCTGGATGTACCGCTGTGGGGCCTGGCAGGCATGCCGATGTACGTGTGCGCCTCGGGGGCCACGCCGCTGGTGGCGGTGCTGCTGGCCGCAGGAGTATCTCCGGGTGCGGGTTTGGCTTTTCTGCTCACCGGCCCGGCGACCAACCTGGCCACGGTGGGGATGCTCGGCCGGATCCACGGGCGCGGCGCGGCGGCGGCCTACATGGGCGGCATGACCCTTTTGGCGATTGGCGCCGGCTACCTGGCCAACCTGGTGCTGGGTCCGTCGGCCCCCGTGGCGGCGGCGACCGTCCACAACCACGACCACGGCCCGCTGGCTCCCATGGCCCTTGTCGCCTTGGGTCTACTGTTCCTGGCCAGCTGGATGCGCCAAGGTCCGCGAGGATTCCTGGCGCAGATCATGGAGTTTGCTGGTACCGCCTCGCCGCATCGCCATGCCGGGCACCACCATGGCGAGGCGGGTCACGGCGAGCGCGACAGCCACCGCCACGGCCCCGCCGGTCCCGCCAGCGCTGCGGGTCCCGCGGTGAAGGTGCGCAGCCAAGCCGGCCACCACCATGGCCACGGTCCCGGCAGCCACCACCATCACCACCACGGCGAGCACGACCACCACCACTGAGGGGCCGAGCATGCAGAGCAAGTCAGCGCAGCGCGAAGGGATCTTGCAGCAACTGGCCGAGCAGGGCGGCGCGACCGCGCTGGCGGTGGCGCAGGTGGCCCGCCAGAGCGGCGTGCCCGAGGCCGATGTGTGGGGCGCCGGCACATTCTACGGTCTGTTGCGCCGCGACCCCAAGAAGACCTTGGTGTGCAACGGCTTGTCCTGCAAGCTCCACGGCGCCGATGCCCTGCACCACCAGCTGGCGGGGCAGGGCGTGGCGACCGAGTTTGTCGCTTGTCTGGGCCTGTGCGATGTCGCCCCGGCGGCAGTGGGTCCCGAGCTGCTGCCTCTGCCGGCCAGCGACCAGCCCGCCCACGTCCTGCCCAGCGACCCCAACCTGCCGATCGACTTGGGTGGGCCGCGCGACCGCAGCTACCGCGGCCTGGGCGCCGCGCTCAAGCTGGGGCCAGAGGCGGTGCTGCGCGAACTGCAAGCCTCGGGTCTGCAGGGTCGCGGCGGTGCCGGCTTCGCGGCCCACATCAAGTGGCGCAGCGTGCGCAGCCAGCCCAGCCCGACGCGCTACGTCGTGTGCAATGCCGACGAGGGCGAGCCTGGCACCTTCAAAGACCGCGAGGTGATCCGCCGCCAGCCCGACAAGCTCTTGGAAGGGTTGGCGATTGCTGCGCACGTGGTGGAGTCCACCCAGATTTACATCTACTTGCGCGGCGAGTTCGAGCGCGAGCGCCGCATCCTGCAAGATGCCATCGATCAAGCGCTTTTGGGTCCTCTGGCCGGCTTGGAGGTGCACATCGTGCGCGGCCAGGGCGCCTACATCTGCGGCGAAGAGACCGCGCTGCTCGAGAGCCTGGAGGGCCGCCGCGGCATGCCGCGCCTCAAGCCGCCATTCCCCACCGAGCGCGGTTTCCGCAATCAACCCACGCTGATCCACAACGTCGAGACGCTGGCCTGTGTGCCCGACATCGTGCTGCGCGGCGGCACCCGCTTTGCCAGCCTGGGGCGGCGCGAGCCCGGGGCCAAGCTCTACTGCATCTCGGGCCATGTGGCCCGTCCGGGCGTGTACGAGCTGCCGCTGGGGGTGACGCTGGACGAGTTGGTCGCCCACGCCGGCGGCTATATCGGCACGCCGCTTGCCTTTTCGCCGGGCGGCGCCTCGTCGGGCTTCCTGCCGATGGGCGAGCGCAGCCGACCCCTGGATTTTGCCAGCCTCAGCCAAGTCGGCTCGATGCTCGGCAGCGCGGGCGCGGTGGTGCTGAACGACAGCGTGGATCTGCCGCTGGCCGTGCACTGGCAACTCAGCTTCTTCGAACACGAAAGCTGCGGACAGTGCGCCCCGTGTCGCCTCGGCAGCCGCTGGATGCGCCAGGCGCTCGACCGCTACCTCGCCAGCGGCGATCCGGCCGAGCTCAGCGATGTCCGCGACGTCGCTTGGGAAATGCTCGAAGGCTCGATCTGCGGCCTGGGTCAAGTGGCGGCCCTGCCGCTGACCAGCGCGCTGCAGCACTTCCCTCATCACTTTGGCCACCGCCCGGTCACCCAGGAGCTCCACCATGGCTGACACGCTCACCATCCACATCGACGGCCAGGCCCTGACTGCGCAACCTGGCGAATCGGTTCTGCAAGTCGCCAAGCGGAACCACATCGCCATCCCCACGCTGTGCCACGACGAGCGTCTGGACGCCGCCGGTTGCTGCCGCGCCTGTCTGGTCGAGATCGACGGCCAGCGGCGCCTGCAGCCATCGTGCAACTGGCCGGTTTCGCAGGACTTGCGCGTTTCGACCCGCTCGCCGCGCATCGAGCGCCACCGCGCCACCCTGCTCGGTCTGTACGTGGCCGACCACCGCCTGGACCAGGACGGCTTGCCGGTGCACACCACCCAGGGCAACGAGCTGCGCACCTGGGCCGAAACTACAGATTTCAAGCGGCTTTTGGCCATCGACTCGCCGCGCCATCCGCGCGGGGTCGACGCCAATCCGTACGTCGCCTACGACCCCGACCTGTGCATCCTGTGCGCCCGCTGCACCCGCTACTGCGACGAGATCGAGGCCGTGAGCGCCATCCAGCTGGCCTGGCGCGGCGCCGAGACCAGCATCGCCACCGCCGGCGGCCGCGGCTTGCTCGACACCACCTGCGAGCTGTGCGGCGGCTGCGTCGACGTGTGCCCCACCGGGGCGATGCACGCCAAGCAGGCGCCCCGCTTCGAGAAACCCGGCGCAGTGCAGAAGGTCCGCAGCACCTGCAATTTCTGCGGCGTCGGCTGTCAGCTGGACCTGAACGTACAAGACGGCAAGATCATTCAGGTGACCGCGCCGCCGCCCGGCGAGACCGTCAATGACGGCAACCTGTGCGTCAAGGGTCGCTTTGCCTACGGCTTCGTCCACCACGAAGACCGCCTGCGCCAGCCGCAGATCCGCGGCGCCGACGGCGAGCTGCACGACGCCACCTGGGACGAGGCCCTGCACTACGCCGCCAAGGGCCTGCTGGGGGTGCGCGATCGCCACGGGCCGAATGCCCTGGGCTTCGTGTCGTCGTCGCGCTGCACCAACGAAGAGAACTACCTGGTGCAGAAGCTGGCGCGCGCGGTGTTCCAGACCAACAACGTCCACCAATGCGCGGCAACTTGACACGATCCCACGGTCGCCGGTCTGGCGGCCACCTTCGGCGCGGGTGCGATGACCAACTCGGTTCCGGAAATCCGGGACTGCGACCTGATGTTCGTGATCGGCAGCAACACCACCGAGGCCCACCCGGTCATCGCGATGGAGATGAAGCGGGCCCTGCACCGCGGCGCGCGGTTGTTCGTCGCCGATCCGCGGGCGATCTGGCTGACCCAGATGGCCGAGCAGCACCTGCAGCACCGGCCCGGTACCGACGTTTGGCTCATCAATGCGCTGGCGCACGTCATCGTGGCCGAGGGCCTGTACGACAAGGCCTACGTCGAGCAATACACCGAGAATTTTGAGGAGTTCTCGGCCCTGGTCGCCGACTACAGCCCCGAGCGGTCCGAAGCCATCACCGGGGTGCCGGCCGAGCAGATCCGCCAGCTGGCGCGCGCCTACGCGACCACCAAAAAGGCTGCGATCTTCTACACATTGGGCATCACCGAGCACACCCACGGCACCGACAATGTGTTTGCCCTGGCCAACCTGGTCGCCATCACCGGGCACCTGGGCGTGCGATCGGCGGGTCTCAACCCCTTGCGCGGTCAGAACAATGTCCAAGGTGCCGGCGACGTGGGCGCCCACCCCGACAACCTGCCCGGCGTGCAGAAGGTGGCCGACGCCGGCGCGCGCGCCCGCTTCGAGGCCGAGTGGGGCGCAGCCATCCCCACCGAGCGCGGCCTGAACCTCAACGAGATCATGCACGGCATCGAAGACGGTTCGATCCGCGGCCTGTTCGTGATGGGCGAAGACATCGTGGTGTCCGAGCCCAATGCTGCCCGGCTGGAGCGCGGTCTGAACGAGCTGGAATTCGTGGTGGTGCAAGAGATCTTCCCCAGCGAAACGGCGCGTTTTGCCCATGTGGTGCTGCCAGCGGCCTGCTTTGCCGAGAAGGACGGCACGTTCACCAACACGGACCGCCGCGTCCAGCGGGTGCGCCGCGCCGTGCCCCCGCCCGGACAGGCGCGACCCGATTGGGAGATTCTGGCCGATCTGGCGCGCGCCTGCGGCTATCCGATGCCGGCCTACGCCACACCGGCCGACATCTGGGCCGAGATGGCCCGCCAGAGCCCCAAGCTGGCGGGGATCTCGCACGAACGCTTGGACCGCGACGGCGGCCTGCTGTGGCCGTGCCCCTCGCCCGAGCACGGCGGAACTCCAACCCTGCACGTGGGCGCGCCGATGCGTGGCAAGGTGTTGCTGCACGCGGTGGCCTATCGCCCGCCGGTCGAGCCCACCAGCGCGGAGTATCCGCTGGTCCTGTCGACTGGGCGGGTCCTGTACCACTACAACGCCGGCAACCAGACCCGCCGCGACCGCGGGCCGAACATGAAGTTCTCTAGCAATTTCGTAGAGATGTCGCGAAGGGACGCCAAGGACTTGGGGGTTGCCGACGGCGAACTGGTGCGGGTCGTGTCGCGCCGCGGTCAGGTCGAGGTACCCGTGCTGGTCAGCCCGCGGGTGCGGCACGGTCTGGTTTGGATGCCCATGCACAACTTTGCCACGGCTACTCGAACCAACTTGCTCACCATCGACAAGGGCGATCCGATCACCGGAACCGCCGAGTACAAGGTCTGCGCCGTGCGCGTCGAGCGGCTCGGCGCTTGATGCCAATGCCGTCCAATTGGGATCAGAAACCTGCGCAATTCTCCGCGCCCGAGCCTGATCCCCCTGATTCTCGCCCGTTGCCAACCGGGACCGGACCGCCGTTCGCGCGCGAAGCCGCTGGGGTGCGCAGGATCGGAGCCCACCGCGGGCCCTGCGGCCAATGCGCCAAGGTTCCCCACCGTTTTGGGCCATCCGTAGACAGCGCCGCAGTTCGGCGGGGTGGCCACGGCCGGCTGCGCACCGCGCGACGGGGCCAGCCACTGGCGTCGCCCACCGGCGCCGCACCCAACACTGTGCAGACTCTTATACGCGGGCCGGCAACGGTTGGGTCTTGACTGGCCGATCGCGCGCGTGCAGGATGCGGGCAGGGTAGTGGCGCGCCGTCTATGATTGAACTTCAACATGTCAGCAAACGCTATGATCACGGAGATGTGCCCGTCGAGGCTCTCCGCGACATCAGCTTGACCATTTCGCCCGGCGAATTCGTTTCGATTATGGGGCCTTCCGGCAGCGGCAAGTCGACTCTGCTGAACCTGCTGAGTGCCCTCGATCGCCCCACCAGCGGCTCCATCATCCTGGACGGTCGGCCGATCGCCACGCTCAGCGACGACCAAGTGACCCTGTTCCGCCGCAATCGCATCGGCTTGATCTTCCAATTTTTCAACCTGTTGCCCACACTTACGGCGATGGAGAACGTGCTGTTGCCGGTGTTGATGGGCCGCGCCGCGAGCCGCGACGACCGGGCCCGCGCCCGCGCGCTGCTGGAGCACGTTGGCCTGGGGCACCGCTTGGACCACAAACCCGGGCAACTCAGCGGTGGCGAGATGCAGCGCGTGGCGATCGCTCGGGCTTTCGTCACAGCGCCGCCGATCATCTTGGCCGATGAACCCACTGGCAACTTGGACTCGACCTCGGGTCGCGAAGTTCTACAGCTGTTGCGCCGTCAGGCCAGTGAACACGGAGCCACCGTGGTCATGGTTACCCACGATGAACAAGCCGCCCGCGTCGGCACCCGACTTCTGGTGATCCGCGACGGCGCCATTCAGCGCGACGAACGGCTGCCGCGCCCCGCCCACGACTCGGCGGAGGCTGCGCCAGCGGATTCGCCGCAACCAAGGGAGGCGGCCGTCTTGGCTGCCTCGGGAGTATCGTAATGAAGCTCGAATTGCGTTTTGGAGGTCTTTTGGTCACGGGGTCGGAAGGTGACCGATTCCACCTCCACACCGAACCCGGGGCGACGACTTCGGTGGCGGAACTGTACGCGATCGCCCAGTTCCTAGAGGCACTGTCGCGGGCGAAGCCCGCCAAGGCCGACCAGGGCGGGCGTGGGGCAGCCGACACCGGCGCGGATTCGGCCCTGCGCTGGGTCGGTCGCGAGCCCGACAGCCTGGGCAAGGTGTTGCCGGCGCGCGCGGGTGCCAAGGCCTACGTCGCCGCTGCGGCCTCGCCTGCGGACCACATGGTGGTGCCAGAAAGCGCCGTGGCCACAGCGCAAGCCGTGCCGCGCCCCGGTCAGAGCGCCGCCCCGCCGGCTGCCCCGGCCCCTGCGGCGGCGACCGGCGAGGTCAAGAAGCCTGGACGGCCGATCGGCGGTCCGCAGCCCCGCCAAGACAATGCCCCCGGCCGCCCGCGCACAGTGGCTCTGGGTGCCGCGGCGCCCGCGCCGGTAGCGACCCCTGCCGCCGAGCCCACCGCCGGTGCGGGTGCCAGTTCGGCTGCCGGCCAGCCCAAGAAGCCGGCACTGCCCGGCCGTCCGCGCAGCCAACCGGTGGGCGAACTGTCGGCGAGTCCCGCGCCGGCCGAGGCGCCGCCCAAGGCCGCCGCGGCCGCGCCGTCCGCCCCCGCAGCCAAGCCGGTGACCAAGGTGCCGGCCCAGCCCGCGCCCAAGGCGCGCACCGGCCGTCTGGTCGACCAGTTGGACGGCTGGATGAAGTCCAACCCCGGTCCCCGCAGCCGCGAAGAACTGATCCAGGTCAGCATCGACGCCGGCTGGCTCAACGCCGACGACGCCAAGCGCGTGTTCAATATGTGCATGAGCCGCGAGCGCGAATTGTTCATCCGCACGGTCGACGGCAGCACCGAGATGTACATTCGCCGCGCCGAAGCGCTCGCCCCCTCGTCGGCGCCCGGCAAGGTGGTGCGTCGCCGGCCGTCTGACAGCGGCGCCACCGGTGGCGGCACGCCCAGCTAGTACCAGAAACTCGACATCGGCGTCGGGTCACAGCAAATCCGTCCAATTCGGATTGAAAACCTTGGCAATTTCTCGGGCCCCAACCGGGGTTCCCGCCTGACTCTCGCCCGCCGCCAACCGGGTACGGGAAGCCGTTCCCGCGTGAATCCGGTGGGGTGCATTCTAGCGTGTCCGAGTGGCTGGTAGTACTAGCCCTTTCTGTGGGACCAGCGGGCGCGCCGCCCACTCCTTCGACGGTGGGGGCGACCCCTGCGTTTGCCCGCTGTCGCGGTCAGCTAGTACGTGTGCAGGACGTGCATTGAACCCGCCCCGAACTTGCGAGCGCAGGTCCCAGAGACTTGGCCAATTGCTGCAGACTCGTTCCGCGGTTTTCTGCCAGGTCAGGTCTCTGGAACATCAATTGGCAACCTCCAAGGCCCCGCGCGTCGGAGGTTCCGAATCGATGTTCTACACGGACCGTCGCCGTCCCAAGCGATCGACCAGGGCTTGTTCGCGGGCTGTGTGGACCAAGTGCGCCAGTCTCTTTTCGTCCTGCGAAGTCAGCTCGTCAAAGATAACGGCCAGTTGAAAGCCACCCTTGGCCGCGGCGCAGCGCACCACCTCGCTGGTGGCGACGATCGGCAGCAGGTCGGGCCCCTCGACGATCGCCACGACCACATGTGTCCCGGGTTCCCACGCGTCGGGCACCACCGCGCTCAGCCCCGAGGCCGACAGGTCGAAGCTGCTGGGGCG
>JACRCU010000503.1 GCA_016218865.1 Deltaproteobacteria bacterium | reverse complement strand
GCCAGAGCAACCCCGGCATGTACCCATACTGGATGGCCAGCACCGGGCCGATGAGCGGGCCGGCCCCGCTGATGGCCGCGAAGTGGTGGCCGAACAGCACCCACTTGTGGGTCGCGTGGTAGTTCTGGCCGTCGTGCAGGCGGTGGGCCGGGGTGGCGCGCGCGTCGTCCAGCACCAGCACCTTGGCGGCCAAGAATGCGGAATAATAGCGATAGGCGATGGCAAGGATCGCCAACGCCGGCAACAGCAGGGTCAGGGCGTGCATCGGCACCTCCGGCTGCGAGGATGCCACGCTGGCCGGCGCCGGCAAGGGGCGCACGTGCTTTGTCACGGACCGGCGGCGAGTGTCATGAATATGCAGCGTCGACGCGGCGTTGCCTCGATTGGAGCGTTCGTTTGTGGCAAAATGCCGCAGCGCGGGCCGCTCCCGCACCCAACGGAGACGACAATGAGCAAGTGGATGGCAGGGTTCGCGAGCGCCGTGGTGGCCGCCGCGATGGTGACGACGGTGGCCGCGCCAGGGCAGGTCGCTGCGGCCGAACAGGGCGATTGGCCGAAGATCATCAAGAGCTACGACGCAGTGCGCGAAGCCCTGAGCAAGGACGACGCGGCGGCGGCGCAGAAGGCAGCCAAGGCGGCCGAGCCGGGTCTGAAGGGTCTGCACGGCGATGCGGCGACGGTCAAGGCCCTGCAGGCGGCGGCGGCCAAGGTGGCGGGCACGGCGGACCTCAAGCTGTCGCGCATGGCCTTTGGCGAGTGGTCGCGCGGCCTTATCACCCTGGTTGCGGCCGAGCCCCAGGCGCAGAAAGGCGTGCTGGCCTTCCAGTGCACGATGACCAAGACCTACCAGAAGTGGCTGCAGTTGGCCGAACCGCTCGCCAACCCGTACTGGGGCTCGCAGATGCTCCGCTGCGGCAACAAGGTGGCGATCGCCCCTTAGGCCCCGCGTAGGAACAACTCATCAAGGTATCAAACGGAGCGGTGCGACGAACGCGTTAGCGGGCGCGCACTTGCGACCCACCCAGCAGGCGAACGGGGCCGTGGAAAATCGACTAGATTTTGCACGGGCCCTTGGCCAGCAAGCAAGTTGGGGGGCATTTTCTACCCCCTGAATCTACGGCGTAATTTCTGGCGTCGTCGCTGGTCCCAGGGCGTCGGCGCGCTGCAGCAATGCCGCCCAGTCGTAGCGCGCCTTGGCCGCGGCCAAAAGGTCGGTTTTGAAACCGCCCTGCTGGGCGAGCACCAGCTTGGTCACGGTGTCGCCCTTGGCATAGGTCGGCGCCACTTCCCAGCCCAGGCGGCGGGCGCAGTCGAGCAGCGCCATCCCTACCCAGTAGCTGTGGTCGGCCATCAGCGGCGTCATCTCGGCCATCGGCGCCGTGTTCGCGCGCAGGACCTGCTGCGTGATCAGCGTGCGCAACCGCGCCGTGGACTGCAGGCCCAGGTCGATCGCCAGATTCTCGGTCACCCAGCGCGACACCGCCACGCTCTGCTCGTAGGCGTCGTACATGGTCAAAATCATGGGATCCAGCTCCCACGTGCGCGCGCGGAACTGGGCAAAATCGCCCAGTCGCTGGATGACCTCGGTGGGGTCGTCGGCCAGCATCGCCGCGCCCAGGGCCAGGTTCTCGGCGAACATCAGGGCGCGCGCCTCGACATCGTTGCTCCAGTGGTTGGTCTGGCCACAGCCGGGCGGCGGCGGCCAGGTCTGCTCGAAGAAGCGCAGGTGGTCGAAGTACAAATTGCCCGCGCGGCGGAGCGACCGCTGCGGCCGGCCCAGATCCGGCTTCTCGTCTACCAGCGCCACGGCCACCGCCTCGCCCAAGAGGAATTCGGCGGAGTCCCACTCGCTGTTGGGCAGCTCGGCTCCCGGCCCGTCCAGCCGGTACAGGTCGGGCTGACCCGCAACGGGCTGGGCACCCGCCGGAACCGGGCCCGACGCCAGCAGGAACCCGCGCACCTGACTCGGCGACAGGCGGTGCACCCAGTACAGGTGCAGCTTATGCAACCCGTAGCCCGGCCAGAGCTTTTCGCCGTGCTGTGCCGAGGCCTGCCGCGCCTGCCGCAGCAGGTTCAGGTGCTCCTGCTCGCCGGCGGTCGGGGCGAGCGGCCCCGGGTCCGCGGCGACATCGGCCGTGGTGTCCGGCGCCCCCGCGCCGTCTGGAGTCGCCACGGCATCCTTGGTCGGCGCGACCTCGGCCTGGGCCGTCGCGTCGCCACCGGGAGCGGCAGCGGGCGCGGAGCTGCCACAGGCCGCCAGCAAACACGCAAGAACAAGGACGGAATTGCGCATGACTTCGCAACGGCGGTGCCGCGACCGCCAAGGCCAGAATAGCAGGGCCGGGCACGCCCACGCCAGGATCGCAGCCATTTTCTACCATAGAACATTACAGCGATTTTCAGCGGACGGGCGCCGCCGCGACCAAGTTGTGACGGGCCCGGGCATTGGCTACAATGCCGGCACCTTCTTGATGGCGAGGACACCATGCGCGCGCTGAAGAATGCCCTGATTGTGACCGCGAGTGCCCTGGCGGCACTGGTCCTGCCCGCCACAGCTTTTGCGGTACCCACTTCGACCGCGATCGAAGGCGTGCTGCTGTCGGCCAGCGGCGGTCCGGCGGCCGACGGCACCTACCAGCTGACCCTGCGCCTCTACGGCCAGGAAGTGGGCGGCACCGCCGGCTGGCAGGAAGGACCGCTGGATGTGGTGGTCAAGTCTGGGCAATTCAGCCTGATCGCCGGCGCCAAGACGCCGCTGACCAGCGCAGTCCTGGCCGGCCTCGCCACGCCGTTCGTCGGCATCCAAGTGGGCAACGACCCCGAGCTGCCGCGGCGCCCCCTGCAGTCGATCGCCTACGCCCTGCGCGCCGGCGTGGCCGAAGGCCTGGATTGCTCGGGCTGCATCGCCGCCAAGAACCTGGACGCAGCCGTGTTGCAACCCTATGCCAAGACGACCGATGTCGCGACGTCGCTGCAGGGCTACGCCAAGTCGACGGACGTCCAGTCGGCCATCGGCGCGGCGCTGCAGCCGTATGTGCAAGCTTCGGCCCTGGCCAAGGTGGCGGCCACCGGCCAGTACAACGACCTGGCGGGCACTCCCAAGCTGGCGGACGTGGCGACCACGGGTAAGTTCGCCGACCTGCTGGCGATTCCCGCGATGGCCAAGGTGGGCGTCACCTGCGGCACCGGCCTGGTGGTCAAGGGCATCAAGGCCGACGGCAGCCTGGAGTGCGTCGCGGGCGGAGTGTCCGCGTCCAGCCTGCCGCCCGACGGCCTGGACGAAGTCTCGAACGGCCTGCTGACCAACCAGTTCACCGAGAGCAATGCCTCGACGGCCACCCCGGTCGCCATCCCCGATTTCCTGGGCGCCGGCGTGTCGGACTCGCTCAATTTCGGCGATTACGGCACCGCCCAAGGCTTGGCCGTAGCCGTGACGGTGACCAACTCGGACATCAGCAAGGTCCGCATCGACCTGTACGATCCGGCTGGCACCAAGACCACCATCTACAACGGCGAAAAGACCGGCACCAAGCTCGAGTTGCTGGCCAGCTCGGCGAACCTGTCCAGCCTGGCGGCCTGGATCGGCCAAAATCCCAAGGGGCTGTGGTCCATCACCGTCGCCGACCTGGGCAAGGGCACCGGCCCGACCGACGGCAAGATCGAGAGCTGGCAGGTGCAGATGCAGACCCTGAGCAAGCAGCGGGTGGCCGCGGGCGGCCTGTTCCAGTTCTACTCGGCCAATGCCGCGCCGGCGACCTGCGATGCCCGCCTGGAAGGTTCGGCCTACTACAACAACGCCGCAAAGTCGCTCTACATCTGCAACGGAACCAGCTGGTACCCGATCGTGCTGGCCCCCTACGGCACCTCCAACAACCCGGGCCAGAGCTGCAAGGACATCCTGACCAAGATGCCCGCGTCCAAGGACGGCCCGTACTACGTCACCTTCGCCGACGGCAAGACCCAGCAGGTCACTTGCGACATGACCACCGACGGCGGCGGCTGGACCGTCGTCGCCGTCGAGAACACCGCCGACGCCAGCGGCTGGAGCGACGGCACCTTGACCAACGCCAGCGTGGCCGGCACCGGCACCACCGTCCACGGCATGTGGGGCGCCGGCGGCGGCGCCAACAAGACCTTCGTCACCAACATGCCCCACAGCCAGGTCCGGATCCGCGGCCGCTACTACGCGGTAGACAGCTGGGACGGCGAAGGCAACGGCGCGCAGATGCACGTGGACAACAACATGGTCTGGTCGGCGACCAAGTCGTACAACGCCTCGGGCTCGGGCAACGGCTGGACCACCGCCAGCTTCACGCCGGCGCCCTGGGGCAACAACGGCGGCCCGAACGGCTACTGGGTGCTCGAGAGCGCCACCGG